>JBCCDT010000033.1:0-31900 GCA_039030635.1 Pseudomonadota bacterium
CGCACGACCTGAAAACCCAATTTGTACAAAAAAGGAGCGCCGGGTGACGGACAGACCTCATACGCCGCTTCTGGATCAGGTGGCCGGGCCGGCTGACCTCAATGGGCTGAGGGACGCGGAGCTGCGCCAACTGGCCGATGAGCTGCGCGCTGAGACGATCTGGACGGTGTCGCAAACCGGGGGGCATCTGGGGGCAGGTCTGGGCGTGGTGGAACTGACGGTCGCGCTGCATCATGTGTTTGATGCGCCCCGCGATAAGATCATCTGGGATGTCAGCCACCAGTGCTATCCTCACAAGATCCTGACCGGGCGGCGCGACGCGATGATCAGCCTGCGCCTGGCAGGGGGGCTCAGCGGGTTCACCAAACGGTCCGAATCCGTCTACGACCCGTTCGGTGCGGGCCATTCCTCCACCTCCATCAGTGCGGCCCTCGGCTTTGCCGCGGCGCGGGATCTGGGCGGCACCTGCGCCGAGGGGCTGGGCGATGCCATCGCCGTCATTGGCGACGGCGCCATGAGCGCAGGACAGGCGTTTGAGGCGATGAACAACGCGGGCCACCTGGGCAAGCGTCTGATCGTGATCCTCAATGACAATGACATGTCGATCGCCCCACCCGTGGGGGCCATGTCGGCCTATCTCTCCCGCCTGTCAGACCGCCGATCCAAAGAGGATCTGGACGCCGCCGCCAAAGCCGCCGCCGATCTTTTGCCCGATGACACCCGGCCCGGTGATACCACAGGATCGACATCAGCATTCGGCGGTAAGATATTCGAAGAACTGGGGTTTTCCTATATCGGCCCGATTGATGGTCACGACATGGACCACCTGTTGCCCGTGCTGCGCATCGTGCAAGAGCGCGCCTCTGGCCCTACTCTGATCCACGTGATCACCAAAAAGGGCAAAGGCTACCCCCCCGCCGAGCAGGCCCGCGATGCCGGTCACAGCCGCGCCAAATTCAACGTGGCCACGGGCGAACAGGCCAAGGCCCAATCCAACGCGCCCAATTACACCAAGGTCTTTGCCGAAACCCTGACCAAGGCCGCCGCATCCGATGACAAGATTTGCGCGATCACGGCGGCCATGCCCGATGGCACCGGGCTTGATCTCTTCGCTGCTGCGCACCCTGATCGCACTTTTGACGTGGGCATCGCCGAACAGCACGCCGTGACCTTTGCCGCTGGGCTGGCCGCGGGCGGGATGAAACCCTTTTGCGCGCTCTATTCCACCTTCCTGCAGCGCGGCTACGATCAGGTGATCCATGACGTCGCCATCCAGAACCTGCCGGTGCGGTTTCCCATCGACCGGGCCGGGCTTGTGGGGGCAGACGGGCCGACCCATGCGGGCGCGTTTGATGTGGCCTTTCTTGCGTGCCTGCCCAACATGGTGGTGATGGCCGCCGCCGATGAGGCAGAGCTCACCCACATGGTCGCCACCGCCGCGGCCCATGATGCGGGCCCCATCGCGTTTCGGTATCCCCGCGGCGAAGGGCAGGGCGTGGATTTGCCCGCGGATCCTCAGCTCCTTGAGATCGGCAAAGGCCGCATTGTCACACAAGGCACGCGCGTGGCGCTCTTGTCCTTTGGCACCCGCCTCGGCGAGGTGCTTACCGCCGCAGAAGCGCTCTCAACCCAAGGCATCACGCCCACGGTCGCCGATGCGCGCTTTGCCAAACCGCTTGACCGCGCCTTGATCCTCGATCTGGCGGCCCGTCATGAGGTGCTGATCACGATTGAGGACGGCAGCATCGGCGGATTTGGCAGCCATGTGGCACAGCTTCTGGCAGAAGAGGGCGTCTTCGATCACGGCCTCACATTCCGCTCCATGGTCCTGCCAGATGTCTATATCGACCATGGCACACCTGCAGGTATGTACGCCGAGGCCGGCCTAAGCGCGCCCGACATAGAGGCCCGCGTGCGCGCCCTTCTCAAAAAATAGCGCAGCCTCGGTGTTTCTTCTGGCTGAAAATATCCCCGCCGGAGGCACGAAATCTCGCGTACCGATCAGCCGGACCGCGCATGAAAAATGAACCCCAACAGGTTCAACAAAACCTGTGCGGCCAAAATTGACGTGCTCCCGGTGGGGTCGTAATCCGGCGCCACTTCCACCAGGTCGATACAGACGATCTCATGGGTGCGTGCGACCTCTTGCAGGATTTCCAGCACGTCATAATACAGAAAACCCCCATGGCTCGGCGTGCCGGTGCCCGGCGCGATGGAGGGGCAGAACGCGTCAATATCAATGGTGATATAGACACGCGCGCCCTGGGGCAGACGCGCGGCGGTGCCTTTGGCGCCCAGCTTTCGCACCTGCCGCACCGACAGGATATCTGAGCCCATCGCGCGGGCATCCGCGTAGCCCTCTTTCGCGGTGGAGCTGACATTGCGGATCCCCAACTGCGTGAGCCCCGTCACGTAACCTTTGTCCGCGGCCCGCCGCATTGGGTTGCCATGCCCAAACCGCACCCCGTGGCGTTCATCGACAAAATCGAGATGGGCATCGATTTGCAGAATGTGAATGTCGCCTTGGCCCTCAAATGCATTGATGCAGGGAATGTTGATCGAATGATCCCCCCCGATCACCACGGGCAGCGCGCCGGCCTTGAGGATGGCGCGCACGCCGGCCTCAATATTGGCGTGGCTTTTCATCGTGTCCGTGTGGACAATATCGGCATCACCTATATCGACGATCCGCACATCGCCGGGCAGGTAGGTGGCATCATCTTCGTGGTCATAGGCCCCGGCATGGCCAAAACTGAACAATGTGGAGGCCTCGCGCACGCCGCGCGGCCCAAAGCGCGCGCCAGACCGCCACTGCGTGCCAAAATCAAACGGCGCGCCCAGGATCGCCGCGTCCGCCTCGATCGCGTCCCAATCGGCCACGTAAGGCCGCTTGCCAAAGGTGGAAATCCCCACGAAGGGCAGATCAAGCCGCCCACTCTCATATCCATGCCCACTCATCACTCGCTCCTGCCTTGGGTTGCCAAATCCTACCCCTGTTGCGCGCGCCTGAACACCTTTTTGCGCCCCTGGTTGCAGCGAGACGCGCCCTCCGGGGCG
Organism: Pseudomonadota bacterium; assembly: GCA_039030635.1. Lineage (GTDB taxonomy): Bacteria > Pseudomonadota > Alphaproteobacteria > Rhodobacterales > Rhodobacteraceae > Roseovarius. Next base: position 3,058 of record JBCCDT010000033.1, read on the forward strand.
CGACGAGCGGTCGTTTGATCAATCTGCCTGCAATCCACATTCGCCCCTTTCCATTCCTCATGCCCCATGCGATAGGAAACCGCCAAACGAGCTGTCCATGGAGAGACCATATGGAGATTCGTGAGGCCCTGACCTTCGACGACGTTCTGCTAGTTCCGGCCAAGTCCGCCGTGTTGCCCAACACCGCGGATACGCGCACCCGGGTCACGAATTCCATCGCCCTCAATATCCCGCTTCTCAGCTCCGCCATGGACACGGTGACCGAAGGGCGCATGGCCATCACCATGGCGCAAGCGGGCGGCATGGGCGTGCTGCATCGCAATCTCAGCGTCGATGAGCAAGCCCAAGAGGTGCGGCGGGTCAAACGGTTCGAATCGGGCATAGTCTACAACCCGGTCACGCTCACCCCCGATCAAACGCTCGCTGATGCCAAAGCCTTGATTGAGCGCTACAATTTCACAGGTTTCCCGGTGGTGGGCGAGGGCGGTCGCGTGGTCGGCATCGTCACCAACCGCGACATGCGCTTTGCCAGCTCTGACGACACGCCGGTGCATGTGATGATGACGTCCGACAACTTGGCGATCCTGCACGAACCCGCCGATCTCGAAGAGGCCAAATCGCTCATGCGGTCGCGCCGGATCGAAAAGCTGCTGGTCACGGATGCAGAGGGCAAACTGACCGGTCTTTTGACGCTCAAAGACACCGAACAGGCCGTGCTGAACCCCACCGCCTGCAAAGACGGGCTGGGCCGGTTGCGCGTGGCCGCGGCCTCTACCGTGGGCGATGCGGGCTTTGAGCGCTCAGAGGCGCTGGTTGATGCGGGCGTCGACATGATCGTGATCGACACCGCCCATGGTCATTCCGAAGGGGTCGCCATGGCCGTGGAGCGCGCCAAGAAACTGTCCAATGAGGTACAGATCGTGGCCGGCAATGTCGCCACGGGTGAGGCCACGCGCGCCTTGATCGGCGCAGGCGCGGATGCGGTCAAAGTGGGCATCGGTCCGGGCAGCATCTGCACCACGCGCATGGTCGCAGGCGTCGGCGTGCCACAGCTCACCGCGATTATGGATTGCGCCACTGCGGCCGGGGACACGCCGGTGATCGCCGATGGCGGGATCAAGTTTTCGGGCGATTTCGCCAAGGCCATCGCGGCGGGGGCCTCTTGCGCGATGGTGGGCTCAATGCTCGCGGGCACGGACGAATCGCCGGGGGAGGTGATCCTCTACCAAGGGCGCAGTTTTAAGGCCTATCGCGGCATGGGGTCCCTTGGTGCTATGGCGCGCGGCAGTGCGGATCGGTATTTCCAGAAGGACGCTGCCAGTGACAAACTGGTCCCCGAAGGCATCGAAGGGCAGGTGCCCTATAAAGGCTCAGCCGGGGCGGTTCTGCATCAATTGGTCGGCGGTTTGCGCGCGGCCATGGGCTATACGGGCTGCGCCACGGTCGATGACATGCGCGCGGCGTGTGAATTTGTGCGCATCACCGGGGCCGGACTGAAGGAAAGCCATGTCCATGATGTGCAGATCACGCGCGAAAGCCCGAATTACCGCATTGGCTGATCGGCCTGCGGGGCTCTGCCCATGACCCCTGCCGCGCGGATCTCTGCCGCGATCGACATTCTCGACCGGATCTTTGATGGGCTGCCCGCCGAACAGGCGCTGACCCGCTGGGCGCGCGGCGCGCGGTATGCCGGGTCCAAGGATCGCGCCGCCATCCGCGATCATGTGTTTCAGGCATTGCGCTGTCGCAGGTCCTATGCCGCGTTGGGCGGCGGCCACACGGCGCGGGCCATCATGATCGGGGCCCTTCGTGCCTCTGACACGGACCCTGCCACGCTCTTCACCGGCGAGGGCCACGCGCCCGACCCGCTCACCACCACCGAGGCATCCGGCGGTCGCGCCCCCACATCTCAGGCAGAGGCGGTGGATCTTCCGGATTGGCTTTGGGCGGCATTTGAACGCGATCTCGGGCAAGACGCGATGGCCACAGCGCAGGCACATCAAACCCGCGCCCCGGTCACATTGCGCGTCAATCTCCGCATGAAGACTGTCCCGCAAGCCATTGAAGACTTGTACCAAGAGGGCATTGAGGTCCGCCGGACGGATCGTTGTGACACCGCCCTGATTGTCGTCTCTGGTGAGCGGAAAATCCGGCAAGCGCACGCCTATCTCTCCGGTGCCGTGGAATTGCAGGATGCCAGCAGTCAGGCCGCGATGGCGCGGATCACGGTGCCGCCCGGTGCCAAAGTGTTGGATTACTGCGCTGGCGGCGGTGGCAAGACGCTGGCCTTGGCGGGGCGTATGCCACCTGGGCAGGACGCACAGTTTTTCGCCCATGACATTGATCCGGCACGGATGAAGGATTTGCCCGCGCGGGCAGCGCGGGCCGGGGTGGAGGTCACCTGTCTCACCCCGGCGGATCTGCACGCCGAACCCGCCTTTGACATTGTGCTGGTCGATGCGCCCTGTAGCGGCAGCGGCACCTGGCGGCGCAACCCGGAGGCGAAGTGGCGTCTCACGCCGGAAGGATTGGATAAGTTCACGAAAATTCAGAGGGATATCCTTCAATCTTCAAGTGTATTTCTGCGCCCCAAAGGACAGCTCCTATACACAACATGCTCTATCCTGACCCTTGAAAATGAGGCCCAAACCGCCGCGTTTTGCGCCGCGCATCCTCAGTTTGACGTCACGCATGACATCCGCTGGTCGGTGGATGACGACGGGGATGGGTTCTATTTCGCCGCGCTTGCCGAGAATGATTAAGTGTAAATTAACGATTTACAGACCAAACTGCTCAGACAGTGGCGACGAGCATGAGGAGGCGGCAAACGCGTGTCTGATCAGGCGTTTTCTGGGCAAGGGACATCCATTGCGGCGACTTTGTCGTCGTGGCAACCGCGTGGCAAGCTGATCTTGGGCGCGGCACTTCTCTTTGTGGCCGCGGCGATCCTCTCCCCTGTGATTTTCATCTCGATGACGTTTCTCTTGGTCTCGGGTGTCTTGCTCGCGGCATGGACGGCGGCCTTGATTGGCCCTTCTGCGCTGGAGCGGTGGCGTCACCACAGCTTGGCGCGCCATGTTGCGGTCCTGGAGGTCGATCCATGCCCTGTTGTGGTGACGGGCCCGGATGATCAGGTGATCTTTGCCAACCCACTGGCAAAACAGAAATTGGCGGCGCGGAGCAAAATGGCGATTGCGGATGTCCTGCAAGGGGTTATGGCGGACCCGCAGAATGTTGTGATACGCGCCCGCGCAGCCCTCAAGCGTGAGCAAAATTTTCGTCAAAAAATCAGACGCCTAACCGGTGATATTGATGTCGGTGCGATGGCGCTGAAGGGCGGGATGACAGCCTGGCGTCTGGACATTGATGAGGATGGATCGCGCTCTGACGGGGATCTGCCCACGGTCACGCTGACCCAAGATGACACTGTTGTTCACGCCAACCCGGCTGCGCGCAATTTGCTTGGCTCGCACGCGGATGCCTTGGCCCTGTTCTGTCCCAAACCCCCCTTGCAACCCGGCGCGATCAATGAGCTGCGGTCAGCGCGCGGGCTCATCCCCTGTTTTGTCCACGATCTGACGGATACCGGCGACGGTACAGGCGGCGCGACGCGCGATCTGGCCCTGATCCCGGCCGTGGATGAGGCGGTGCAGCCCTCTGACACGTGGTCGCTTTTGGAAACCCTGCCGGTTGCGCTGTTGCGGCTGTCCTCTGAGGGTGTGATTGAACTGTCCAACCGGCCCGCGCGTGTCATCCTCGGCGTGGAAAGCGGTGCAGGACGGCGTTTGTCGGAACTGATGGATGGCCCGGGTCGATCGGTGTCCGATTGGCTGCGCGACGCGGCGGACGGGCGTGGCACGGTTCAGCCTGAGATTTTGCAAATGCGGCGCAAGGACAAGGATGTGTTCGTGCAGGTCGCGCTCAATCCGGTCCGGGATGGCGGCAAAACCGTGTTGATCGCTGTTTTGCAAGACGCCACAAAGCTGAAATCGCTGGAACTGCAATTTGTTCAAAGCCAGAAAATGCAGGCCATTGGCCAGCTTGCTGGCGGTGTTGCCCATGATTTCAACAACTTGCTGACGGCAATCTCCGGCCATTGCGATCTGTTGTTGTTGCGCCACGGGGTGGATGACCCCACGTATCCGGACCTCATGCAGATCAGTCAGAATGCCAACCGGGCCGCGGCCCTTGTCGGGCAATTGCTGGCCTATTCGCGCAAGCAAATGCTGCGACTTGAGATCATGTCGCTGCGGGATATGCTGTCTGACGTCACGCATCTTTTGAACCGCCTTGTGGGTGAAAAGGTCGTGCTGACCCTCGATCATGACCCCGATCTTTGGTCTGTGCGCGCGGACAAACGGCAATTGGAACAGGTTTTGATGAACCTCGTGGTCAATGCCCGCGATGCCATGCCCGACGGGGGCGAGGTGGTGATCCGCACCAAAAACTGTCTGCTGGAGGCGCCGCTCAAGCGTGACCGGGCTGAGGTGGCGCCGGGGCGCTATGTGGTCGTCAGTGTCGAAGATCAAGGGATAGGCATCCCCGAGGACTTCATCGACAAGGTTTTTGAACCTTTCTACACCTCCAAGAAACAGGGCGAGGGCACCGGGCTTGGGTTGTCGACGGCTTACGGCATCGTCAAACAAACCGGCGGTTTCATTTTTGTCGACAGCGCGCGGGATCAGGGAACGTGTTTCCAGATCTATCTGCCCGCGCACAACGTGGTGTCGGACCAGTCGGCAACCATGCTGGCGCCCAAAACGCAGGTGCACCCGTCAACCGGTGTTGTCATGCTGGTCGAAGATGAGGCCCCGGTGCGGGCGTTCGCGTGCAGGGCCCTGAAAATGAAAGGGTTTTCCGTGATTGAAGCCAGCTCCGGTGAGGATGCGCTCAGCTTGTTGGAGGATGAGGCGCTTCATGTGGATGTCGTTGTGACCGACGTGGTGATGCCCGGGATGGATGGCCCGACTTGGGTCGCGGAGGCGTTGAAATCGCGCCCTGACACGCGGGTCATTTTCGTATCAGGCTATGCCGCCGACACTGTCGAAGAGGGGCCGATGCCCGGGGCGAGCTCCGTTTTTCTGCCCAAACCCTTTTCGCTGACCGAATTGACCGACACGGTGCAATCCCAATTGCCCTTGGCGCAGGAGGCTTAGCTCAAAGCACGCCCAACCTGATGCACCCGCGCGGGGCCTGACCGATGGGCCCAACCACGCCGTCAACCCGCGCGCAGACCTTCGCCCAGCCCCTGACGGCCCGGTAAATTCCGCTTTCTCGCAATCTGCGCTGGTCAAATGCCGCCCGGCCCGGTAAGCCGCGCGCAACTTGAGGCCCCAGAGCAGACGTGAGAGCAAAAATGGACCTGCGTAACATCGCTATCATCGCCCATGTGGACCATGGCAAGACCACTCTGGTGGACGAATTGCTTCGGCAATCCGGGGCGTTTCGCGCCAACCAGGCTGTCGATGAACGGGCGATGGACAGCAATGACCTCGAACGCGAGCGCGGGATCACGATCCTGGCCAAAGCCACGTCCGTGGAATGGAAATCCAATCGCATCAATATTGTCGACACACCCGGCCACGCGGATTTCGGGGGCGAGGTGGAGCGTATCCTGAGCATGGTCGATGGCGTGGTCTTGCTGGTAGACGCCGCCGAAGGCCCCATGCCGCAAACAAAATTTGTCACGTCCAAAGCCCTGGCCCTGGGGCTGCGTCCGATCGTTGTGCTCAACAAGGTCGACAAACCGGACGCCGAGCCTGACCGCGCCTTGGACGAGTGTTTTGATCTTTTCGCAGCGCTCGACGCCAATGAAGATCAGCTGGATTTTCCACATATGTACGCCTCGGGCCGCTCCGGCTGGGCGGATCATGAATTGGACGGCCCGCGGGAGGATCTGTCTGCGCTGTTCGACCTGATCGTCAATCACGTGCCCGCCCCCAAACAGGTGGCGCGCGCGGACGAAGACTTTTCCATGCTGGCGGTCACGCTGGGGGCGGATCCCTTTGTGGGCCGCATTCTGACCGGTCGGGTCGAATCCGGTCGCATCAAGGTGGGCGCGACCGTGCAGGCGCTCTCCCGCGTGGGCCAAAAGATCGAACAGTTTCGCGTCACCCGCATTCAGGCCTTCCGCGGCTTGACCATGCAAGACCTGACCGAAGCTGAGGCCGGCGATATCGTCACGCTCGCGGGCATGTCCAAGGCCACCGTCGCCGACACGATCTGCGCGCTGGCGGTGGATACCCCGCTTGAGGCGCAACCCATTGATCCCCCGACGATTTCCGTGACGTTCGGGATCAATGATGCACCTTTCGCCGGGCGCGATGGCAAAAAGGTGCAATCCCGCGTGATCCGCGACCGTTTGATGAAGGAAGCTGAATCCAACGTCGCGATCCGCGTGGCCGACACGCCCGGCGGGGAGGCCTTTGACGTCTCCGGCCGAGGCGAGCTGCAAATGGGCGTGCTGATTGAAAACATGCGTCGCGAAGGCTTTGAACTCTCGATTTCGCGTCCGCAGGTTCTGTTACGCGAAGGCGAAAACGGTGAAACCCTGGAGCCGATCGAAGAAGTCACCGTCGATGTGGATGACGATTATTCCGGCGCGGTCATCGAAAAACTGACCGGCGCGCGCAAGGGCGAGATGACCGAGATGAAACCCGCCGGAACCGGCAAGACACGGATCGTCGCCCTGGTTCCGTCGCGCGGTCTGATCGGGTATCACGGTGAATTCCTGACCGATACGCGCGGGACAGGCGTGCTCAATCGCGTGTTTCACAGTTGGGCGGCCCATAAAGGCCCCATTCCCGGACGTCGCGCCGGGGTTCTGATCTCAATGGAGCAGGGTGAGGCCGTGGCCTATGCCCTGTGGAACCTCGAAGAGCGCGGCCGCATGTTCATCGGTCCGCAAACGCCCATCTATCAGGGTATGATCATCGGTGAACACAGCCGCGATAACGATCTCGAAGTGAACCCGCTCAAGGGTAAAAAACTGACCAATGTGCGGGCGTCTGGGTCTGACGAGGCGGTGCGCCTGACACCCCATGTCAATTTCAGCCTTGAAGAGGCGATTGCCTATATCAACGATGATGAACTGGTTGAGGTCACCCCAACTGCGCTGCGCTTGCGCAAGCGCTACCTTGATCCGCATGAGCGCAAGCGCCAGTCGAAATCAAATTAAGATCAACCGGCAGGCGCCTAATATCATTCAGATATTTCGACAATCACAAGCTCGCGTTCTGCGGCCCCAGTGGCGTGAGAAAGCGCGGCCTGATACGCCTCTGAACGATAGCAGGTCTCAGCATCCTCAACCGAGGCAAAGCGCGCCACCACGTTCCGAGGGCGATCCGGCCCTTCCAATTGCACATAGCGCCCACCGCGGGCGATGAACTCCCCACCATGGGCGGCAATCGCAGGGCCAGCCAGTTTGGCGTATTTGCCATAGGCGTCTTCATCGGTGACGCGGACATGGGCGATCCACAAAGCGGGCATGGGCTTACTCCTGTTCAAAGCCGTCGACGACGACGATATCGCGCTCAGAGCTGGATAAAGCAATGGGCAGAATGCGTTGATATTCCTCAGAATTATACCAATCGAGTGCAGCTTGCCTGCTGTCGAAACGAATGATGACATGGCGATCGGGGGAATTGCCTTCAAGCTTGGTTTGGCCGCCCCCTTTGGCCAAAAACCGGCCTCCGTGCCGCTCTGCTGAGGCCACGGTTTGGCCGGCATAGATCTGATAATCCTCCGGGTTGGTCACGCTGATACGCGCAATCACATAGGCTGACATCGTCTCACTCCCCCTTGATCACGGTCTCCGCTGCGGCAATCGCGGCCTCGGCCTCCTCCACCGATCGGCCGCCGCCTTGTGCCATATCCGCGCGTCCGCCGCCGCCTTTGCCACCCAAATGGGGCACCGCCGCTTGAACCAGATCAACCGCCGAGACGCGATCCGTCAAGTCTTCCGTCACGCCCGCCGCGATGGCAGCTTTGCCACCTGTCTCGGCGATGAGCAGGATCGCACCAGAGCCCATGCGCGATTTGTGCGCGTCAATCAGCGGGGGCAGATCCTTGCCCGACACGCCAGAGAGGACCTGCGCCAGAAACGCGACGCCGCCCACGTCCTTGGGGGCCGCAGCATCGGAGGAGGGACCCCCAGCCATGGCCAGATCACGGCGCAGTTGCGCCAATTCCGCCGCCATCGCCTTGCGTTCATCGAGCAAGGCGCGCACCCGGTCCGGCACTTCAGCAGCCTGGGTTTTGAGGGCTTGTGCGGTCTCGCTCAGCACGTGACTTTGGCCTGCCAAATGGTCAAAAGCCGCCTGTCCGGTCAGCGCCTCAATCCGGCGCACGCCAGAACTGGACGCGGCATCGCCAAGCGCCACGAACGTCCCGATATCCCCGGTCTGGCGCACATGGGTCCCGCCGCACAGTTCCAGCGAATAGGTCTGCCCGTCGAGCCCTTTGCCTGACCCGTCTTCGCGGCCCATGGACACGACGCGCACTTCGTCGCCGTATTTTTCGCCAAAGAGCGCCTGTGCCCCAATCGCGCGCGCATCATCGGGCGTCATGATCCGGGTTTCAACGGCTGAGTTCTGCCGGATATAGGCGTTGACCTCTGTTTCCACGGCGCGCAATTCCTCGGGGCTCAGCGCCTTGGCATGGGAAAAATCAAACCGCAGCCGGTCGGGCGCATTGAGCGAGCCGCGCTGTGCCACGTGATCGCCCAACGCCTTGCGCAGCGCCTCATGCAACAGATGGGTGGCGGAGTGATTGGCGCGAATGGCCCCGCGCCGGGCAGGATCGACGTCCAATTTCGCGGCATCGCCCGTGCTGAGCGTGCCGGTTTGCACGTGGCCCAGATGAATGAACACCCCCGCCGCTTTGCGCGTGTCCGAAATCGCAACCGTCGCGGTGTCCGTGGTCAGGGTTCCGGTGTCGCCCACCTGGCCGCCGGATTCGGCGTAAAACGGGGTTTGGTTGAGGACGATCTGTACCTCATCACCGGCTTTGGCGGTTGTGACCTCTTGGCCGTCTTGGACCATGGCGACGATCTGCGCCTCCGCGGTTTCGGTGTCATAGCCCAGAAAATCGGTCGTGCCGGCCCGCTCGGCCACGTCAAACCAGATCGTGGAGTCCGTGGCCTCCCCCGATCCTGACCAGGCCGCGCGGGCCTTGGCCTTTTGCTCGTCCATGGCGGTGTCAAAACCCGCCACATCAACCTCCAAGCCTTTTTCCCGCAACGCATCCTGTGTCAGATCAAGCGGGAAGCCGTAAGTGTCATAGAGTTTGAACGCAGTGCGGCCGGGCAGAGCGGCGCCGTCTTCGAGCTGGTCCAGCTCTTCGTCCAACAGGTTGAGACCGCGATCCAATGTCTGTTTGAACCGCGTTTCTTCCAATTGCAGCGTCTCTTCGATCAGCGCCTGCGCCTGTCCAAGCTCGGGGAAGGCTTGCCCCATTTGCCCGACCAAGGCGGGCACAAGCCGGTACATCACCGGATCCTTGGCGCCCAAAAGATGCGCATGGCGCATGGCGCGCCGCATGATCCGGCGCAGCACATATCCACGGCCCTCATTGGAGGGCATTACACCGTCCGCGATGAGGAAGGACGAAGAGCGCAAGTGATCGGCAATGACGCGGTGATGCACATTGCCGGGGCCGTCGGGATCCTGACTGGTGGCGTTGGCCGAGGCCTCAATGAGGTGGCGCATGAGATCGGTGTCGTAATTGTCATGCTTGCCTTGCAAGAGTGCGCCAATCCGTTCCAGCCCCATGCCGGTGTCGATCGATTGCATTTCCAGATCGATCATGGAGCCATCTTCGAACCGTTCATTTTGCATGAACACGAGGTTCCAGATTTCAATAAAGCGATCGCCATCTTCCTCGGGTGAGCCGGGTGGACCGCCCCAAATCTCTGGCCCGTGATCGTAGAAGATTTCTGTGCAGGGGCCGCAGGGGCCGGTGGGGCCCATGGACCAGAAATTGTCATCGGTGGCGATGCGGATGATCCGCTCATCGGGCAGGCCCGCATGCTTTTTCCAGATCTCTGCGGCCTCGTCATCGGTGTGATAAATGGTGACCAGCAGTTTGGATTTGTCGAGCTCGAAATCCTTGGTCAGCAGATCCCAGGCAAAGGGGATGGCGTCGGTTTTGAAGTAGTCCCCAAAGCTGAAATTGCCGAGCATTTCAAAGAACGTATGGTGGCGCGCGGTGTAGCCGACATTGTCGAGATCATTGTGTTTGCCGCCCGCGCGCACGCATTTTTGGCTGGTGGTGGCGCGTTGATAATCGCGGGTTTCCACGCCGGTAAAGAGGTTCTTGAACTGCACCATGCCGGAATTGGTGAACATCAATGTGGGGTCATTGCGCGGCACCAGCGGAGAGCTCGCCACGACCTCGTGGTCGTTGCGGTCAAAGAAGTTCAGAAAGGTGGAACGGATGTCGTTGAGCGTGGGCATGAGGCTGATCCGGAGTGAAACTGTTCGCGCGGTGTAGCGGCCTCTCTCTTGGGTGTCCACACTCAGCGGCTTGGTCGCGCGCTCGTCGCTCCCTTATGGTCGCGTCTCGCTGGGCATCCACGGCATAAAAAAACCCGCGCTCACGGGGCGCGGGTTTTGACGTCTTTGGAGGGTGGGATCAGCTTTCCAGAATGTCGTCGCTGCCCTCATCCTTTTCGTCCGCGGTCGGCTCAAAGTCGAAATCCAACCCGTGGGCGGCCCGAATTTTATCTTCGATGGTCAGGGCCACGTTCTGATTGTCTTTGAGGAACTGCTTGGCGTTTTCACGGCCCTGGCCGATACGCTCATCGCCATAGCTGTACCAGCTGCCGGATTTTTCCACCACGCCGGCCTTCACGCCGAGATCGAGCAATTCGCCGGTCTTGGAGATGCCTTCGCCATACATGATGTCAAATTCGACTTCCTTGAAGGGCGGGGCCACCTTGTTCTTGACCACTTTGACCCGCGTGGCGTTTCCGACGATTTCGTCGCGGTCCTTGATGGAGCCGATGCGACGAATATCGAGGCGCACGGAGCTGTAGAATTTCAGGGCGTTGCCGCCGGTCGTGGTCTCCGGGCTGCCGAACATGACGCCGATTTTCATGCGGATCTGGTTGATGAAGATCACGGTGCATTTGGACCGGTTGATAGAGCCGGTCAGCTTGCGCATGGCCTTGCTCATCAAGCGGGCCTGGACGCCCACAGAGCTGTCGCCCATCTCGCCTTCAAGCTCGGATTTGGGGGTCAGGGCGGCCACCGAATCGACGATGATCATGCTCACCGCGCCAGAGCGCACCAGCGTATCGACGATCTCGAGCGATTGCTCACCGGTGTCGGGCTGCGAGATCAGCAATTCATCCAAATCCACGCCCAGCTTGCGCGCATAGATCGGGTCAAGCGCGTGTTCGGCATCCACAAAGGCGCAGACACCGCCCTTTTTCTGCTCTTCGGCCACGCAATGGAGCGTCAGGGTTGTCTTGCCCGAGCTTTCCGGCCCGTAAATTTCAACGATCCGACCTTTGGGAACGCCGCCGATGCCGAGCGCGATATCGAGGCCCAGAGACCCGGTCGATGTGGATTCGATATCCTCCACCGGGTTGTCGCCGCCCATCTTCATGATGGAGCCTTTGCCGAACTGCCGTTCGATCTGTGCCAGCGCGCTGTCGAGCGCCTTTTGTTTGTCCGCTTTAGACTTGTCGTTCATTTTGAGAAGGTCTGCCGTTGCCATGCTGTTTCCTTTCTTATTCCACACCCTGTCAGGGGCGTCCATCGCTGCTTTCGTTCACCTCTTGTTCCGTTTTTTATGGATACAAAAAGAGAACAATTCAAGAAAAAACTGTGTGGTCCTACCTTTTTCTGGATATGGTTAAGGATGTGTTTAGAAGAGTGAAGAAAACGTGTTTGAGCGCGTGGGCAGGTCGATATGTTGATGTTTCACAAGGCAAAATTGGTCTTTCTGGCGGTGCCGAAAACCGGCACGACCGCCTATGCCAATGCGCTGGAGCCGCTGGCCACGATGATTGTGCGCGACCCGCCGGAGCTCAAACATGCGCCGGTTTACCGCTACAACCGGTTTTTCCGCCCGATGTTTGAGAAGTTTGTGGGCGAGGATCTGACCGTGATGGCCGTGATGCGGGAGCCCATTGATTGGTTGGGCAGCTGGTATCGCTATCGCAAACGCCCGTTTCTGGATGGGCAGCGGACAAGCACCAAGGATATGAGTTTTGATGCCTTCGTCGATGCCTACTGCACAGGCGATACGCCGCCCTTTGCCAATGTGGGCAATCAGGCGCGGTTTTTGCGGCCGCATCAGAATGGCACGCGGGTGACCCATGTGTTTCGCTATGAGGATCAGGACGGCCTCACCGCGTTTTTGGAGGCGCGGCTGGAGACCAAAATCGCCACTGAGAAAGTGAACGCGTCACCCCCGGAAAAGCTTGAGTTATCAGAGGATACCGAGGCAAAGCTCAAGCGAAAATTTGCGCTGGATTTTGAGGTCTACGACAGTATTGGGCCGGGCGGGGGATATACGCCGCCGCCTGCGCCGGAAAGTCATTGATTGGGGGCGCTGCCCCCAAACCCCCGAGGTATTTATAACAAGAAAGAAGCCGTGACGGGCGCGGGTTAAAACGGGATCTCGTCGTCATAGTCACGCGAAGGGGCGGGTGCGGAGCCGCCCATGGAGCCACCCTGCGGCGCGCCGCTGTCATAGCCCACGCTGCCGCCATAGCTGTCGCCTTGGCCGCCGGAGTTGCGCGAATCAAGCAATGTCATATTGCCCGTGTAGGGGCGCAGCACGACCTCTGTGCTATAGCGGTCTTGGCCCGACTGATCCTGCCACTTGCGGGTTTCCAGCTGCCCTTCCAGATAAACCTGAGAGCCTTTGCGCAGATATTGCTCAGCGATGCGGCCCAGAGGTTCGTTGAAAATCGCGACCGAATGCCATTGCGTGCGTTCCTGGCGTTCGCCCGTGTTGCGGTCTTTCCACTGTTCTGATGTGGCCACCCGCAGGTTGCAGACCTTGCCGCCATTTTGGAATGTGCGCACCTCAGGGTCCGCGCCCAGGCGGCCGATCAGGATCACTTTGTTAACAGAACCGGCCATGTGCGCCTCCCTCAGAATCTATGGTTCACCTTGGTTACACCATCGTAAACTGGTGAAGAAGGGATTAATCCACGCGCAGGGCACCTGTGATCCCTGGGTGGGAATTTGCCGATGCGCTGGCCTGGCCGTCTCGAACTTGGCATGGCGCGCGGGATTGCCTATAAGCTTGGCATTAACTCATTTGGGGGATTTGGGGTCATGAAAGGCATCATTGCTTGGGCAGCAGTGGGCGTGGTCGCGGCAAGCATGCCCGCGCAGGCCGATCTGTTTGGCAAAAGGAAAAACGTGTTCAAATCCCAGACCAGTGTGCTGGATGATCGCTCTCGGGTTGGGACGTCTGTGTCGATTGCAGCCACGGCTGTCATCACGCCGACGAAATGGGGCACGACCACACCTTATGACGGGCGCTACAAGGGGCAATACCTCGAAATTGCGAAATCCGCGGCGCAGCGCCACGGTATCCCACAAGATCTGTTTCTAAAGCTCGTGCAGCAGGAAAGCGGGTGGAACCCCAATGCCTTGTCCCACAAGGGCGCGATTGGGCTGGCCCAGCTGATGCCGCAAACCGCGAGCCTTTTGGGCGTGGATCCCCATGATCCCAAACAGAACCTTGAAGGTGGCGCGCGCTACTTGGCGCAGCAATACCGCAAATTCCGCTCCTGGCGTCTGGCGCTGGCGGCGTATAACGCGGGGCCGGGGGCCGTTGAGAAATATAATGGCGTGCCGCCCTTCGATGAAACCCAGAACTACGTCAAGGTGATCTGGGGCAGCTGACAGATCACGCGCCCCGGACTTGATCCGGGACCTCGTGTCACGCTTGTACAACATTCGCTATTCTGCAGGTTCCAGCACCTGAACGGATTTGCGCAGCGCCGTCGGGGTTTGCCCCGTGTGCTGCAGCACAAAGCGCGAGAAATAGGCGGCAGATCTGAACCCCAGCATGGCGGCGATGCGATTGGCGGGATGATCCGTCGTCTCCAGCAGATCGCGCATCGCATAAACGGTCCGCCGGGTCAGCAAATCAGAGGCCGTCATGCCCGAGGATGTGCGACAGGCGCGGGTCAGATGGGTGGGCGTCACGCCGAGGGCCTTGGCGTAATCCGCCATTGGCTTGCCTGAGGTAAAATCACGTTCAATCAACGCGGTATATGCCATAGCTAATCTTTGCGCGGCGGAGAATTCCATCCGGTCATCGCGCTGATCGATGATCGCGCGGCGCAGCCAGACGGTCAGCATGGATGCATGGGCATTCATCGCCTCATCGAGGAACGGACGCCCGCTTGTTTGCTCTCTTTGCATGGCCTCGAGCAGGGTGGTCATCTCGTTTTGGGCCTGCGCGTCACGGATGCGCAGAATGGTGGGCTGATCGGGCATGAGGGCCAGGCTGCGTTTGGGCACAACGCACACCGTGCCAAAGCTTTGCGGGCTGAGATCCAGTTGCAACATCGTGCCCGCGGGAATGCACAGCGCGGTATGAACCGTCACGCCGCGCAACACGCCGTCGATCACAGCGCGGCCTTGCCCGCGGGTGATCCAGATCAGCGTGTGATCCTCCCGGCTATGGGGCAGCTCGGCGCGCCACGGCGCCTCGCCCAGCCATTGATGCAGGCTCATAACTTGTGCGTAATTGGCCATCGAAAACCCCCCGTCGCGCCAAAGTAGAGTTGTGATTTCGATAGTTTTGCCAGAAAAATCACGATTGAAAAGGGGCAAATGTCCGATTTTCTATAGATCAGTCGCCAAAACCGGCGTCCAGCCCGTCATCCGGGCCCGAAACCACGTGCGCTGGCGTTTGGCGAACTGGCGCGTGGCGATGGTCGCGCGCTCACGCGCTGTGTCGAGGGGCATGCGCCCGGCGACCACCTCGATCAGCTCTGCCGCCCCAATCGCCTTGCTGGAGGGATGCGCGGGGTCCCAGCTGTCCAAGTTTGCGCGCGCCTCATCCAACGCTCCCTCTGCGAGCATCTGATCGAAACGGCGTTCGATGCGCGGGGTGAGCCAATCCTTAGGTGCGTCCATCACGATCGCTGTGGCCTCAGACAGCGGCAAAAGCGGCGCATCCGTGCTGTCCTGCCAATCCGCGAGGCCGCGCCCGGTGGCCTGCAGCACCTCCCAGGCGCGCTGCACGCGCATTGGATTGGCGGTGTCGATCCGGGCGCGGGTTTGAGGGTCCAGTTCTTCGATCATCTGGGCCAGCTCGCCACGGTCGAGCCGCGCCATGGCGGTTTGGCGCAGATCCTCGGGCGTGGCGGGGATATCGGCCAAGCCTTCGGTCAGGGCGGTGAAATAGAGCCCGGTGCCGCCCACAATCACTGGCGCCGGGGTGGGTTTGAGCAGTGGCGCCACCTCGCGCAGCCATGCGCCCACCGAATAAGGCGCATCACCGGGCTGATGACCATAGAGCAAATGGGGCGCCGTGGCCTCGTCCGTCTTTGACGGTCTCGCCGTTAGAACGCGCCAGTTTTCAAACACTTGGATGGCATCGGCATTGACGACCGCGCGCCCCTGATCGCGGGCGATCAAAAGCGCCAGAGACGACTTGCCCGAGGCCGTGGGCCCCGCGATCAGCACAGGGCGCGCGGGGTCTTGTGCTGTCAGCGCTTGAATATCCTCAGCCCGCATCCGCCGCGTTCCACATTAACACTCTTTAAGGCGTTGAACCTCGCCCGGTTTTCCGACATTTTGCGTCCAATTGCCAGCTTGGCCACAACAGAGGCGACCCGCATGCAGGACGACGATTCCCAATCCACGAAATTCCGCCGGGTGATGCTTAAGATTTCTGGCGAGGCGTTGATGGGGGATCAAGGGTTCGGGCTCAACCCGCCCACGGTTGAGCGGATCGCCAATGAGGTGAAGACAGTCCATGACTTGGGCGTTGAGGTCTGCATGGTGATCGGGGGCGGCAATATCTTTCGCGGGCTGCAAGGCTCCGCCCAGGGGATGGAACGCACGACCGCCGACTATATGGGCATGCTCGCCACCGTGATGAACGCGCTCGCGATGCAAAGCGCGCTGGAACAAATCGGTGTTTATTGCCGGGTGATCACGGCCATTCGCATGGATGAGGTGGCGGAACCCTACATTCGCCGCCGCGCCGTGCGGCACCTTGAGAAAAACCGGGTGTGCATTTTCGCCGCCGGGACGGGCAACCCCTATTTCACCACCGACACCGCCGCGACCCTGCGCGCCTCGGAAATGGCGTGCCAGGCGATTTTCAAAGGCACCAAGGTCGATGGCGTCTATGACAAGGACCCCGTGAAAGAGCCCGACGCCACGCGGTTTGATCACATCACCTATGACGATGTGCTGAGCAAACATCTCAAGGTCATGGATGCCTCAGCCATTGCGCTGGCCCGCGACAACAATCTGCCGATTATTGTGTTCTCATTGGATGAGCCGGGCGGGTTTCGGTCGATTCTCGCCGGTGAGGGCACCTATACAACGGTCCACGGCTGAGGCTAAAAAGACCGAACGCTAAGAAGGATAAACTCCCATGTCTGAAGATTTTGAGCTGGACACCGACGACCTGGAACGGCGCATGGATGGGGCGATGGCCTCTCTGCGGACGGAATTTTCATCGCTGCGCACCGGCCGGGCCTCGGCCTCCATGCTGGAGCCGGTCATGGTGGATGCCTATGGCGCGATGACACCGATCAACCAAGTGGGTACGGTGAATGTGCCAGAACCGCGCATGGTCACGGTCAATGTGTGGGATAAGGGCCTGGTCGGTAAGGTGGAAAAGGCCATTCGCGAAAGCGGGTTGGGCATCAATCCGCAGCTCAATGGCACGATCATCATGCTGCCTATCCCCGAGCTGAACGAAGAGCGCCGGCGCGAGCTGACCAAGGTCGCCTCGCAATATGCCGAAAACGCCCGTGTGGCCATTCGCAACGTGCGGCGCAACGCGATGGACGATATCAAAAAGGCCAAAGGCGATGGCATGTCCGAGGATGATCAAAAATTCTGGGAAACCGAAGTCCAGGAGATGACGGATCGGTTTGTCTCTTCTATAGATGAGGCCCTAGAGGCGAAGCAGTCAGAAATTATGCAGGTTTAGTATGGTCGCAGCCACTCCCCAACCGAAGACCCCGCAAGGCGGACCCAGACATGTCGCCATCATCATGGACGGCAATGGACGCTGGGCGCAGGCGCGTGGGCGGCCCCGACTTTTTGGCCACCATGCAGGTGCGCGTCGGGTGCGGGAGATTGTGACGGCCTGTCCTGATCTCGGCGTCGATTATGTGACGATCTTTGCCTTCTCCACAGAGAACTGGAAGCGCACGCAAAGCGAAGTGGCCGGGCTCATGAGCCTTTTCCGGCGCTACATCATGAAAGAGATGCAAGCTTTCGTGAAAGAAAACGTGCGGGTCCGGTTCATCGGGGATCGCCCGCGTCTGGATGCAAAACTGCGCGCGCTCATGGATGAGGCCGAAGAGATGACACGCCATTGCACTGGCACCAACCTGACCATCGCGCTCAACTACGGGGGCCGCGATGAGGTGTCACGCGCGGCCAAGCGTTTGGCGGCGGATGTGGCCTCAGGTCAGCTGTCGCCTGATGAGATAGATGAAGAAACGCTGCCAAAGTACTTGGATACTTACGTTTTGCCCGATCCCGATCTGGTGATCCGCACCTCGGGAGAGGCGCGCATTTCGAACTTCCTTTTGTGGCAATCGGCCTATGCGGAATACGAATTTATCGACACGCTCTGGCCGGATTTCACCCCTGAGGTCTTTACCAAACTCCTGGAAGGCTACGGCGCACGCGATCGTCGGTACGGCGCCGTCACCGCATGACCGCCTCCCCCAAGTGGCAAGATTTGCTGCCGCGCGTGGCCTCTGCCGTCGTGCTGATCGTGGCCGGCGCGGTTGAGATTTATTTCGGCGGGTGGCTTTTCCTGATCACGGTCTGCGCCGTCTGCGGCGTCATGGTGTGGGAAGCGGCGCGGATGTTTGCCTCCCCGCGGCCGCGCGCCGACGGGGTGATCGCGGGCTTCACCTTGTTTGTGTGCATTCTGGCCCCACCGGCCTTTCTCGCGCCCATGGTGCTGGCTTCGGCCTTTGTCGCGGTGACGCGGGCGGCAAAGGACAAGCGCCTTTATTTCGTGTCCTTCGTGTGGATCCTCATTGCCAGTTACGCGGTGTTCCAACTGCGCGACCTGGGCGGGTTTCTTTGGTTCCTCTGGGCCATTTTCGTCATCGCGGCGACAGATATCGGGGGCTACTTCGCGGGCCGCATGATCGGCGGGCCCAAATTTTGGCCAGCGCTCAGCCCCAAGAAAACATGGTCGGGCACGGTGGCTGGTTGGATTGCGGCGGGCGTGGTAGGGGCCATTATGATGCCGTACCTTGAGGTCGGTCCGCGCCTTATCTTCGCATCGATCCTTGTCAGCTTTGCCGCGCAAATGGGCGATATTGGCGAAAGCGCGATCAAGCGCAGGGCAGGGGTCAAGGACAGCTCACGCCTGATCCCCGGCCATGGCGGGGTGCTCGATCGGTTTGATGGTGTGATGGGCGGGGGCCTCGTCGCGCTGGCCTTTTGGATCATGCTGCGCCCTGAAATAGCCGGGTAATCGCAGGATAAATACAGACAAACGACGCAATCCGCCCTAAGTGGCAGTTGAACAACATGCCCACGTGGGCCAAATCAAAGAAAAGACGAGTTAGGAGCAGCCATTGGAAGCCTTCGCATTCATCCCTGGGGTCGGTGGGCTCCTCATGACGTTGGTGGCTTTCGTGATCGCGCTGTCTGTCATCGTCGCGATCCATGAATATGGCCACTACATTGTCGGCCGGTGGTGCGGGATCAAGGCGGAGGTGTTTTCCCTGGGCTTCGGCCCGGTTCTGTTTTCGCGCGTGGACAAGCACGGCACGCAGTGGCAGGTGGCGGCACTCCCCTTTGGCGGCTACGTGAAATTCTTAGGCGATGCCAATGCCGCAAGTGGCACCAAGGCCGAAACCTATGATGACATCCCCGCCCATGTGAAACGCCAGACCATGCTGGGCGCCCCGCTTTGGGCGCGCACGGCGACGGTGGCGGCGGGGCCTGTGTTTAACTTTATCCTGTCCATTCTCGTCTTTGCTGCCGTGATGATGACCCAAGGCCGCGCGATTGAGCCGCTGGCGGTGGGCGAGCTGAAGCCTTTGCCCTATGAGGGCATCACCATTGCGCCGGGCGATCAGTTGGTGCGCATCAATGGCGACACGGTGCCCGAGCGGGATGACGCCAACCCGGATGCCTTTGAGGATTTCATTGACGGGCTGCCCTATGAGGCCACCCTAGATTATGAGGTCACCCGCGATGGAGCGGTGACAGTGGTGCAGGGGCCATACCCGATGCCGCCTTTGATCACGCAATTGGCCCCGCAATCAGCGGCCTTCGACATTGATATGAAGCAAGGCGACGTGATCGTGGCCGTCGATGGCGCGCCGATTGTGGCGTTCAATCAGCTCAAAGAGGTGGTCGAATCCTCGGACGGGCGCGTGCTGCAGCTGGATGTCTGGCGCAAGGGCGAGATGCTGGAATTCGCGCTGGCCCCCCGCCGGGTGGATGAGCCGCAGCCCGAGGGCGGGTTCAAAACCCAGTGGCGCATTGGCATTTCCGGCGGTCTGGCCTTTGAACCCGCGACCGAGGCGCTGAGCCCTGTGACCGCGCTGGCCGATGGTGGCGCGCAGGTCTGGCGCGTGATCTCAAGCTCCATGTCAGGGCTGTACCACATGGTCTCAGGCGCGATCAGCACGTGTAACATGTCCGGCCCCATCGGCATTGCCGAGGTCTCAGGCGCGATGGCCAGCCAAGGGGTGGACAGCTTTATCTGGTTCATCGCGGTGCTCTCGACGGCGGTGGGGCTTTTGAACCTCTTCCCGATCCCCGTGCTCGATGGCGGGCACCTGGTGTTTTACGCCTATGAGGCCGTCACCCGCCGCAAGCCCAGCGACGGCGCGCTGCGCATTCTGATGACAGTCGGGCTGACGCTGGTTCTGGGCCTGATGGTGTTTGCGCTCTTCAACGATATTTTCTGCCCGTAAACCCGTCGCCAAAACGGGCAGATTTCACAATCTCGCCACATTTCCATCACGGTTTTCGCCGCATTTTCAGCGTCTCAAGGCGCTGATCTATTTTGGGTGAATGCCATGCATCATATTGCAAACGGATATCGCGGACTGACCATCCTGGTCGATGTGAACTGGGACCGGATTGTCTATCTTGGCACCATTGTGCTGGCGCTGGCCGCCGGCGCATTTGTCGGCTCGCTCTGAACCGGGACGCGGCGCGTGGTAAAAGCGCGTCTTTTGCCACCTGTTACCGAGGGGCCACGCCCTGGGGTTGCAACCGCCCCTCAGACACAAAATATGCCCATCAGAACTTTGACAAGCACCGGTTAACGGGGTACTGACTAGTCTCAGGGATGTCTGACTGGGTATAAAAAATGATCAAGAATGTCGTCGGGCGAGCAGTGCGCCAAAGACGGGTTTCCCAAACCTTTATTTTGAGACGGTTTTTTGCCGTTTTCGCGTTGCTTGTGGCCAGCTTTGTTCTGCCAACGAGCGCGGAAGCACAAACATATCGATTCACCTCACTGAGCATCGAAGGCAATCAGCGGATTGCCTCTGAAACCATCATCACGCTGGCGGATATTGCACGCGGACAAACGATCTCGGCCGGGCAATTGAATGACGCCTCGCAGCGGATCCTCGAAAGCGGGCTCTTTGAAAACGTTGAGGTGATCCCGCAGGGCAGTCGCCTGCTGATCCAGGTGGAAGAGTTTCCCACGATCAACGCGATTGCCTTTGAGGGCAACAAAAAGATCAAGGACGAAGACCTTGAAGGCATTGTAGAAAGTCGTGCCCGGCAAGTGTTCAGCCCCTCCCGGGCAGAGCGTGACGCCGCCGAGATTTCGCAGGCCTACGTGCAAAATGGCCGCGTTGCTGCGCGGGTGACGCCCAAGATCATCCGCCGCTCCGACAACCGCGTTGATCTTGTCTTTGAGATTTTCGAAGGGCGCGGGATTGAAATCCAGCGCATCAGCTTTGTCGGCAACCAAGTCTATTCAGACCGCCGTTTGCGCCGCGTGGTCGAAAGCAAGCAGGCCGGTCTCTTGCGCGCCATCATCGCCCGCGACACGTTTGTCGAAGACCGCCTGGCCTTTGACCAGCAGGTCCTGACCGATTTCTACTTCTCCCGCGGCTACGTTGATTTCCGCGTCACCGGCACCAATGCCGAGCTTGCCCGCGAGCGGGACGCCTACTTCGTGACCTTCAACATCCAGGAAGGGCAGCAATTCCGCTTTGGCGAGATCACCACGACCAGCGACCTGGCGGAGGTGAACGCCGCGGAATACCAAGACGTGCTGCGCATCAAACAGGGCGTGGTCTATTCCCCGACCCTGGTGGAAAACGCCATCGCCAAGATGGAGCGGCTGGGCATTGCCAATGGCGTTGATTTCCTACGCGTGGAGCCTGTGATCACCCGCGATGACCGCAATCTGGAGCTAGATGTTGAATTCCGCCTGATCCGCGGTCCACGCGTCTTCATCGAACGCATTGACGTTCGGGGCAACACGACCACTCTGGACCGTGTCATCCGCCGCCAATTCGACGTGGTCGAAGGTGATCCGTTCAACCCGCGCCAGATCCGCGAAACCGCAGAACGCATTCGCGCTCTGGGCTATTTCTCTCAGGCGGATGTGGATGCGCGGGAAGGGTCGCGGCCTGATCAGGTTGTGGTCGATGTCGATGTGGAAGAGACCACGACCGGCTCTTTGACCTTCGGCGGCAGCTTCTCGTCCGACTCAGGTCTGGGGATCAGTGTCGGCCTGCGGGAGCGGAACTTCCTGGGTCGTGGTCAGCAGGTGGGCTTTAACATCGCCGTCTCAGGGGACCGTGCCAACTATAGCATCAACTTTGTCGAACCCGCCTTCCTGGGCCGTGACGTCGCCTTCAGCTTCTCAACATCGCTGTTGGAAACCGACTCTGACAACTCGCTCTTTGACACGACCACGGCGACCTTCCGCCCGGGCATTCAGTTCCCGATCAGCGAAAAATCCCGCGTGTCTCTCTACTACAGCGCACGCTACGC
Organism: Pseudomonadota bacterium; assembly: GCA_039030635.1. Classification (GTDB taxonomy): domain Bacteria; phylum Pseudomonadota; class Alphaproteobacteria; order Rhodobacterales; family Rhodobacteraceae; genus Roseovarius. Next base: position 25,233 of record JBCCDT010000033.1, read on the forward strand.
TGAGATGCGCGATTATCAGGGCACATCGCCGACCATCGCCGCCGAAGTGGCGCGTGGTGCGGAATGGTCCAGCGGCATTGGCTTTGGCTTCCGCTACGACACGCGCCGCATCGGTCTCAACCCCAACGCTGGTGTGCTGCTTGAAACGGACATCGAATTTGCCGGTCTGGGCGGCGATCAGAACTATATCCGCGGCACGGCCCGGATTGTGGGCGAACGCCAGATCCTGAACGAAGAGGTGACGCTGCGCGGCATCCTCGAATACGGCGCGATCCGCTACAACAGCAACTTCGGCAGCCGTCAGGTGGACCGCTTTGCGCAAAAGGTCATCCGGGGCTTTGATCCCAACGGCATCGGCCCGCTGCAAAACGGCGAATTCTTGGGCGGTAATCTCTATGCCGCGGCCAAGGTTGAGGCGGAATTCCCGCTCGGTCTGCCCAGCGAATTTGGGATCACCGGTGGTGCCTTCTACGATGTGGGGTCCATCTGGAACGTGGACACGATCGGCCCGGCATCCTCTGTGGGCTTTGAACCGCGCCACGTGATTGGTCTGTCACTCTTCTGGGAATCGCCCTTTGGCCCCTTGCGGATGGACTTCTCCAACGCCCTGAAGAAAGAGCCCGGCGATATTGAGCGCCAGTTCGACTTCTCCGTTCGCACGGATTTCTGATCATGAGAACAGGGCGCGCCATTCTGGCCGCCGCCCTGATCGCTTTGGGCGGCGCGCCTGTGCCTGTCGTGGCGCAGGATCTGGGCGTGCTGCGCTCCGATATTTTGGTGATCGATCCCGAACGCCTGTTTGAGGGCAGTGAGCTGGGTCAAAAAATGCTGGCCGATCACCAGAACGAACGCGAGGCGCTGGCCGCCGCAAACGAAGAACTGGCCGCTGAGCTTGAGGCCGAAGAGCAGCGTCTGACCGGCATCCGCGCTGAGACGAGCCCCGAAGACTTTCGCGCCATGGCCGATGAATTTGACGCCCGCGTGCAACAGATTCGCGCCGACAGTGAACGCCGCGTGCGCGATCTGGAACGCAAGCGAGAGCGCCTCCCGGTGGAGTTTCTGGGACAGGTCGATCAGATCATTCTTGATATCATGCGCGCCGCGGGCGGCGTGGTCTTGCTGGATCAGCGCAGTGTCATTCTGCGGGCTGACGTCGTGGACATCACCGACCGCGCCATCGCACGGATCAACGACGAAATCGGCGATGGCGGCCCGGCAGAGTAGCGCCGCAAACGCTTGCCCCAAAGCAACGGGCTTGATAGGCACAGACGGCTAAGGACAAGGACGCCACCACAATGACAGAGCCGCTTCAAACCGCTGATATTCACATGATCCAGCGGCTTATCCCGCACCGGTATCCCTTCCTTCTGGTCGACAAGGTGGTCGATATTGATGGCTACAAGACCGCACGCGGGATCAAGAATGTCACGATGAATGAGCCGCATTTCCAAGGCCATTTTCCCGGCACGCCCATCATGCCCGGCGTCACCATAGCCGAGGCGATGGCCCAGACGGCCGCCGTGATGGTGGGGATGGCCCTGGGCATGCAGGACAAGAACCTGCTGGTCTATTTCATGGCGATCGAAGGCTGCAAATTCCGCCGCATGGTGGTGCCCGGCGATGTGCTGGAAATGTATGTGGAAACCGTGCGGGGCAAGCCCGGTGGCAAAGTGTGGAAGTTCAAAGGCCGCGCCCAGGTGGGCGAGGAACTGGCCTGCGAGGCGGAGTTCACCGCGATGTTGGACCTGACCGGAGAAAAGGCTGGATGAGCACCGACACTCAAATCCACCCAAGCGCCGTTGTGGAGCCCGGTGCGGAGCTGGGCCAAGGGGTTGAGATCGGCCCGTTCTGTCATGTCGGACCAGAGGCCAAGCTGGGCGATGGTGTGGTGCTGAAGTCCCATGTGGTCGTGTCTGGTCGCACCCAGGTGGGCGAAGAGACGGTCATCTTCCCGTTCTGCTGCATCGGGGAAATCCCGCAGGATCTGAAATTCAAAGGCGAGGCGACAGAGCTCAGGATCGGTGCGCGCAACCGCATCCGCGAACATGTCACCATGAACACCGGCACCGAAGGCGGCGGCGGCATCACCCGCGTGGGCGATGACGGGCTGTTTATGGCGGGTTGTCACGTGGCCCATGATTGCCAGGTGGGCAACCGCGTGATCATCGTCAACAATGCCGCCCTCGCGGGCCATTGCGTGATCGAGGATGAGGTGATCATCGGCGGTCTGTCTGGCGTGCATCAATGGGTGCGCATCGGGCAGGGCGCGATCATCGGCGCGGTCACTATGGTCACCAATGATGTGATCCCTCACGGGCTGGTGCAGGCGCCGCGCGGTGAATTGGACGGTCTTAACCTCATCGGTCTCAAACGTCGCGGTGTGGCGCGCTCAGATATCACCGCGCTGCGCGCCGCGTTTCAAATGCTGGCCCAGGGCGAAGGCACGTTTCAGGATCGCGCCCGCCGTCTGGGCGAAGAAACCGAAAGCGATTACGTGCGCCAGATCGTGGATTTCGTCAGCGGCGCCTCGGATCGCTCTTTCCTCACACCCGGATCCAGCGGCTGATCATGACGGGGCGGTTGGCCATTATCGCCTGCGCGGGAGAGCTGCCGGTGCTGCTCCACAAGGCACATCCCGGCGCGATGGTGATCACGCTCGAAGGCATCGAGAGCGATCTGGCCCCCGTATCGCAGCGTTTTCGTCTCGAAGAGATCGGTGTGCTCTTTGAAGCGATGAAGACTGAACGCGTGACAGACGTGATCTTTGCCGGCGCGCTGACCCGGCCCGCGCTCAATCCCACCGCCTTTGACAGCCAGATGATGGCCATTGCCCCGCGCCTGATGAAGGCGATGACACTCGGCGATGACGGGCTGTTGCGCATGGTGATCGAGGTGTTCGAGGAACAAGGCTTTGCCGTGATCGGCGCCCATGAGGTGGTGCCGCAATTGCTGGCGGAACCCGGTCTTGCCCTTGGCGTGGACCCCTCAGAGACCGATGAGGCCGATATCGCCCGCGCGGTGCAGATCCTGCGCGGGATTGCCCCGCTCGATATCGGGCAGGGCTGCGTTGTGGCGGGCGGGCAGTGTCTGGGCATTGAGACGGTCCAGGGCACGGATGCGCTCTTGCGGTTCGTAGCGGAGACGCCCGCGCGCTATCGGCTTGGCCGCGTCCAAGGCGTTTACGTCAAAGCTGCCAAGACCGGACAGGATTTGCGCATGGACATGCCCGCCATTGGCCCCACGACCGTGCGTGCGGTGGCCGCAGCCGGGCTGTCGGGCATCGTGGTGGAAACCGACCGCGTGCTGATCCTGGATCGCTATGCCACGCTGCAGGCCGCCAAGGAGGCCAAGATTTTCCTGCGTGCGAGGACGCTTTAGATGCGGGTCTTTCTCGTCGCGGGGGAGGCATCGGGCGATCGGCTGGGCGCGGCCTTGATGGCGGGGCTGAAATCGCTCACCGATGTTGAGTTCTCGGGCATCGCCGGGCCCTTGATGCAGGCCCAAGGGATGACCTCGCTTTTTCCCATGGATGAATTGAGCGTCGTGGGCATCGCGGAAATTCTGCCCAAATACATGCATTTGCGCCGCCGTCTTGATCAAACGGTGGCCGCCGTTCTGGCCGCGCAACCGGATGTTTTGATCACCATCGACAGCCCGGAATTCAGCCTGCGCCTGGCCCGCAAGGTCAAAGCGGTCAGCCCCATTCGCACGGTGCATTACGTGGCGCCCTCGGTCTGGGCGTGGCGGCCCAAACGGGCGCAAAAGCTGCCCGGTGTGGTGGATCAGGTGCTCGCCCTTTTGCCGATGGAGCCGCCCTTGATTGAGGCCGCAGGCGTGGCCTGTGATCTGGTGGGCCATCCCGTGGTGACGGAACCCGTGGCCACGGCAGATGAGGTGGCCGCGTTCAAAACTCGCCATGATCTTGGCGGCGCCCCGATCCTGATGGTCCTGCCCGGATCCCGAGGGGGGGAGGTGACGCGCTTGGGCCCGCGCTTTGGCGCCGCATTGGCGCGTATCTGTTCGGAGCGGTCTGATTTGCGCATTGTCCTGCCCACGACCGGCCCGCGTGCGGCCCAGATCAAAGAGATGGCGCGCGACTGGCCCGGGCGGCCTGTGATCATAGCGCCAGATGACATGAGCTCTGACACCTATGCCCATGAAAAGATGTGCGCATTTGCGGCCGCGGACAGGGCGCTTGCGGCTTCGGGCACGGTCTCGCTTGAGCTGGCGGCCAATGACACGCCCATGCTCATTGCCTATGATGTGAGCTGGCTGTCGCGGCAGATTATCTCTCGGATGCTGATCACGGACACGCTGACCTTGGTCAATCTGGTGTCTGAAACCCGCGCCGTGCCGGAGCTTTTGGGCGATGACTGTACGCCCGACAAAATTGCACCTGCTGTGCTAAACCTGCTGGAGGACGCGGGCGATCAACACGCGGCCATGCGCCTGACGATGGAGCGTTTGGGCCGAGGTGGTCCGCCACCGGGTCTACGCGCGGCCGAGGCTGTGTTGAAACGACTTTAGGGGCGATGGTGGGGTGAAACCCCACCCTACGGCGTGTGACGGTGTCTAGATCTTTCGCACCTTCATCTGGGTGATGCGATTGTCAGATTTCTCTTTGATTTCAAAACGAAACCCGTGGAAGTTAAACACCTGCGCCACATCCGGGATGATCTGCGCCTCGTGGATGACGAGGCCCGCCACGGTGTTGGCCTCATCATCGGGCAAGGACCAATCCATCACCCGGTTGAGATCGCGAATGGTCATCGCACCTTCGACCAGGAAATGCCCGTCATCGGTCTTTTCGACCTGATCCTCGGCATCCTCATCGAATTCATCGGCGATCTCGCCCACAATCTCTTCAAGGATGTCCTCCAACGTGATGAGACCTTCGAGCGCGCCATATTCATCCACCACCAGGGCAAAATGCGCCCGACGGCGCAAAAATTGCCGCATCTGGTCATCCAGCGTCGTGGTCTCCGGCACGAAATAGGGCTTCATCGCCACCTTGAGGATGTCAAATTTCTGCAACGCATCCGCCGACAGCCCATCGGACGTCACCAGCTTGTGCACCGTGCGCAACAGGTCTTTGGCATGGACCACGCCGATGATGTTTTCGGGATCGTCGCGGTAGACGGGCAGGCGGGTATGGGCACTGCTCAGACATTGCTGCAGGATCGCCTCGGGCTCATCATCGGCATTGATCATCTCTATGCCGGAGCGGTGGCGCATGATCTCATCCACCGTGCGGTCGCCCAGATCAAGCGCGCCAAGGATGCGATCTCGGTCTTCCTTTTCTACCACGCCCTCGGAATGGCCCAGATGCAGCGCACCGGCAATCTCTTCGCGCACGGCAAGGATGTTGCTGTCAGGATCGATCTTCACGCCCACAAGGCTCAGCACGCCGCGCACCAGCATGCGCACCGCGCTCACCACCGGAGAGAACACCATGATCACATAGCGGATGATCGGCGCGGTCAGCGACGCCGCCGTCTCAGAATTGGTGATGGCGTAGGTTTTGGGCAGCACCTCGGCAAAGATCAGCACCAGAAGGGTCATCATCAACGTGGCCAGCGCCACACCGGATTCGCCGAAAAGCCGCGTGAACATCGCCGTGGCCAAAGAGGCCGCCAGAATGTTGACGAGGTTGTTGCCCAAAAGAACGGACCCGATCAGCCGCTCATTGTCCTCGGTGATATCCAGCGCCTTTTGCGCGCCCGTGTCGCCCTTATCGGCCCGCGCACGCAGTTTCCCGCGCGAGGCGGCGGTCAACGCGGTTTCACTGCCGGAGAAATAGGCGGACAGCACAAGAAGCAAAAGAATAGAGCAGGAGGTGATCCAGAAGGCGGCATCAAGAGCCGGTGATGTGGGTTCCATTAATGTATCGCTATTCTGGGCATCGTCCTAAGCATGAAATAGGGTTATGGGGTGCCGACCGCGATCGTTCAAGGAAGAGAGGCCATGAAACTCAGGGATTTGGGCGAAATTGACACGCCTATCGTGCTCTTTGGGGGGCCATATTCCAATTTGCAGGCCACGGAGGCCATGCTCGCGGTGGTGCGTGCGCGCGGCCTGCCGGCGATTTGCACGGGCGATGTGGTCGCCTATTGCGCCGACCCTGTCGCCACCGTGGCCGCCATACGCGCCTCAAATGTCGCGGTGGTTGCCGGCAATTGTGAGCGTCAGCTGGCCTCGGGCGCGTTGGACTGCGGCTGCGGGTTTGAGGCGGGCACCACCTGTGATCTGTTATCCGCCGGGTGGTTCGCCTATGCCAACGCGCGGGTTGGCCCTGCCGATCGCGCCTGGATGGACGGTTTGCCCGATATGGTGGTCTTCACCCAAGCCGGTCGCCGATTTGCCGTGATCCATGGCGGGGCCAGTGATGTGAGCCGCTTTATCTGGCCCAACAGCTCAGAGCATGTGTTTGGCCACGAAATATCGGTGATAGAGCGCCATGTGGGCCGGGTCGACGGGGTGATTGCCGGCCATTGTGGTCTGGCCTTTATCCGGGGTGTGACGGGCCTGCTCTGGACCAATGCAGGGGTTATCGGGATGCCCGCCAATTATGGCAAAACGGTCGGACACTACGCGATCATGGAGGACGGCATCGCGACCTTACATGACCTGACCTACGACACACGCGCGGCCCATGACGCGATGGTCGC
>JBCCDT010000034.1:0-31586 GCA_039030635.1 Pseudomonadota bacterium
CCGACAGCGCAGATGGCAGTTGAGCCAAGACACGATCGGCCACGCGTTCGGTCAGGATAGGTTTGCGCTGCGCCGCATCGGTGCCCACGACATCCATGTACCAGCCCAGATGCTTGCGCGCGACGCGGGTGCCCAGCTCTTGCCCGTAAAATCCCAAAATGGCCTGATAATGCGCGCAGACCATATCGGTAAACGCCTCACCCTGCGGGACCTGAGGCGCCGGTGTTCCAAACAGCGTATGCGCCACTTGCGCTAGTTGCCATGGCCGCCCTTGCGCGCCGCGCCCGATCATCACGCCATCGGCGCCGGAGTGTGCCATCGCCATCTGCGCGGTGGTCGCATCCACAATGTCACCATTCGCGATGACCGGGATCGACACCGCGTCTTTCACCGCACGGATCGCGGCCCAATCGGCGCGCCCTTTGTAGAACTGGCACCGGGTGCGACCGTGAATTGTGATCATTTGGATCCCCGCCGCCTCGGCCCGGCGGGCAAGCTCTGGCGCGTTGAGCAGGTCATCATCCCAGCCCAGGCGCGTCTTTAGCGTCACCGGCAGATCGACAGCCGCCACGACCGCCTCAATGAGCGTCAACGAGTGATCAAGATCTTTCATCAGCGCTGACCCGCTGGCCCCCGACCCGCTGGCAGATGTGACCTTTTTGGCCGGGCACCCCATGTTGATATCGATGATCCGTGCGCCCTGATCCGCCACTTGGCGCGCGGCCTCAGCCATCCAATGCGCCTCTCGTCCGGCCAGTTGCACGGCGGTGTTGTCCAGGCCCAGACCCAACTCCGCCTTTTCACGCACGCCCGGCTTGGCCTGCACCATTTCCTGACTGGCAACCATTTCGCTCACCACAAGACCCGCGCCAAACCGCGCGACAAGCTGGCGAAAAGGAAGGTCCGTAATCCCGGCCATGGGGGCCAGAAAAACAGGCGGCATAAGCGACAGAGGTGGCAGGCTGACCATCAGTTTGCTTAATCCTTGAGCATGGGTTTCGGTTTAGGAGCGACATTGCGAATTCACAACGATTTATGGGGATTAGACTGTGGTCCGGCGGCGCACCGCCTATTTATTAGGCAATTTCACCCCGGGATTTACCAAAGTTTCACGCTTGCAACGGCAGTTATTCGCACGATATCAAGCGCCATGCGCACACTCGCCCACCTCATTGCGACCACTGGTCTTGTGGGCCATTTGAAGCCCGCGCCGGGGACATGGGGATCATTGGCCGCGTTGCCTTTGGCATGGGTGCTGCATCAGATTGGCGGCAGCGCCTTGTTGATCTTTGCAACAATCTCGTTCTTTTTCATTGGGATATGGGCCACTGCTCAAGTGACCACTGGCACTGCTGACCATGACCCATCCCATGTGGTCATAGATGAGGTGGTGGGCCAGTGGATTGCGCTCTGGCCGGTGTCGATCGGGGTTATGCACAGTGGCGCGTCCGCGCTCGATCTCTGGCCGGGCTGGGTGGCGGCCTTTGTCCTATTTCGCCTCTTTGACATCACCAAACCCGGTCCCGTGGGCTGGGCCGATCGGCGCAATGACGCCATTGGGGTGATGCTGGATGACGTGATCGCGGGCATTTTCGCCGCGCTTGGCGTGGGGGTTTTGGCCTATCTCGCCCACGGGGTGTTGGGTCTATGAACGCGGACGCGGTCCTCAACGCGGCCAAAGCCAAAGGCGTCATGATTGCCACGGCCGAAAGCTGCACCGGAGGTTTGGTGGCAGCCGCGCTGACGGAGGTGCCGGGCTCCTCCCAGGTGGTTGAACGTGGATTTGTAACCTATTCAAATAACGCCAAAAAAGAACTTTTGGGCGTGTCTGATTCTGTGCTGGATCACCACGGCGCAGTCTCCGAAGAGGTGGCCCGCGCTATGGCCGACGGCGCGCTGCGGCAGGCGCGCGTGGATCTGGCCGTGTCCATCACAGGCATTGCTGGCCCCGGCGGGTCAGAGTTCAAGCCAGAGGGGCGCGTGTGTTTCGGCCTGGCCCAAACCGGGCAGCCGACCCGCGCGGAAACCGTTGAATTTGGCGCGCAGGGCCGGACAAACGTGCGCCATCTGGCCCGGGATCACGCTCTGGCTTTGCTCTTGCAGGCGCTGACTTAGCTTGGCTTAGGCGCCATATAGCTCTGCGGCGCGGGTCTCAAAAGCGCGCACGATCCGGCGCATGGCCTCGTAGAAAAACACCTCAGCTGCGGATTGTAACAACCTGTTCCGAAACGCAAAGTCGACATCAAATTCAACAGTGCAGCCATCGTCAGTCGGCGCAAAACGCCAATTGGAACGCATGTGTTTGAACGGCCCGTCAATGTATTCCGTTTCAATGCGCCGGGCCTCATCCCACAGCACAACGCGACTGCCGAACCGCTCTCGAAAGACTTTGAAACTGATCACCAGATCCGCATCCATCACCCGTGCGCCATCGTCTCGCGGCACTACAGCGCGCACGCGGGCCGCCGCCGTCCAAGGCAGAAACTTGGGATAGGCCTCCACATCCGCCACAAGATCAAACATCTGATCCGCAGAAAAAGGCAGATGTCGGGTTTCAGAATGGCGTGGCATAGAGAGGCGGCACCTTGAACAGACAATCAGCTGCACAGTATGTCTTAGACCAAGGCCGAAATTTCAAGCATTTAGACCGCATCTGCGGCAATAACGAAGGTAGAGATGAACCCCCGCTGGCTTTTCCGAATGGCAAAATGGGCCCACACGCCGCCCAGCACACAGCGGGTGATGCTGGTCCTTGGAATCGTTGTCGCCTGCCTGATTTTTTTCGGGATCGAACGGCTGATCGGCCTGCCGGAATGGATGGCGGTTGAGCCGACCCGCAAGACCCGATTTCCTACGCAGTGACAGCTTAGCTCAGAAACACGCGGTCCAGATACTGGGTGAACCGATCGAGATCGACAAGAATGCCCATCCCGTTGGCCATGGGGCTCGGCATGTCGGCAATGGCCTCGCGCGTGGCTTCGCGGCCATCCTTGAGACGGCCTTGAAACACGTAATAGTCAAGGCCGCGCTGCCCGGATGTGCGCCAGTAATCCGGGGATAGATGCGCGCCGTAAACCTCCAAAACCTTGGTGCCCGGCGCGCAAAACACAAGATTGGTCAGCCCAGCACCATGCGGGCTGACCACGTATTCCGCCTCCGCCATAAGGCGCGCGACCTCGACAATGCTGTGCTCTTCGGCGAACACCTCTTCAAACCCGCGCGCGGCCAGAATGTCACCGACCTCCGCACCGTTGACGATCCGACGCCGCGCAGACCGCTGGCGGCTGACATAGATTCGGCGGCTCGGCGGTTTGGCGGGTGTCCAATCGCCCAGGAAAAACGCACGGAGCAGATCGAAATTGTCCGGGTGGGTTGAGTGCTCCTTGCGCGGGGCGGTCACGGTTTCAAAGCTGTCGCAGGACACAAACGTCCCGATTTTGTTGCGCGAATAGGCCTTGCCCAAAGGAATGCCCAGCATCTCCAACACTTCACGGTGGAACCCTTGTCGTGTGTCGGTGAATATGAAACTGTCAAACCGGTTCAGATCCATCCCGGCCTTGCGCATCTGCAAGAGGCGCGGCAGCGTGTCCAAAATCCAATGCGCATAGATCACGGCCCCGGGCGCGACACCCAAAAAGCAATGCCCGGGCAAATGGATCGGCTCCGCCTCTGCCAAAAGCGGCGCCAAAAGCTCCGCCCCCTTGCGCGTCAATTCCCCCACAGTCCCATCGTCGTTGAGCATCAGAGGCTGAAAGTTCATCAAATTGTGGCGCGACGGCCCGCCCGCGTGATGTTTCAGCGCCGGCACGGATTGCGACAGACTGTCAAACCTGGGGGGCAGATGCGCCTGGTCATCTCGCTTGGGGTCCGTGAATTCGGCAAAGAAAGGATCCAACAGCTGGGTCGTGGCAATCGAAGAGCGCTTGTTCGCAACGGGCCCACCAATCCGGTCATGCAATCCCGCGGCCAACCATTCGGGAAAATCGCCGCGTTTTTGGACGCCATCGGCCTCGCGCAAGTCAAAAAAACCGAGCGCTTTGCCTTGATCGGCGATGTGCTTGAAATCAAACTTGGGAGCAGTGCGTCTTAAGGTCTCGTAGGCGTCATCGACAAAAGCAACACGAGCATCTTGGCACATTTCTGACGCGGTCCTCGGTCCCTAAGCCCGTATGGATCATTGGCCTGGCCAATCACGGGACGTATGGCGCACCTGAGAGGATTCGAACCTCTGGCCTCTGCCTTCGGAGGGCAGCGCTCTATCCAGCTGAGCTACAGGTGCTTGCCTTCAGGCGTATATCGGCCCGGCATCGACTGTGCAATCCGCAAAACCGCAAACCCCATCGCGCAGCACCCCCCTGCGGCCCTGAAAAAGTTCCTAAAAAAATTAAGGGGCCACCACCTGTTAGGTGATAGCCCCTTTTGTTCGTTCCTGATTTGATCAGTTGGCCAAAAGGCCGAATGATCAGACCGGGTTGCCGTACTTGTCGTAAACGACTTCAGGCACGATAACTTCCTGCTGCTGCTGCTGCTGCTGGGCACAAGCGGCCAGCGTAGCACCAACGGCCACAAGTGTGAGAACTTTAACCACCTTCATTGGGCAGCTCCTTTCGCAATAAACACGACCCATATAAAGATACATCAAATGGGTTGTCGACACCCTTTTCACGATATCGAGATGAAAAACCGGGCGGCACGCCAAGAGTCTCATAGGTGTTGCTCAGTTAACACTCATTCACCTGATTTGAGGCTCAAAACGGTCAATTTCCGCCCATTTCATCCTGGAATTCCCAAGATTCGCCGGCAATTCGCTGCCGGCTAGGTGCCCAAATGTGGCGCTCAACCCTGTGTCAGACCTCAAAAAAAGACGTAATGTCGCGGCTTTGGCCGGGACTCAGCCCTACATGCGAGAATCTGTCATGCCTCTCCGAAAAGGTCATGTGCCAGTTCCAGCGCATCAATCAGCGCGTCCACCTCAGCCTCGGTATTATAAAGGCCAAAGGACGCCCTGCAGGTCGCATTGAGGCCCAAATGCTCCATCAACGGTCCGGTACAATGCTGCCCGGCCCGCACCGCCACGCCCTTTTTGTCAAGAATGGTTGAGATGTCATGAGCATGAGCCGCCCCGTCGAGCGTGAAGGAAAAAATCGCCCCTTTGTCTGGCGCATTGCCCTGTACCTGAAGCCAATTCAGGCCGGATAGACGCGCCTGGGTGTAATCGCGCAGCCGGTCCTCATGGGCCGCCACGTTCTGCATCCCGAGATCCATGAGGTATTCCAACGCCACGCCAAGCCCGATGGTTTGGACAATGCCCGGCGTGCCCGCCTCAAACTTCATCGGCGGGTCATTATAGATAACCGCGTCGCGGCTGACCTCCTTGATCATGTCGCCGCCGCCAAGGAAGGGGCGCATCTCATCAAACCGATCCTTGTGCACGAAAATCGCGCCCGACCCGGATGGCCCGTAAAGCTTATGCCCCGTAATCGCGTAGAAATCGCAGCCCATCTCATCGAGGTTCACCGGCATGTGCACCGCCGCCTGACTGCCATCGATCATCGTGGCCACGCCGCGTTCCCGCGCCACACGGCACAGGGTGGCCACATCAACCTTGGTCCCCAACACGTTGGAAAGATGCGAGATTGCCAAGAGTTTCGTCTTGGGGCCAATAGCATCGATGATCTTCTCTAAGTCCAGGCTGCCATCAGGCTCAATATCCACCCATTTTAGCACCACGCCCTGACGTTCGCGCAGAAAATGCCAAGGCACGATATTGGCGTGATGCTCCATCACCGACAGAACGATCTCATCGCCCGCCTGCATCCGCGGCATGGCCCAGCTATGGGCCACCATGTTGATGCCTTCGGTGGTGCCGGAGTTGAGAACAATCTGACGCTCATCCGCCACGCCCAAAAACCGCGCGATGATCCCGCGCACGGCCTCATATTTCTCGGTCGCGATATTGGACAGCGTGTGCAGCCCGCGATGCACATTGGCATATTCATGAGAATAGGCATGGGTGATCGCATCGATCACCACCTGCGGTTTTTGCGCCGAGGCGCCATTGTCGAGATAGACCAGCGGCTTGCCATTCACCTCGCGGCTCAGGATCGGGAAATCGGCGCGAACTTTGTTGATATCAAACATTTGGCGCGGCTCCTATGCCGAAGGCCGCGAGAAGCGAGGCCACGATTGTCATGAGAAAGGAAAACGCCAGAAAGCCCGCAATGCAAACCCCCAACGCCCTGAACATGCTGTCAAAATCGGCCGCAGCATCGACAAACGCGACCACGGCCCAAAGCCCCCAGAAAAACGCAACCAGCATGCACAGCGCGCCAATGGCGGGGATGATCAAGGACACCAGCGTGAACACCACGGCCAGCACCAATGTCATGACCTGCAACCAGATCATGACCGACAGCATATCGCGCACCTCGCCTTCGCCGCCCACCATGCGGCTGACGAAATGCAGCACATAGACCGTGATCACCGACTGCACCCAATTGATCAGCGCAAAGAGGATGGGCGATTGAAACGCAGGCGACGACCGAATGATCTGGCCCAATTCATCCTCTGGGATCGGCGAAATTTGAAACAACGCGGAGACCAATAAAGACAGGATCACCGCCATCAGCATCAATGCGATCCAAAGCCCCTGCATCGGCAGGTTCAACGCAATCACATCCCGCCCGCCCCGACGCGGATCCGTCAGCGTTGTCCGAAACAGCGATTTGAACGTGTCGAAAGTCATGCTGTTTCCGCTCCCCATCCGGCCTCACGCATATTGGACAGCCAGAACCACCCGAAAATAATCAGCCAGATCACGCCCACCGCTGTCAATCCGGGGCCTGGCCCGACGAATCCCGCCACCAACCCATGGAGCAAGATGAACGGGCTGGCCGCGAGATAGGACCAGAACATCGCGAACCGACTGTCATAGGCCGTGCCCGTTGCCCCAAAGGCGCGGCTCACAAGATAGGCGAGGAACGCCAGCAGGTAAAACGCCAGAGGGGCAATGAAAATCCATCCCATCAGCGCGCCACCCAGCAAGGGTTGCAACTCCACCTCCTCCAGATGGGCCTGGCGCGCCAGTCGCGGCCACTGCCCGATAAAGGTGATCGCGCAGCCGGCCATCAATGTGGCCAGCGCCCTGCCCTCATGTTCGCCAAGTGCCAACAGCCTGCGCATCACGCGGCGCGGACCGCGATAGCTGGCCACAATGTCGGTGGTCACCGGCATCAGCCGCGCCGCCGCGCCAGCCAGGCTTCCAGACGGGTGACGATTTCATCGCGCAGCACGTCGTCTTCGATCTCCTCAACCGCCTCGGCAAGGAACGCCAAGGTCATCAGATCTGTTGCGATGTCCCGAGGAACCCCCCGCGCACGCAGATAAAACAGGCCTTCTTCGTCGATCGCCCCGCTCGTCGAGCCATGGGAACAGGCCACGTCATCGGCATAGATCTCAAGCTCAGGTTTGGCGAGGAACTGACTGTCATCATCCAGCAAAAGCGATTGGCTGATTTGGTAGCCGTCGGTTTTCTGCGCGCCCGGCTGGACCAGGATCTTGCCTTGAAACACGCCTGTCGCGCCATTGCGCAACACCTTTTTGAACACCTGACGGCTTTCACAATTCACCGCGTCATGGGTTATGAACACCGTGTCGTCGTGATGAAAGTCGCCGTCACCCACACACGCTCCGGCCACATGGGCCACCGCGTCATCGCCGGTAAGTTCCAGCACACATTCATTGCGCGTCAGCACGCCATTGGCGGTGAGCGTAAAGGATTTGAAGGTGCTTTCCGTGCCCAAACGGCCAAAAATATGCGTCGCCGCGCGCCGTTCGTGATCGCGGCCTTGGGTGCGCACATGGTGGAAGGCCGCGCCATCGGCCACATCGACCTCCATCACCTTGTTAAACCGCGCAGCCGCCGGGCCGTTTTCCAAAATGGTCAGGTCCGCGCCCTCATCAAGCTTGATCACATGGTGAAGGATCGCATCAGATGTCTCTGTTTTATGGTGATAAATCAGGTTTACAGGCTTGCTCACCTTGGCGGAGACGCGGATCAAGACACCGTCTGTTGCCAAGCCTGTGTTCAGCGCCGCCAGGGGCCGCTCCACCGGCGTTTGCCCTCGCGCCTCAAGCATGCCGTATAGGTCCTTGGCCCAGTGGATATCGGCCTCTGACGCGGTGGCCAGGCGTTCAATCTTGACGCCCTCAAGGCTCAGATCATCGCTGGCATCGGCGTCAAATACCCCGTCTACGAACACGATTTTGAGCCGGTCGACCGCGTGAAACATCGGCTCATCGCCGGGATCATCAAACACCACCGCCGAGGGCGCGCTTGGCCGCACCAACGTGTCAGGCCGGGTGTATTTCCAATATTCATCGCGCCGTTCCGGCAGACCCGAGGCGCGCACCCGGTCCATCGCCTTGTCGCGGGCCTGTTTCAGCCAACCCTTGCTGTCAGGGATCTTGGCGACGGCAAGCCGGGCCTCCGTCGCCTCCTGTTTCTTTTGCGCAATGGCCATTACGCCACCTCCGCCAGGATATCGGCATAGCCGTTCTGTTCCACCTCAAGGGCCAGATCCGGCCCGCCGGTTTTGACGATCCGACCATCCGACATGATGTGCACGACATCGGGTTTGATGTGGTCGAGCAGACGCTGATAATGCGTGATCACAAGAAAACCGCGGCCTGCATCGCGCAACGCGTTCACGCCCTCTGAGACTAGCTTCATCGCGTCCACGTCAAGGCCCGAATCCGTTTCATCCAGAATGCACATCTTTGGCTCAAGCAGCGCCATCTGTAGGATTTCATTGCGCTTTTTCTCACCACCGGAAAAGCCCACATTAACCGGACGTTTCAGCATATCCGCGTCAATCTTGAGCGTCTTGGCCTTTTCGCGCACGACCTGCAGGAACTCTTTGGCGCTCATTTCCTCTTCGCCGCGGGCCTTGCGTTGGGCATTCAGCGCGGTGCGCATGAACGTCATGTTGCCCACGCCGGGGATTTCAACGGGGTATTGAAAAGCCAGGAACAGCCCCTCTGCCGCGCGCTCTTCGGGCTCCATCTCAAGGATGTCTTCGCCGTCCAGCATCGCCGTGCCACCCGTCACTTCGTAGCCGTCGCGCCCGGCCAGAACATAGCTCAGCGTGGATTTTCCCGATCCGTTGGGCCCCATGATCGCGTGCACTTTGCCCGCCTCAACCGTGAGGTCCACGCCCTTGAGAATGGTCTTCTCTTCTTCTTCAAGATCAACGGTCAAGCCTTTGATTTCCAGCATCTTTCTTTCCTCACGTCATGGCGGCTCAGGGCCGCGTCATCATCTCTATCAGGGTCAGTAACTCAGAGGCGTCGAGCCGCATCGGCTGCACCTCAAATTCGGCCATCCGGCCAATGATCTTCGGCGCGCCGAGGTATGTCTCCACCCGGTGGTAATGCTTGCGCCGCGCGTAATCGTCAATGAACAGCGTCACAGGTTTGGTCGTCCGCAGCGCTGTCGCCATGGCGCAGCCCGGGCGAAACCTGCCATCGACCAGCACCACATCGGGTTGCTGAAACTCAGGAAGATCCCAAATTTCAAGCGGATAGCGGGCGTAACGGATGTAATCCCGCGTGGTTTTGGGATGGCCCCACTCTTTGGTCTCGCCAATGTCGGACCAGATGATTTCGGCCTCAGATCCATCTGCGGGCGGGTTTTCCGCAAACCAGCCCCGCATCATCTGCGCCCAGGCCTTGTCACTTTCCACTGAAAACACCCGCGTGCCCGGCATCTCCGCGCCCATCACGGTGGAGCCGCCAGAGCCATATTCCAAGATCACCTCCGCCTGCGCATAAGCGCCGCGCAGGGCGGTGCCCTCAAGCTCCGGAAAGGTGAATTCCGGACGGGTTATGGGGGCATCAAGGGTCATCTTATCCCAGCGTCACGCCTGTGCCGGAGATCGAAACCATCAGCATGGACTGGCCCACGACCTCATAATCGAGATCCACGCCCACAACGGCCTCCGCGCCCATGGCGCGTGCGCGCTCTTCCAGCTCTGCCATGGCCGTATCCCGCGCCTTTTGCAGCTCTTTTTCATAGGCACCCGACCGGCCGCCGACGATATCGGTGATCGAGGCGAAGACATCGCGGAAGACATTCGCCCCCATGATCGCCTCGCCCACGACAATGCCTTTGTAGCCCGTGATCGGGCGGCCTTCGATGGATTGGGTGGTGGTGATGATCATCTTACGGCCCAAAGCACATGTCTTGATCAAAGCCCATCTCCCAAGCGGCAGAACAGGGTTGAGGTAATTCTACGCCGTAGACATATGGCCATTGAATTGGAAAGGCAGCACCGAGCACGGTGGAAAAATTGGGGCTCTGCACGCCCGCCAAAACAGCGGACCCCATTCCCAGCAAAGCCACCAACAAAACCGCTTTCGTTGCTGATCTTTGCATCACCCCACAGACCCTTCCAACGAAATCGCCACCAACTGCTGCGCCTCCATGGCGAACTCCATGGGCAGAGCCTGCAGCACGTCCTTACAGAACCCGTTCACGACCAGCGCCACGGCCTCTTCCTCATCCATGCCCCGCTGGCGGCAATAAAACATCTGGTCGTCATCCACTTTGGATGTCGTCGCCTCATGCTCCACCCGCGAGGAATTGTTGCGCACCTCGATGTAAGGCACCGTGTGGGCCCCGCATTTGTCCCCGATGAGCAAGCTGTCGCATTGGGTGTAATTGCGCGACTCCTTGGCCCGCGGGGCCATGCTGACCAGCCCGCGATAGGTGTTCTGTGCCTTGCCCGCGCTGATGCCTTTCGACACGATCCGCGAGCGGGTGTTCTTGCCCAGATGCACCATCTTCGTGCCGGTATCGGCCTGCTGATAGTTGTTGGTGATGGCGATCGAGTAGAACTCACCCTGGCTGTCATCACCACGCAGAATGCAGCTTGGGTATTTCCACGTCACGGACGAGCCCGTCTCCACCTGTGTCCACATGATCTTGGACCGCGCACCCCGGCAATCGGCGCGCTTGGTCACGAAATTATAAATCCCGCCCTTGCCGTTCTCATCGCCCGGGAACCAGTTCTGCACGGTAGAGTATTTCACCTCTGCATCTTCCTCGACGATGATCTCCACGACCGCCGCGTGCAGCTGTGCGGTGTCGCGCTGCGGCGCGGTGCAGCCTTCGAGGTAGCTGACGTAAGAGCCCTTGTCGGCGATGATCAACGTGCGCTCAAACTGACCGGTGTTTTCCGCGTTGATGCGGAAATAAGTAGACAGCTCCATCGGGCAGCGGACGCCCGGCGGCACGTAGACGAAAGACCCGTCCGAGAACACGGCCGTGTTCAGCGTGGCGTAATAATTGTCGCTCACCGGCACCACGGTGCCCAGATATTTGCGCACAAGCTCAGGATGCTCGCGGATCGCCTCAGAGATCGAGCAGAAAATCACCCCTGCCTTTTTCAGCTCCGCCTGGAAGGTCGTACCGACGGAGACGGAATCAAACACGGCATCCACGGCCACCTTGCGGCCTTCCGCAGGGGCGTTCTCGGCCCCCTCAACACCCGCGAGGATCATCTGTTCCTTCAGCGGGATGCCCAGCTTCTCATAGGTCTCGAGCAACTTCGGGTCGACCTCATCCAAAGATTTCGGCTTCACCTCCATGCTCTTGGGGCGGGCATAGTAATACTGATCCTGAAAATCGATCTCAGGGTAGTCGACCATCGCCCAATCGGGCTCTTCCTTGGTCAGCCAATGGGCATAGGCATCCAGCCGCCACTGGGTCATCCAGTCGGGCTCTTCGTTTTTCTCAGAGATCAGCCGCACAATGTCAGGGGTCAGGCCCTTGGGGGCATACTCCATCTCAATGTCCGTCTCCCAGCCGTATTTATACGTGCTGATATCGGCCACGGCATCGACGGTTTCCTGATCGACGCCCTCTTTGACGGTCAGTTCGGCAGTTGTGTCGCTGGGAGGTGTCATACCCCTCTCCTTCCTGTCTGGTCTGGGCGCATCAGGCGGCCCGGGCGCGGTGTCTTTCGTATTGTCGCGCCCACGTCTCGGCAAAGCGCGTGATCATCTCTTCTGTCGTGTCGGGCCCAAGGGACACCCGAATGGCGCTGGCAGCCTCAGTGGCGTCAAAGCCCATGGAGGTCAAAACTCGGCTCGTCCTCACCTTGCCACTGGAACAGGCCGATCCCGCGGAAATCGCAAACCCGGCCAGGTCCATCGCCATCACCTGTGTCTCACCCTTCCATCCGGGTGCGATGATGCAGCTTGTGTTGGGCAGACGCGGCCCCTCCTTGCCCACAAAAGTAAGCCCCTCGACCGAATTCACAAGGATTGTTTCTAGAATATTTCTAAGTTTCTCGACACGGGCCCAAACGCCCGCCTCCAGATCGCGTTGCGCGGCTTCAACTGCGGCCCCGAAGCCTGCGATTCCAATGATGTTTTCCGTGCCAGAGCGCCGCCCCATCTCTTGCCCGCCGCCCAGCGACAGGGCGGATATGTCCACGCCCTGTTTGACAATCAACGCGCCGACACCTTTGGGACCACCCAGTTTATGCGCCGAACAAATGGCCAGATCGGCCCCGCTCCAGGCAAAGGAAAACGGCACGCGCCCAATGGCCTGCGTGACATCGAGGAGGAGCGCGCCGGCGTGGCCTTTGGGCGGATCGCTCAGAACCCCCGTCTCGGAATTGGCCAGCCCCATGGCCAGAATTTCCGGACCATCGCCGTCCTCTGCATGGGCGAAAACAGCATCATGGGCCGTCGCCTGAACCCGCACGGCACCAGGCCAGTTTGCAAGAACACCCGCAGCTTCTGTCGCACCGGACGTGAATACAATTTCTTGCGGTTGACACCCGACACCGGCAGCCACTTGCACACGGGCACGCTCCACAAGCGCTTTGGCGTGCCGACCTTCGCCATGCACGCTTGAAGGATTTCCAGAAATGTCCATCGCCGCCAACATGGCCTCACGCGCCTCAGGACGAAGCGGCGCAGTGGCGTTATAGTCAAGATAGTGGCGTCTCATGAATGACCCTCGGTGCATCTTCTGGCCAAAAATATCCCGGGGGTTTGGGGGCAGCGCCCCCAATCCGACCAAGGCACGACACACCGCGCGCGCTTACTCATCATCCACAACCGTCAAAAGCGACGGCACCGCCGGACAGGGCACAAGCGCGTTTTCAATCACGTCACTCAATCGCGTTTGGTGCAGGAAAACATAAACATGCGCGCTCAAACCTTCCCAAAGCCGGTTGGTGACAGATTGCGCTTTGGATCCGCTGCTCGCGCCTGACGCGCCCGCGCCCATGTGAAGCGCGTCAAAGGTTTCATCCACCGCCTGCAAAACGTCGCACACGCGGATGTCGGATGCCGGTTTGGCCAGCTTATAGCCCCCGCCCGGGCCGCGCACCGAGGTCACAAGCTCCGCCCGCCGCAGCTTGACAAAAAGCTGTTCAAGATAGGGCAGCGATATACTTTGACGCTTGGAAATTTCGCTCAAGGTCACCAGACTGTCGCCCTTTGACATCGCGATATCGGCCAGCGCGACCATGGCATAGCGTCCTTTGGTGCTGAGTTTCATGAGGCCACCCTTCGCGAATTGATTGACCAAGCCCCTCGCAATGCCTATTTCACCTGCTACCTGAGGGCGACCGAAAATTTAGAATAATTCTAAATTATACATCCGGCTTCGTCAACAACACTCAGGCAGGGACAAACAGGGAATTGCACATACATGCCCGAGGTTATTTTTCCCGGCCCGGAAGGCCGGCTCGAAGGTCGCTACCACCCGCAACGGGAAAAAGACGCCCCCATCGCCATCATCCTTCATCCCCACCCGCAATTCGGCGGCACGATGAACAACAAGGTGGTCTACAACCTGCACTATGCGTTCTACAACATGGGGTTCACCGTGTTGCGGTTCAATTTCCGCGGCGTGGGGCGCAGCCAGGGCGAATATGACCAAGGCGTGGGTGAGCTGTCAGATGCCGCCTCCGCCCTCGATTACCTGCAATCGATGAACAACAATTCCAAACATTGCTGGGTCGCGGGCTTTTCCTTTGGCGCCTGGATCGGGATGCAGCTGTTGATGCGCCGGCCTGAGATCACCGGTTTCATTTCCGTGTCGCCGCCCGCCAATATGTATGATTTTTCATTCCTCGCGCCCTGCCCCTCTTCGGGCCTGATCATCAATGGCAGCGCGGACCGTGTCGCACCACCTGCTGACACGCTGTCTTTGGTCAACAAACTGCATGAACAGCCCGGCATCACCATCACGCATGAAGAGATCGACGGCTCCGGCCATTTCTTCGAAGAGCCGCATATGGACACGATGATCGGCAACGTGACCACCTATGTGAAACGCCGCCTGACAGAGACGACACGCTGATGGGGGTAACCGAAGATCTGGCCGACGATCTGGCGCTCAAGGTGATCGAATATGTCGATGCCACAGGCGACGAAGCGATCATAAGCCAGCTTGTCGGCGTTCTGGGCGCCACGTCACAGACAGCGGAAGAGGCGTTTTTGACCTCACTCCGGGTGCGACGCGCCAACATCAAGGCCCGCGCGCTTCTGGCGGAAAAGATCAAGGCTTTCAAAGCCTCACAATCCGCTGAGACCTGAGCCGCGCTTCGTCAGGCCCCGGCCTGGAGATCCCACCGTGCAAAGATGCACTTTATCTTGATGTCTCGTTGAACAGCTGAACGATGCCCTGCAATTCAGATTTCGCCAGGCCCTGGGTGGGGCCTGACGAAGCGCGGCGGCCTTCGGCCTTGACCCCGCGCGGTTAAGACCCGTCTGAGGGCGCTTTATAAACACCCTGCTCTTCCAGCGCGTCAATGACCTCGCGCGGCATGTAGTCTTCATCATGACGCGCCAGGATCTCTGTTGCACGGAACACACCGCCCTCATAGGTCCCCAACCCCACCATGCCTTCGTTTTCATTGAACAAATCCGGCAAGATGCCCACGTAGGTCACCGGAACGCTCGCGCCGCCATCGGTCACGCGAAAGCTGATCTCTTCGCCCTCACCGCGCACCAATGATCCCTCTTCCACCAGCCCGCCGATGCGAAACACCTCCGTGGCCGCGGGCGGTTCGGCGATCACCTGGCTGGGCGAGCGGAAGAAATTGATCCCGTCGCGCATGGCATAGCCAATCAGCACCGTGGAGACGATCAACGCCACCGTGGTGATCGCCAAGATCTGAATGCGTCGCTGTTTCTTGAGCGTTTTCATATAGCTACCAACCGTTCCTCATGGAAACACAGGGGCCAGCATGAGCCCCTCAGTCTCGTCATAGCCCAGCATCAGATTCGCATTTTGCAGCGCCTGTCCGCTGGAGCCCTTGGTCAGATTGTCCAACGCCGCGATCACGATGGCGCGGCCTTCGATCCGGTCGGCCACAACGCCCACATGGCAAAAATTGCTCCCCCGAATGTGGCGCGTGCTGGGATGCTCACCCATTGGCAGAACCTCAACAAAAGGCTCGTCCGCATAGGCGCGGGCCAGGCTGTCATGCACGGCCTGCGGCACGCCCTTTACATAAACAGTGGCCAGTATCCCCCTGTTTGCAGGCAACAAATGCGGCGTGAACTGCACCTTGACCTCGCGCCCGGCCAGCTTGGAAAACTCCTGATCGAACTCCGCCAGATGCCGGTGCGTGCCCCCGGCGGCATAGGCATGGCTGCCCTCGGACAATTCCGCATGGAGCAGGTTTTCCTTCAAGGCACGCCCGGCCCCACTGACCCCGGTCTTGAGATCGATGATGATCTCATCAAGGTCAATCACCCCATCTGAAATCAGCGGCCGCAAAGCATATTGCCCCGTGGCCGCGTTACACCCGGTGCCCGCCACTAACCGCGCGGCGCGGATCTCATCACGGTAAAACTCAGTCAGACCATAAACCGCCTCTGCCTGACATTCGAGCGCATCATGGGCCCCACCATACCAGCGCGCATAGTCCTCCGGGTCCTCAAGCCTGAAATCCGCGCTCAGGTCCACGATCTTAAGATCACCCGGCAATGCTTTGATAACGCTTTGAGATGTCGCATGGGGCAGCGCGCAAAAACACAGATCAATGCCGCCGAAATCAATCTCATCAATGGTCACAAGCGCGGGCAGGTTCAGATGGCGCAGATGGGGAAACACCTGGGCCATGCTTTGCCCGGCTTTCGAATTGGCCCCGAGCGCGGCAATCTCCATGCCGGGATGGGTGGCCAAAAGCCGGATCAGTTCTGCGCCGGTATAGCCCGACGCGCCGAGAATCGCGATTTTATGGGTCATGTCAGACCTCTTTCATTCGTCATGGGGGATTTAGGCAGAAATCCGGGCCACCGCAATGCGACCCGTCCCCGCCCTGTTCAGTCAAGCGGCAGAAAAGGTGATCTGTCGTCGCAAAAACTGGGTCGCGCGGTCGGACACGCGGGCCGGATCACCGGTGGTGAGATAGCGCACGCCGCCTGTGTCCCCGCCCATCTGAGGGTGGCGCGTCAGGTAGTCGGCCAGACTATCCGCGACCAATGTGGCCTGCGAATACACCGCCACATCCGGCCCCAATGCGGCCTGAAACGCGTCTTGCAAGAGCGGGTAATGGGTGCAGCCCAGAACCGCCGCCTCGGGCTTTGGCATCTTGCGCGTCAAGGCATCGACATGAGACCGCACCAAGGCCTCAGCCAGGATCATGTCGCCATCTTCAATCGCATCGACCACACCGCCACAGGCCTGCGCCTCTACGTCCACGCCAATGGCCCGAAACGCCAATTCCCGCTGAAAGGCACGGCTCGCCACGGTCGCAGGGGTCGCAAAAAGCGCCACATGTTTCACAGCGACCTCACGCGGCGGGGAATTGTCGCCCCATTGCCGCTCTGTCAGGGCCTCGATCATGGGAACGAACACGCCCAAAACGCGCTTGCCTTCGGGCACACCCTCTTCCTGCATGCGCCGCAGCGCGGCCGCCGACGCGGTGTTGCAGGCCAGCACGACCAGATCACACCCGCGGGCCCAAAGCGTTTCAACATGGGTTTTGGTCAGCTGGAAAATATCATCTGCCGTGCGCACGCCATAGGGCGCGTTGGCATGATCGGCAAAATAGACAAACGCTTGATCGGGCAGCGTTTTTGACACCGCGTCGAGCACTGTGAGGCCGCCGAGGCCACTGTCAAAAATACCAACTGCCATGATCCGTTGTGGCGCATTTTGCGCCGTCCATCGCTAGAAATTCAGTCCCAAAGCGCCGGGCGCAATGGGTTTCGGGCTCAGCTCATACGTCTTATCGCGCAGAAATGCCATGAGCGATTTGGCATCCTTCACCCGGTCACCGATGGCCGCGCGGCTGATCGGGTCGCCCACATGCACCTTGACCGGCGTGTCCACCCGTTTGCCAAACTCATTGATCAAAAGCGCCATGCGCAGCGTGACGTGCAAATGGCTGGCAATCTGCCACAGCCGGCTATTGTGGCCCTCAAAAAAGAGCGGGATCACCGTCGCCTCGGATTTTGCGATCATGCGCGCGGTAAAGCTGCGCCAACCCGGATCGAGCGGGCGTGCCAAAGGCTTGGCCGCCGTACTCACCGTGCCTCCCGGGAAAATGCCGATCGCCCCGCCCCGGCCCAGATAACTGAGCGATTCCTTGCGCGTTCTGAGGTTGAGCGCCACCGCCTCCTTGGTGTCATCAAAGCTGACCGGCAGGACCACGCGTTTGAGATCTTCGGCCTTTTGAAACACAGAATTGGCCAGAATACGGAAATCCCCGCGCGTCTGGCTGAGGATATGGCCCATCATCAACCCATCGAGGATGCCATAGGGGTGATTGGCCAACACGATGATCGGCCCCGATTTCGGAATCGCATCCAGGCTGCCCCGCGCGATATCCAAGGACAGGCCATAACGTTCCACCATGACCTGCCAAAAATCCTGACCTTGCGCCACTTCGCGCTCATAACCTTCGGCGCGTTTGATCAATTGCATGCGCCCTGTCAGGTTTTCCATCGTGCGGATCACGGCACGGCCGCCGCGGGTTTGGGCGGAATGCGCATAGCTGATGTCGCGCGCGGTGTTGGGACCGTTCTGGTTTGGGCGTTCTTGCTGCATCGTCTTGGCCTGTGTGTGTTTCTACGGGTTTTGCGTCGACCGCTTATGCCGAAAGGATGTAAAGGAACTGCAACACTGATGTAAAACACTGCCGGGTTGCTACCCCAAGAGCGTTTGCGAAGCGATGCAAATTTGCGCAACCTCAGGTGAATGTGCAACGCGTGGCCCTCCACGCATAGGGTAAATTCCAAGGCATGGCGCGGTTCACCCTATACTGACCATCGATTTCTGATATGCCGGTGCGGGGATGGAAAGGCTTCCGAAATGGACTGGGACAAACTGAGGATTTTTCACGCTGTGGCCGACGCCGGTAGCCTGACCCATGCGGGCGATCAGCTGCACCTGTCGCAATCGGCCATCTCGCGCCAGATCCGCGCGCTTGAGGAATCGCTCAATGCCACGTTGTTTCATCGCCACGCGCGGGGTTTGATCCTGACCGAACAGGGTGAATTGCTGTTTGACGCCACCCGCGCCATGGCCAAGCGGCTGGACACCGCGACCGCGCGCATCCGCGACAGCGAAGAAGAGGTGTTCGGAGAGCTGCGCGTGACCACAACGATCGGGTTCGGCACGCTGTGGCTGGCCCCGCGCCTGCCGACGCTGTTTGAAAAATACCCCGAACTCAACCTGGATCTGATGTTGGAGGAGCGGGTGCTGGACCTGCCCATGCGCGAGGCCGATGTCGCCATCCGCATGAAGGAGCCAAGTCAGGCCGACCTCATCCGCAAACGTCTGATGAGCGTGCATATGTGCCTTTTCGCCTCGCAGGAATACCTGGATGCGCGCGGCATGCCAGAGACGCCTGATGACTTGGTGAACCACCGGCTGATCTGTCAAAATCCCCGCTCAGCCCAGGTTGGGGCCGGCGCCACCTTGGTGCAGGAGTTGATGACTTACGAAATCCCCGCACTGCTGACCGTGAACAATTATTTTGGTGTGCTGCAAAGCGTGTTGGAGAACCTCGGCATCGGGGTTTTGCCCAATTATGTGAGCCACGATTTCCCCCAGGTCGTGCGGGTTTTGCCGGAAATTCAAAGCTCGGACGTGCCGGTCTTCCTCGCCTATCCTTCAGAATTGCGCCATTCCCAGCGCATCGCGGCGTTTCGGGATTTCGTTCAGGATGAGATTGTTGGCTATCGAAAACGGCTTCAAAATCAATCAGATAGCTGAAAATTTAGGCCAAATGCGCATGAGATATGCATGCAACACATAGCGGGGTTGTTGCAATTGCAGCATGTTTTTTCTTGAACGACTCTGAGCGCGGGCCTAACTCGGAGGCATGTGAGCCACAGATGTGGCTTTCATACCTCCCTGTTGGACTTCGGCCGAGCTTAGTGCTCGGCCTTTTTTTTGGGCTGTAAGGGGATGATATGAACAGATCCTTCACACTGCGTCCGGCCCGCGAAGAGGAGCTGTCTGCCCTCTCTGCGCTGTGCCTGAGATCCAAGGCGCATTGGGGCTATGATGAGGCGTTTATGGCGGCCTGCGTGCCGGTGCTGACCCTGGGCCACGATGACCTCGCAGACGGGCTGTTGATCGTGGCTGAGGCCGGTGGTCCGCCCGCCGGGATTGCGCAATTGGCCGGCCCGCCAGGCGAGATGGAAATTGACCGGCTTTTTGTGGATCCCCCCTATATCGGCACTGGGCTGGGTCGCGTGCTGTTTGAATGGTGCGTTGCCACCGCACTGGCCCGTGGGGAATCCCGGTTGGAGATTGAGGCCGATCCCGATGCCGCGCCGTTTTACGAAAAAATGGGCGCCGTGAAGATTGGCGAGACGCCGTCAGGGGCCATACCGGGACGTATGTTGCCCTTGCTTGAGCTGCGGATCAGTGTGGCGGGCTGAACCCCGCCTTACGTCAAAACGGGGATGTCCGGGGCACTAAATGAGGTGAGCGGCGTCGCGCCTTCAGCCGTGATCGCGATGTTTTCTTCATGCACCATGAGGCACCCGTCACGGGTCTCCACGTAAGGCTCCAACGTGATGACCATGCCCGGCTGCAATACGGAGGTGTCCTCAGGCGTCAGGGACAGCCCTTCGGTCAATTGCATGCCCAGTCCGTGTCCCATACGCCCAGCACCATCGCCGCGCCCCACGATTTTCGCCATGGCTTGCCAAACGTCACGCGCCATCGCGCCCGGCCGGGCCGCGTCAAACCCAGTAGCGGTGGCCTCAATCAGGCGAGCATGGGCGCTTTGCGCCTCAACCGACGCCGCGCCAATCGCAAAATTGCGGTCAAAATCGCAAAAATAGCCCGCGCGGATGGCGCCTGTGTCCAGCATTACCACATCGCCCAGCGCCAAAGGCGTCTCCGGCGCGGGCGAAATCACATCGCTGTAGCCCCATGACCCTGCCCCACCGGCGAGGTAAGGCACCCAATCGGCCCCCTCCTCCAAGAGCAACCGCTGGAAAGCGCGAAACACCTGCGACAGTGCCACACCGGGTTGGGCAATCTCTCCCATCCGGTCAAAGGCCCGGCCAGCCAGCGCGCAGGTGTCTGCAATGCGGGCCGTCTCAGCCGGGGATTTGATCGCGCGCAACCGCGCCATGAGGCCTTTATCGGGGCGGATATCAATCTGTGCGCGCACCCGGTCGAAATCCGCCAAAGGCATGCGCAGATGCGTCTCATACCCCATGGGCAGCACGACCGGCTCGCCGACCTCTTGCAGCGCATCAATCAAAAGGCTGACCCCGTCATCGGCGGGGCGCGGGGCAGGCCAGGTGCGGATGTCATCGATCCAGGTGGAGGCCATGAGCGGCTGCCCAATGGATGGAATAACCGCGATGGGTTTGCCGCGGGCGGGTACAATCAGAAACCAAGAGCGGCTGGGTGATTCCCAGAACCGGGTCAGAAAGCCCGTAAAATAGCGGATATCCGCCTCGGTCGTGATGAGCAGCGCCCCGGCGGAAAGCGCCTCTAGCCCGTCTTGCGCGCGGGCCACGCGGGCCGCGTATTCAGCCTCCGGAAACCCCTCGCTCATCAATCCGTTTGCTCGCTCAGGATACACAGCGCGCGGGCGCCCTCGCCCAAGTTCATCTTGTGCAGGCAGGCCAGCCCTGCCGCCCCGGACGGCGTGCTGGCCAATCCTTGATCCGCAAGCATTGGCAGAACGTCCTTGGCGTCTTCTTCGGTCAGCAAGGCAAAGTGATCGGCACTCACCGCCAATTGCTTGAGCGCGATCAAAGAGGGCACCTTGCAATCAAGCCGCCCCATCTGGGACGTCTCTCCGCTTGTCTCCACCGGCGCACCGGCGCGAATGCTGGCCTCCAACGCGGGCGCGCGGTCAGGCTCCACCACGATGATCTCCGGCCCGTCGCCCCAAACCTCGCGAAAATGCTGAGCACAGGCACAGGCCAGACCGCCAACACCGGCTTGCAAAAATATATGCGTGGGCGGGCCGGGCATTTGGCGCGCCGCCTCGGCCGCCATGACCAGATACCCCTCCATCAACCGGTGCGGGCGCTCCAGATACCCCTCCCACGAGGTGTCCGACAGCAAGATCCAGCCATTCTCTTCCGCCGCCGTCACCGCGGCCTCTTGGGATTGCTCATAATCGGACCCGGCCCGCTCCACCCGCGCCCCCAGCGCGCGCAGCCGATCTGCAAAGCTTTCGGGCACCGTGGTGGCAATGAACACAACCGCCTCCGCCCCAAACCGTTTGGCCCCAAAGGTCAGCGATATCCCGTGATTGCCCGCACTTGCGGTCGCATAGGTGCGCCCCTGCAAAGCCGTGCGGACATCTTGTGCGCCGCTCTCCCCTTGCGTGGCCATCGCATCATGGGCAATCACATAGGCCGCCCCAAGCGCCTTGAAGCTGCCCATCCCCATGCGCGGGCGTTCATCCTTGACCCAGGTTTCGCAGCCCAGACCCTGGGCCTCAACCAACGGCGTTTCGCCAGCGATCAAATGCTGGGCCACCACCGCCTCGGCATGGTCTGACGCGCCGCTGGCCATGGGGACCCCGGGCAATGCCGCTTCTGGCATCCCTTGCCCCCGCCATGTGTTCTCAGTGAGTTGCATAAAATCCCCCCCGTTCGGGCCAGAATGACCAAACCTCACGTCCCGTCAAGCCGCGCCCCCTTCCCCCTGCCGCATCAATCGCCTAAACGATCCGGTAAGGCACTTATCGGGGGATAAAAGGCACATGCAGGAACCGGCCATCACGCCAGAGCTGATCGAAAGCCACGGGCTCAAACCGGACGAATATGACCGCATTCTAGAGATCATTGGCCGCGAGCCGAGCTTTACCGAGCTGGGCATTTTTTCGGCCATGTGGAATGAGCATTGTTCCTACAAATCCTCGAAAAAATGGCTGCGCACCCTGCCAACCGACGGCCCGCAAGTGATCTGTGGCCCCGGTGAGAACGCAGGCGTGGTCGACATTGGCGATGGTCAGGCCGTGATCTTCAAAATGGAGAGCCACAACCACCCCAGCTATATTGAGCCCTATCAAGGCGCGGCCACCGGCGTGGGCGGCATCCTGCGCGATGTGTTCACCATGGGCGCGCGACCCATTGCGTCGATGAACTCGTTGAGTTTCGGGGCCACAGACCACCCAAAAACGCGGCAACTGGTCCACGGCGTGGTGGCGGGCATCGGCGGTTATGGCAACGCGTTTGGCGTGCCTTGCGCGGGTGGCGAGGTGCGGTTTGACGCGGCCTATAACGGCAATTGCCTGGTCAATGCCTTTGCCGCCGGTTTGGCCGACAGTGATAAGATTTTCTATTCTGCCGCCTCTGGCGTGGGCATGCCCGTGGTCTATCTCGGCGCCAAGACCGGCCGCGACGGTGTGGGCGGGGCCACCATGGCCTCTGCAGAGTTCGACGAAAGCATCGAGGAAAAGCGCCCCACCGTGCAGGTGGGCGATCCGTTTACCGAAAAGCGCCTGATGGAGGCCTGTCAGGAGTTGATGCGCACCGGTGCGGTGATCTCGATCCAGGATATGGGTGCGGCGGGTCTCACCTGTTCGGCGGTGGAGATGGGCGACAAGGGCGGCTTGGGCGTGCGCCTCAACCTCGATCAGGTGCCGCAGCGCGAAGACAACATGACCGCCTATGAGATGATGCTCTCGGAAAGCCAGGAACGCATGCTCATGGTGCTGAAGCCCGAACTGGAGGCAGAGGCCCGCGCGGTGTTCGACAAATGGGACCTCGATTTCGCCATCGTCGGAGAGACGATTGCCGAGGATCGATTCCTTGTGATGCATGGCAATGAAGTGAAGGCCGACTTGCCGCTGGCCACGCTATCAGGCTCCGCCCCGGAGTATGATCGACCATGGGATGAACCCGTGCCCGCCGCGCCGCTGGACGCCGACAGCCTGGTGCAGGTGGATCCAATCGAAGGGCTCAAGGCGCTGATTTCCAGTGTGAATTACAGCTCCAAACACTGGGTCTATGAACAATATGACACCATGGTCATGGCCGATAGCGCCCGCACACCGGGCGTTGGGGCTGGGCTTATTCGCGTCCATGGCACGGACAAACTGCTGGCCTTCACCTCGGACGTGACGCCGCGCTATGTCTTTGCCAACCCCTATGAGGGCGGCAAACAGGCGGTGGCTGAGGCGTATCGCAACCTGACCGCCCTGGGGGCCACGCCTTTGGCCTCCACCGACAATCTCAATTTCGGCAACCCGGAAAAACCCACCATCATGGGTCAGTTCGTCGCCGCCATTCGCGGCATCGGACAGGCCGTGGCCGCCCTCGACATGCCCATCGTGTCGGGCAACGTGTCGCTTTACAATGAAACAGACGGGGCCGCGATCCTGCCCACGCCGACGATTGGCGCAGTGGGGCTGATCCGCGATCCAGCCACCGCGATCACTGGGTTGGCGCGAGACGGGCATGTGTTGCTCATGGTGGGCGAATGCGGCGGGCATCTGGGGCAATCCGCCCTTCTGGCCGAGGTGTTCAACCGCACAGAGGGGGCCGCCCCCACGGTCGATCTGAATGCCGAAAAGCGCAATGGCGATTTCATCCGCGCAAATGCGCAATATATCCGCGCCTGCACGGACATCTCGGATGGTGGCATGGCGCTCGCGGCCTTTGAGATGGCCGAAGCGGGAGGTGTCGGCGTCTGCCTCGACAGCGCCAATATGGCCACGCTTTTTGGCGAAGATCAGGCGCGCTATCTGATCGCGTGCAATTTTGATCAGGCCGAAGCACTGATGATGGCGGCGGGTCAAGCGGGTGTGACCCTGCACACGGTGGGCAAGTTCACCGGTCAGACCGTCTCCCTTGGCGGTTCAAAAGCGCCGTTGGAGGACCTGTCAACGCTCTTCCGCTCCAGCTTTGAGCGTCATCTGGGCTAAGCCATGCCGCGCCGCCTCGTGATCCTTGCCGGCGCTCACAAAACCGCGTCGAGCCATATTCAGCACTCCCTACTGGGATCACAGGAGGCGCTTGGTGGGCTGGGCATTGCGGTCATTGGCCCCAAAATCATGCGGCAGGACCTCACGCCGTTTTCGCAGCTTTTGCGCGACGGGATGACGCCCGCCGTGGTGCGGGCAGGCGCAGATGGGGTCCTGGCCCATCACGGCGGGTCCGCGGACACGGTGGTGTTGATGGATGAAAACATCCTGGGCGGCACCGATCGCAAAATGCTGATGCGCAAATCGCGGCTTTATCCATGGGCGCCGCGACGCGTGGCACGGCTGTTGGAGCTTTTCGACGGCCATGAGATCACGCTTGCCATCGCCACAAGAAACCCGGCCACGTTCCTGCCCTCCTGTTGGAGCGAAAGCCTGCATCACGGGCGCTACGATGACTTTGACAGTTTCGTGCAAGGGTTTGATCCCACGAACAAAGTCTGGACAGGCTTGATCGACAGAGTGCAGGACACATGCCCCGATCTGAACCTGACGCTTTGGCGTTATGAGGATTACGCAGAGCTGGGGCAATCTCTCTTTGCGCGCCTGCTCAAACCCCAAGCGGCAGAGGTGGTGACGCTGGACCCGCAGGTGCGGCGTGCCGGGCTGTCGCAGCGTGCGGCAGACTGGTTTCAGGCGCAGAGCACACGCGACAAGGACACAGTGCAAGAGGCGCGCAAACGCTTTCCCAAAACCGGGCCGGACAGCGCCTTTTGCCCGTGGACATCTGATGAGCTGGCAACGCTGACCCGATGCTACAAACGCGACCTCGCACGGCTTGCGGATCGAAAGCGCGTCACGCTCCTCCATCCCGATGCTTGAAGCCAATTCAAAACCGGCTTAAATCTGGATCAAACGGCCAGCGCCAAAGGATCCCCATTCATGCCAATGCAGCCCGAGGAAATCGAAGATCTCATTCGCGAGACCTTTCCCGATGCAGAGATCACCATCACCGATCTGGCGGGCGACGGGAACCATTACGCCGCCGAAGTGATTGATGCCTCATTCGCAGGCCAAAATCGCGTCCAGCAACAACGCGCTGTCTATGCCGCGCTCAAAGGCAAGATGGATGGCCCGGCGGGCGATTTGCACGCGCTTGCCCTGACAACCAAAGCGCCGGACTGACCCCGCGCCCATTTTGGAAAGATATGACCATGAGTGATCCTATCGCGGATGCGAAAACCCAGATTGACGAGACGATCAAAGCCAATTCTGTGGTGCTCTATATGAAAGGCACGAAATCCATGCCCCAATGCGGGTTTTCCAGCCGCGTGGCTGGCGTGCTGAATTACATGGGGGTCGAGTTTCAGGACGTGAACGTGCTGGCCGATGACGCCGTGCGCCAGGGCATCAAGGAATTTTCCGACTGGCCCACCATTCCGCAGCTCTATGTGCAGGGCGAATTTGTCGGCGGGTGCGACATCATCACGGAGATGACCCTGACAGGCGAGTTGGACAAACTGTTTGAGGACAGTGGCGTCAGCTTTGACAAGGACGCCGCCGACAAGATCCGCGAAGCCAACGCGTAAGGGGGCGTTGCCCCCTCGGCCTGCGGCCTCACCCCCAGGATATTTTCAGCCAGAAGAAACACTTGAGGCGCGGTCTTAGAGTGGCCAGACCACAAGGGCCGTGCCCGCCACAAGGGTGAGCGCCTTGGCAAACCAGGGCCAGCCGCCAATCAAGCCGGTGCTGATGACAAAGAGACCCGCGCCGATTTTCAGCGTGGCCAGCAGCGCGCCCGGCAGGTTCGTGGCCAAGGCCATAACATCAGGGGCCGCGACCATGCCAAGCGGGATCAGGTAGAGCCCGATGCCAAGCGCCATGGCCGTCAAGGCCACGCGCAGCCAGTTTTCCCCGATCATGCCCGATGCGATGAAAACCGCGCCGCAAACAGGCGGCGTGATGGTCGACAAAAGCGCGTACCAAAAGACGAAAAGATGCGCCTGAAGCGGCTCCATCCCCAGCTCGATCAGAGCAGGCCCCGCGACCGAGACGCAGATCACGTAAGCGGCCGTCGTAGGCACCTCCATGCCCAGCACCAGACAGGCGAAGGCCGTCAAAAGAAGCGATGGCCACAATAGCCCGCCCGAGGCCGACAGGATCAGCGACGTGATCTTGACCCCCAGCCCGGTCACGCCCAGCACCCCAATGACCAGGGAGGCGCAAAAGATGATCGACCCGATCAGCGCCACCTGCCGCCCGGCCGTGATCAGCGCCGCTTCAAACCGGCGCGCCGCACGGGGCAAATCGAGCCGCAGGTCGCGGCCCGTGAGCAGCAGGGCCACGCCCGCGAAAATCGCCAGGCTCGCGGCATATTGAGGGGTGACGCCCACGACGAACATGCCCAGCAAGAGCACCGAGAACGGAATGAGAAAAAACGCCGAGGTGATCGCCACATCGCGGCCCGCGGGGCGGTCCTCGGTGGCCAGCGCGCGCAGGTCAAAGCGGCGCGCATATCCGTCAATGCCGATCCACACCGCCCAGAAATAAAGCAGCGCGGGCAAGGCGGCGGCGGCCATGATGCCAGTGTAGGGCACGCCTGTCAGCTCGACCATCACAAAGGCCCCTGCCCCCATAAGCGGCGGCATGATCTGCCCACCTGAGGAGGCCACCGCCTCCACCGCCGCCGCGATGCGTTTGGGATAGCCCAGCTTTTCCATCGCGGGCAATGTCACCGCCCCGGTGGAGGCAACATTGGCCGATGCCGAGCCGGAGATGGAGCCGAAAAGGGCCGAACTGAGCACTGAGACTTTGGCCGCGCCCCCACGCAACCGACCCGCCGCCGCAGAGGCCACATTCATGAACCCTTGACCAGCCTCGCCCGCGTTCAGCACCGCACCGAAGATCACGAAAATAGCCACCACATTGACCGACACCGCCGTGAGTGACCCCCATAGCGCGCCTTCTGAGATGGTGAACGTGCCCAGAAAGCTGGCGATCGGGGTGCCGGAATGGCCAAACCGGCCCGGGATATGCTGCCCGAGCAGCCCATAAAGAAGCGCAATCGCGGCCACCACAGGCAAAGGCC
Organism: Pseudomonadota bacterium; assembly: GCA_039030635.1. Taxonomy (GTDB): domain Bacteria; phylum Pseudomonadota; class Alphaproteobacteria; order Rhodobacterales; family Rhodobacteraceae; genus Roseovarius. Next base: position 27,481 of record JBCCDT010000034.1, read on the forward strand.
AACCGATGGCGCGGCGCGCAGCCTCCAGCACCACGAGGATCAAAATAGCGGCCATAGCCACCTGCGCGTCGCCTTCGAGAAATCCGTATTGATCGCCCAACGCGTCGTGGTTCACCGCCACCCAAATCGCCGCGCCACATCCGGCGAGGGCCAGCACCCCCCCTGTCCAAAGCGCCACGCCGCGCTGCCCGTAGATCAACACCCACGGCAAAACAAACATCAGGTGGAGCGGGCGGCTCACCAGGTTGGGCACAAGGCCGGAAAACACGAGCCCCAGATGAAACACCACCGAGGCAAGCGCGAAGCCGCCCCAGAAAAGCCGCGCAGAGCCTGTCTGCGCGGCCTCACTGGTGTCTGTCAGCTTCACTTTTGGGCGTCACTTTTGCGCGTCGGTCAGGGCGATCCCGGCTTCCTCATAGTAGCGGATGGCGCCGGGATGGATCTGCCCGGTGATGTTTTCCATCAACCCTGCGTCAACCCCGCCCCACCATTGTGCCGCCGCTTCCATGCTGTCTTTGCTCTCCCAATAAGTCTTGGTCAGGGCATAGGCCGTGTCATCGTCCATCTTGGTGGTGGTGTAGGCCACAACCGGCAGAGAGGTGGTTACGATGTCCTCGTCCTGACCCGAATAGGTGCCAGCCGGGATGACGAGCCGGGTGCGCTTGGTCTCAGCGATCTGGTCATCGGTCAGAGACAACACCGTCACCCCGGTGGAGGCGGCCGCCTCGACCACATTGGGCGCGGGCCAGGAGCCTGCCGTGACAAAGCCGTCAATCTGGCCGTTCTTCAGCGCCGGAACCGCATTTGACAGCTCCACATCGGCGATGGTCACCTCGTCGGCCACCCCGAAGAGGCCGAGGTATTTCTCACCTTCGCGGGCGCCAAAGCTGCCTTTGCCCAAGAGGATCGTCTTGCCTTTGAGATCGTCAAAGCTGGTCGCGCCACTGTCGGCACTCATCACGAAATGCATGGTGAGCGACGGGATGGGAAAGAGCGCACGAATGTCGTCAAAGGCCGGATCGCCCTTGTCCTCAAACATCGCTTTGCCACCCTGGGCCAACCGCACCAGCACCGGCGGCGTGGTAAACACGTAGTCCCCGCCGCGCGCGCGCACCTCCATCACGTTCTGCACAGAGCCCTGGCTTTCCTCCACCGTGACGGAAATCTCCCCGCCAGAGGCCTCTTGCATGGCCTCAGAAATCTGCACGGCCATTTGATAGTAAGATGAGGTCGTCTTGGCCGACTTATACGTGATGCGCGTCTCAGACCATGCAGGGGCTGCCGCGAGGGCCGCCACCATGGCCGCGCCAATGAGTGTTCGAATTGTCATTTGAAATCCTCCCTTTATCGCCCCACTAAAACGGCTTGCCCCGGCGCCGTCAACGACAACCGGGGCAATCTTACAAGGCGCGTGGAACCGGTCAGATATCCAGCGTGTTGTCTTTTTCCCATTGCGAGAAATGCGCGGTGAAGCTGTTCCATTCATTGGTTTTCAGCTTGATAAAGGCGGCTGAAAACTCATCCCCCATGGACGATTTCAAAAGCTTGTCGCGGTCATAGGCACGGATGGCATCAAGCATGTTCAAAGGCAGCTTTGGCGCGCCGCGTACCTTATGGCCTTCGGCATACATATCAATGTCATAGCGCTTGCCGGGGTCCGCCTTGGACCGCACCCCAGAAAGCCCCGCTGCAATGATCACAGCCTGCAAAAGATAGGGGTTCACAGCCCCATCCGGCAAGCGCAGTTCAAACCGGCCCGGGCCCGGCACGCGGACCATGTGCGTGCGGTTGTTGCCGGTCCATGTCACTGTATTCGGCGCCCAGGTGGCACCCGACATGGTGCGCGGGGCATTGATGCGTTTGTAGCTGTTGACCGTCGGGTTCGTGATCGCCGCAAGCGCTGATGCGTGCTTCATGATCCCACCCAGGAAATTTGCGCCTTTATCCGAAAGACCCATCTCCGCGGTCTGGCTGCCGGTGGTCTTGTCGGTCGCAAAAACGTTCACCTTGGCCGCATCGCCCGGCGCATCCCAAACGGAGATATGCGCATGACACCCATTGCCTGTCAGCCCCTCAACGGGCTTCGGCATAAATGTTGCCCGGAAGCCATGGCGCTCGGCCACGGACTTGGTCATGAACTTGAAGAACGAGTGCCGGTCCGCCGTCACCAACGCGTCCGAGAAATCCCAGTTCATCTCAAACTGACCATTCCCGTCCTCATGATCGTTCTGATAGGGGCCCCACCCCATCTCGAGCATGTAATCGCAAATCTCGCGCACCACATCATAGCGCCGCATCACCGCCTGCTGGTCGTAACATGGCTTCTCGGCCGTATCGAATTCATCGGACAACTGGTTCCCATCCGGCGTCAGCAGAAAATACTCGCATTCCACCCCGGTTTTGACATGCATGCCCTCCTCGGCGGCCTCTGCCACCAGGCGCCGCAACACGTTGCGCGGGGCCTGGGTCACGTCCTCGCCTTCCATCACCGGATTGGCCGCGACCCAAGCGACCTCAGGCTTCCATGGCAATTGGATCACAGACGACGGATCCGGCACGGCCAGCATATCAGGGTGCGCCGGCGTCATATCGAGCCATGTGGCAAAGCCTGCAAAGCCCGCGCCCTCTTCCTGCATATCCGCAATGGCCTGCGCCGGGACCAGCTTGGCTCGCTGCCCACCGAACAGGTCGGTGAAGGAAATCATGAAGTACTTAACGCCGTTTTCAGCGGCAAACGCGGCCAGATCGGTGGTCATTCTTTTGGCTCCCCAGTGGTCTCATACCTTGGTCGTGTTTCATCCACGACCTTCCTCTTGACCCTTCCAGCCAACAGCCAGTTTGTCAAAGCATAAGAGGCGAAAAAACATGGCTTTACTCCCCTTCGCTCACCTGCCACGACGTGTGAAACACAACCGAAAGCTAGAGTGAACCAATGACCGTTTCCGCCCTTGCACGCCCTGTCCTGATCGTAGCTGCAGCGCTGACCCTTCAAGGGTGCAAAGCAGAGCCTACAGCCTCCAATCTCGAAACCGTTGCGGGCGGTTTCGAAGACTTCGTTGTCGACAAAAGAGCCGACCCGATCTTTGACCGGACCATTTACACGATCAAAGCCAACTTCGTGCAATTCAACGATGACTGCACCCCCGCTGAGAATGACAGCTACCTCTGTGAGGCCTGCAATTTCACCGCGACTTACGATCTCGTGCCGCACAGAAACGGAATGTTCCGCACCTTCAACTCTGGCGTGGTGGATATCCGTTACGTCCTGTCGCCCTCAGACTCGTCCGAGGCGGGCTGGCGTGCACAAGAAGAGACGCGGCTCAACTTCACGCCTTCGCCTGAAAAAATCGGAGCAGGAACAGCGCTTTATGATGACGTCCTCAAGGCGGTTTCGGCCAACCGGACGAGCGAGGCCAAAGCGGCGTTCAAAACCTTCATGCGGGCTCAGTGCGCTGCGTCAAACTAAGGCCAAATAGAAAAAAGCGCCCGGTCAGTCGCCGGGCGCTTTTTTTAATCATCAAAGGCCTGCGTGGCGTCACATGCCCCCGCCCGGCATGCCGGGATACCAGCTGGTGCCCGCAAGCGGGATCTTGGCCATGGCAGCGGCCTCCATGGTCAGCGCAGCCAAGTCTTCGGGCTCCAGATTGTTGACATGGGATTTGCCGCAGGCGCGCGCCAGTGTCTGAGCCTCCAACGTCATCACCTTGAGATAATTGTTCAATCTCCGCCCGGCTTCCACTGGATCAAGCCGTTTGGACAACTCAGGGTCCTGTGTGGAAATGCCCGCCGGATCGCGGCCCTCATGCCAATCATCATAAGCCCCGGCGGTGGAGCCAAGCGCCTGATACTCCGCCTCCCATTTGGGGTCATTGTCGCCCAGCGCGATCATCGCCGCCGTGCCGATGCTCACCGCATCCGCGCCAAGCGCCAGCGCTTTGGCCACATCCGCGCCAGACCGGATTCCACCGGACACGATCAGCTGCACCTTGCGATGCATATCCAGATCCTGCAGCGCCTGAACCGCCTCGCGAATGCAGGCGAGCGTCGGGATACCCACATGTTCGATGAACACGTCCTGCGTGGCCGCCGTGCCGCCTTGCATGCCG
>JBCCDT010000035.1:0-30791 GCA_039030635.1 Pseudomonadota bacterium
CCGTGCAGAACCTCGGTCAGGTAGTAGTCGGCCACCTCTGGATCATCGCCAAGAACGACCAGACCGTTGACCGTCACATGGCTCAGCTTGAAATGCCGGTAGGCCTCTCGCGGGCCGTAGCGATCATTGTTCACGCCGTCGCCCGAGACATCGATCACTTGCCGCTCACATAATGGACCGCGCGACAAAAGCTGCGCGCCGTATCCTAGGGCGGGGCCGATTGAGGTTGGAAAGTCATCGTGGCTGCGCTCCATCTGCGACAGCGCCACAGCCGCGCGATCAATGTCACCGTGTGAGCCGAGGATTTGCCAATCCAGCTGTAGTACCTGCTGGCCAAACCCACTCCATTCATAGACGGCCAGCGCCACATAGCCGTCTCCACCGAAAAGGATCGCATCCCGTACGTGCGGTGCATCAAGTGCGGCGGCCAAGCCGTTCTTTTGAAGTGTATATTCCGCTTCATCGACCGATGAGGACACGTCAATCGCCAACACCAGAGCAAGCCGACAGGACTGGGGCAGGGTCTGTGACTGGGCCATTGCGCCCCAGAGCATAGCCGCGAAAAAGAGGGCCGCTCTTACCAATGGCCGATATTGTCCATGCTGGTCCATGGCTCTGCCGGGGGCAGGGCATCGCCGGCCTGCAAAAGCTCAACCGAGATATTGTCGGGGCTGCGCACAAAGGCCATGCGACCGTCACGTGGCGGACGGTTGATCGTCACGCCGTTGTCCATCAAATGCTGGCACATCTCGTAAATATTGCCGACGCTATAGGCCAAGTGTCCGAAATGGCGGCTGTCACTGGGCAGGGCATCGTCTCCATCCCAATTATAGGTGAGTTCCACAGGGCAGTCTTCTTGCCCCTCGGGCGCCATGAAAATCAAAGAAAAACGCCCACCCTCATTGTCGTAACGGCGCGTTTCCTTGAGGCCCAAAAGAGCGTAGAAGCGCATGGACGCCTCCAGGTCCTTTACCCGAACCATTGTGTGCAGATATTTCACGTCCATGTGCGCCTCCGAATTGCTTGTCTTGCAAGGATAAAGCGCATCCGCGCTCTGTCGAGGGGCAATCACAGAGCTGTTTAGAATTCGGAGCGGATGCCGAGGGTCACGCCGGTCTGTTCCACGTCGAACCGGCTGATGTTGGAGCGGCTTTGCTCCGAGCGCAGGGAGACGACGGGCACAAAGCCCATGTAGCTGGCCGCATCAATGGTCGCCGAGATCTCACCAAACCAGGAGCTGTCGACGCGGCCCTCCGGCACCGATATGGGGCCCACAAAGTAGCGGTCAAAATCCAGCGTGGAGTGCCCGACATGAACACTCAGACGGGCCGGGCCAATGCGCTGACCATGGGTGTAGCTGACCACACCGGTCCACTGCTGAGAGTTTCGGTTCACGCCGTTTGAAACGATTTCGCGATAGCGCGCCGTGATGCCGATTTCGCTGCCACCTGCAAATGCGTAGGTGAGGCCGCCGACGCCAGACCACACAGTGGAATCGAAAATGGGACGGGTGAGATCAAACTGATGCTCGACCCCGCCCCCAAAGGACAAGCGCAGCGTATCTGTCAGCTTTTGCACGCGCTGCCCGGTGAGGCCCACGAAATCGAAAAACGGATCGCCCGCGTACCACGTGCGCCCGCCATTGACGTCTACGCGCCAGAACCCTGTGTTTTCGGGCGCCCAAATATGGGAAAGGCCCAGTTGTAGACGTTGGGAGGCAAGATCAGAACTGCTGATGCCCGGCACCGGGTTGTCGAACTCCACATGGCGGATAAACGCACGGGCAACAACGCGGGTTTCCGATGTTTGCGTCTCCCGGAACCGGTACGCGCCTTGCATATTGAGTGACGTCACCCACCCGCTGATGGCCTGAGCGCTTGGGCTCAGCGTGCCTACGACTGGCGTGCCATCGATAATGCTGAGCGGGCTGTTTGAGCCGTTGTTCACATTGTCAGACGGGCTGACGGAAAAGCTGAGCTGAAAATTGAGCGGGTTGCGATGGCGGACCTGTTGAAACGCTGTGACAGAGGCGGTGCGCAACGCATCATTGGGGGCGTAGTGCGCCGCCCGTCGCAGCCAAATTTGCGAATGGGTCATTCGCTCTTCGGCAAAGTTCAATTGTGCGGCGAGGGTGGCACTTTCAAAATGTTGCAAATCCGTGCGCGCCACGCGGTAGGCGGCTGCGGCGGTTTTGCGGGCTTCTTTGAACTCTTGCAATTGGCCCAAGGCCTTGGCCTTGATGTAAAGCGCATGGCCATTTTCCGGGTCGGCCTCCAGCAGACCGTTGCTCAGCGCAAAGGCAAGACGCGGCTGACCAGTGCGCAAGGCGTTGAGGGCCACCTCATGCGCCTGGTCCAGCGATAGGCTTACCTGATCCTGTTGATCCTGCGCGACCGCTGTAGAGCTGAGCAAAAACCAAAGCGCTGTGAGCGCTTTGGTCAGATGTCGGGCTGTCATCAGGGAAGCTGTTGGCAGACGGGGTCTGTGCTGGCCGGGGTACACGCGTTGAGAATGAACGCGCCGCTTTCCAACTCATTTTCAAAGCCCAGAGGATCGGCGCGACCGTCAAATTCGGTCAGGTCGATGCCACCGGCAATCTCTGATGCGTCTTCACCACCAAACACACCGGCATAAGCGCCAACATCGATGAATGCGCCATCCGTGTTCCCGCGCGGGTCTAGAATGTCATACTCAACATTACCGGTGAAGGAGCCATTCTGATCAATATCCGTGGTGATCAGAACGATGGAGGGCAATTCCGTGATCAGATTGCCTTCTGTGTCCTGAAGTTCGCGGTTGAAAATGTTGCCTTCGACGTTGTTGTCGGCAAAATCCGCGTTGATCAAGACATCGCCTTGCGTGGTAAAGCTTTGGATCGGTTGCAACACGGTGGGTGTGATCGTTGTGGAAATGAGATCCGAACCGACGCCACCGCTGTTAACGACACCGACATAGGTGCCCGAATAGGTGACAAGGCCCGCTGTCGCGGTCACTTCTGGTGGGTCATACGCGCCATCGCGGTCAAAGAATGCGCCTTTGAATGTTCGGTTGCGGGGCAGGGGGCTACCGGCGGTAAAGGCCGTCACGCTGGTGCCTTGGGCGACAAACGCCGTGAAGTGGCGGTCCAGTGAACTGTCTTGTGCGGTGTAGGCGAGAAACCCGTTTTTATCGAGCGCAGGTGCCCGCGTGTAGGTGGCATCGATGGGCGTTTCGTCCAATGTCAGGCCGGTCACGACCAAGGTGCCCGCGTCGGCATCGAACACCACATTCGCAATGTCACCTTTGATGTCGTCGGGAATATCGTCATCCGGGTTGAACAACAATGGGTTGTCCACGACCTCGTCGCCGGTTTCATCGTCCGCCCCGTCGAGACCGCCATCGCCGGCATCTTCATCGGCGTCTTCACCGTCGCCCGCACCCTCGGATGCGTCAATTCCATCTGCAAATGGATTACTTGCTGCGTCACACCCCATCAAAAAGGCGCAAAGCAGCAGGAATGCTGCTGTGTGTTTCATGATAGTACTGCCCTCAACAGATATTTTTATCTTTTCCTCAAAAATCAGCGCTTTAAGCTGCGAAGTCAATGTTTTCCTTTGTGAAATCGGCGGGAAAAGACCCTCTGTTGCAAGGATGTATATACCCGATATTGAAGTTTCTCAGCGCGCGTCCGCAAGATATAGTTGGACGCGACTCACTCTTGTGGAAAGGACCACTGCATGCCCTTGAGCCCCGAGCAGCAGGCCGAGATAGACGAACTGCGCGCCGCGCCGCAAAGCACGCTGCGGGTGGTGGCCCCTGGGATGGAGAAACACCTCTATACCGCGCATCAGGTGCTCGATCACGGGTTTGTCCGTGTTGTCGACTACATGGGCGATGACAATGCGATCTGTCAGGCCGCCCGGGTCAGTTACGGCAAGGGCACGAAGTCAGTGCAAAATGACGAAGGGCTCATTCGCTACCTGATGCGGCACTGGCACTCTACCCCGTTTGAGATGTGCGAAATCAAGCTGCATGTGAAGCTGCCGGTGTTTGTGGCGCGTCAGTGGATCCGCCACCGCACGGCCAATGTGAATGAGTATTCCGCGCGGTATTCGATTTTGGATCGCGAGTTTTACATCCCGGCGCCGGAACATGTGGCGGCGCAATCCGTGGTGAACAATCAGGGCAGGGGCGAGGCGCTGACAGGCGACGAGGCCGCGCGCGTTCTCGACATCCTCAAAGCCGACAGTGCGCGCAGCTATGATCACTACGAAGAGATGATCAGTCAAGATGGCCAACAAGGCCTCGCCCGCGAGCTGGCTCGGATGAACTTGCCCGCCAATATCTACACGCAGTGGTATTGGAAGGTGGATCTGCACAACTTGCTGCATTTCCTCCGCCTTCGGGCCGATGCCCACGCGCAGTATGAAATCCGCGTCTATGCTGAGGTCATGTGCAAAATCGTGGCCGATTGGGTGCCGTTTGCCTATGCCGCGTTTGAAGATTACCGGCTGGGGGGCGCGGCTATGTCGGCCACGGGGTTGGACTGCATCCGCCGGATGCTGCGCGGTGAGGATGTCAGCCAGGAAACATCCGGAATGAGCAAAGGCGAATGGCGAGAATTTCAGGCGATTTTGAACGGGTAAGGGCGGGTTTGAGGCCCGGTTGCGCGTTTGGCGAGCGGACCCAAACCGCGTCAAACCCGAGGAATTGGCTGTAAACACCGAAATTCTATACAAAAACCTTTGACGTGGCTCAAAGAGCGGCTAACGTCGTGGGGTCTGCTACGCCACCCCAATCGGAGGAACCCAATGCGTATTCTATCCTCGCTCGTCGCTGTTGCCACGCTGTCTATGGCCACTGTCCCCGCCATGGCGGATTCCATGAAATATTTCCCCTATCACGGGCACAACTTCTGTCCTGCAGGGCTCCAGCCGATTTCCATGGGCGGTGTGATTTGTTGCGGTCAGCCGAACACGCATGTCACCTATCGCGAAATGATGCAGCATCCCGCACCTGTGCGCCACACCGCTGTCTATCTCGACAAAGGTGAAGTGGCCCAGCCGCAGGTCTGCCAAGAGGGCGAAAAAGGCTGCTAAGGCCGCAAGCTACGACGACCTCAGTCATACACAAAAGAGCGCGGTCCATGAGGTCGCGCTCTTTTTGTTTTCAGTATGCGTGATGTGTGACCGTCTTTTTAATCGGGCCCAAGCCACCGGCCGCACGGATAGGGCAAACCGCCTTGCGTCGCGCGCCAAAGCGCGAACCCCATAAAACGAGGGTCTTTTGGCCGTTTGAACGGCTGAGACTGGATACGTCTCAACGCCGTGGCGGTATCAGAGGGCTTTGATATCGCCCGCCATCTGACGTCCGTCACGTCCGTCGACCATCTCAAATTCGACCTTCTGATTGTCGGCCAGACCGGTTAGGCCTGCGCGCTCGACAGCTGAGATGTGCACGAACACGTCTTTGCCGCCATCATCTGGGGCGATAAAGCCGAAGCCCTTGGTGGTATTGAACCATTTTACGGTGCCGGTTGGCATGCCGTATCTCCTTCATATCGTCGCTTTGTCCGGACAAGCCGGGTTGGTCTGCGAAGGATTTGAGCAGTGAGAGTGCAATTTTCAACCCAGTCTCACTGGCAAGCCAGCTTCGCCCCTAAGATGATTGGTCGCCCAAGCCAAAAGGCAAGAAAAACCCGCGTGAGTTTTTGTGTGGCCCGGGTTAAGCAGTTCGGGAAAGATCAAAATTTAGGCGAATTGTCATGCATCTCTATGGGTTAAAAACATGTGACACATGCCGGAAGGCGCGCAAATCCTTGCCGGATGCCACTTTCGTGGATGTCCGGGACGATGGAGTACCAAGCGCGGTTCTAGAGGCCGCTCTGGCAGAGTTTGGGATGGACCTGGTGAACACACGCTCGAAAACCTGGCGGGGTCTGAGTGAGGCGGAACGTGACAGTGCGCCGATGGAGCTGTTGCAGGCGCATCCCACGCTGATGAAGCGCCCGTTGATCGTGACCGAGGGGCAGATGTATCTTGGCTGGAAAAAAGATGTACAGGCGCAATTGCTTGGATGACATGGGCTGAGCGCTTATGTCGAAGTGAAGTAACGGAGTAAAATTATGCGTAACGCGGCACTGATGCTGGGCATCATTGGTGGGATCATGGCGATCTTTATTGGCTTTTTCAGCTATGGCTACACAGAGGTGATCGACGCCTATGGTGAGATCGAAGGTCTGGCCGAACAGGTGGAGCGGCGCGAGCTTGTGCGGTTTGTCAGCTTCATGGCCCCCATTTTGGCCATTGCAGGCGGCGGTATGGCCCGGTCGCGGGCACTTTGGGGGGGTATCTTGATGCTGCTGTCCGCCGCGATGATGTTTTACGCCTATGATTTCGGCGTGTTCACCATGTTCCCGATCGGTTTCGTGGCGCTGGGCGGCGTCCTGGCGGTGGCTGCGGGCAAGCCGGATGAGGAAAAGGCGCATTTTTAACGCGCCTTTCCCCGACTTACTCGGCCGCTGACGCCAAACTCTGCGCGACCAGATCAGGCGGCAAGGCTTCGGTTGCCAAATCTGATTTGACCGCATCCAGCGTTTCGACCCGCGTCTGCTTTTCACCTAAGCGGCGCACCGTGACCGTGTTCTCTTCCATCTCACGCATGCCGCAGGCCAGGATAACCGGCACTTTGGCCAAGGAGTGTTCCCGCACCTTGTAATTGATTTTCTCGTTGCGCAGATCCGTTTTGGCACGCACGCCGACCTGGCGCAGTTGCTCGGCCACTTTTTCGCAATAGGCATCCGCCTCTGACACGATGGAGGCCACGACCACTTGTTGCGGCGCCAGCCAGAATGGCAGTTTGCCCTCCCAGTTTTCGATCAAAATGCCGGTAAACCGCTCCAGTGAGCCAAACAGAGCACGGTGCAGCATGACCGGCGCCAACCGTTCGCCCGTTGCGCTGACATAGGTCGATTTGAACCGTTCCGGCAGGTTGAAATCGACCTGCAATGTCCCGCATTGCCAGTCGCGCCCGATGGCGTCGCGCAGCACATATTCCAGCTTGGGCCCGTAAAACGCGCCTTCCCCTTCGAAGATGCTGTAGCGCATCCCGGCCTGGTCCAACGCGGTCGTGAGCGCCTCTTCCGAGCGGTCCCAGCTTTCGTCGCTGCCAATGCGATTGTCAGGGCGCGTGGAAAGCTTGATATGGACATCCTCAAACCCGAAATCCTTGTAGATCGACAGGATCAGGTCGTTCACCTTGAGGCATTCTTCGGTCAGTTGGTCTGGCGTGCAATAGATATGCGCGTCATCTTGGGTAAAGCTGCGCACGCGCAAAAGCCCGTGCAGGGCGCCGGAAGGCTCATACCGGTGAACCTTTCCAAATTCTGCGATTTTCAGCGGCAGGTCGCGATAGCTTCGAATGCCCTGGTTGTAGATCAGCATGTGACCTGGACAGTTCATCGGCTTCAACGCGTAGTCCCGATCATCCTGGGTCTGCGCCAGGAACATGTTTTCGCGATAATTCTGCCAGTGGCCGGATGTCTCCCACAAGCCGCGGTCCATGATGTCAGGTGAATTCACCTCAATGTATCCGGCGGCCTCTTGGCGACGGCGCATATAGCCGATCAGGCTCTGGAACATGCGCCAGCCATTCTGGTGCCAAAAGACAGAGCCTGGGGCGACTTCTTCGAAGTGGAAAAGATCCATTTCGCGGCCCAGCTTGCGGTGATCGCGCTTGGCGGCCTCCTCCAGCATGGTCAGGTGCGCCTTCAGCTTTTCCTTACCTGTGAACGCCACGCCGTAAATGCGTTGCAACATGGGGCGGTCGCTGTCTCCGCGCCAATAGGCACCTGCGACGCTCATCAGTTTGAACGCATCTGCAGGCACTTGTCCGGTGTGTTGCAGGTGCGGGCCGCGGCACAAATCCTGCCACTCCCCGTGCCAATACATGCGCAGGGGTTCGTCGCCCGGGATCGCGTCGATCAGCTCCACCTTGTAGGGCTCGCCTGCGTCTTGATAGTGCTTTAGCGCGCGCTCTCGCTCCCACACTTCGGTGCGCACGGGGTCGCGCAGGTTGATGATCTCTTTCATCTTCTTTTCGATGAGGCCCAAATCTTCGGGCGTGAACGGCTCTTCGCGGTCGAAATCATAGTACCAGCCGTTGTCGATGACGGGCCCGATGGTGACTTGCGTCTTGGGCCAGATCTCCTGCACGGCGCGGGCCATGATATGCGCAAGGTCATGGCGCACCAGCTCGTTGGCGGGCGCGTCGTCTTTCATGGTGTTGATGGCGATCTTGGCGTCCTGCGTGATAGGCCATTGCAGGTCCCAGTGCTGGCCATCGACATAAGCCGAGATGGCTTTTTTCGCGAGTGAATTGGAGATCGTCGCAGCCACCTCAGCAGGGGTGATGCCTGCCTCATAGTCGCGCACATTGCCATCGGGGAATGTCAGGGAAATAGAGGCCATCAGCCTTGTCTCCTCGTCGGTTTGGCGCCCACGGAACGCCCGGTTGCGGGTTGGTGGGATGTCAATGGCGCAAGCACTTTGCGAAGTCAAGGGAGGCGGGGTGGCGCAAGGGGCTCCGCGTAACTGTTTGATCTTCTTGGATGCGTGCAAAAGTATACAAATCGGGTATACCATTGCGTGCTGTGCGCTTTGTAACAGTTTGACGCACAATGATTTTTCGAGCTTGATCTTTTCCCCTTATCAAGCGATTTGTTTACCCTATATTGAGAATCGAACGCACACCATTGGATGGAAATCGGGCCGGTTGCGGCCAGGACAGGGAATTGAAAAATGCCGGGTTACAACAAGAAGTTTGAGTTGTCTGTCGAAGATATTGAACTGATCGAGAATGCGCTGCGCGACCGCAAGCAGGACCTGTCAGAACAGGCGCATGAAGAACGCTGTGAGGAGCGTGACGTCGTTCTCTTGTGTCAGGACACGACCGAAGATGTGCGCGCAATCCATGATTTGCTGGGCCGGATCCACAATCAAAAGGTCTTTTACCGCCCCCGCAGCCAACCCTATGTCGGCGGGTGATTGGTCCCTGCGTATGCTTTTGTGCACAAGTGTACGCGAATGTTCACATTAACATACTGAAATTGAACAATTTTTTTCTTGCCAGACTCTGTGGGCTGTCGTAACGATTATACGACAGCCTTTTGGCTGTTTGAGGCAGCGGACAGATTTTGGGACACGGGACATGGAAACCTCTCAAAGCGCAGCGCAGGGTCAAAGCGACACGCGCGGATCACAACAAGAAGACGACCCTTCCGAACCACGGCGCTCTGCCGGGTGGGCGTCTGCGGCGCAGGCGCGCCATGACGGGCAGATCGGCAACGGGCTTTTGCACAATATCGAAGTCAGGCTCGGCTCTATCATGTGAAACATGAGCTTTCTCCAAAATGCCCTTGATTTCGGGCCTTTTTTTCGGCCAATAAGCGCTGGAAACCGGGGGAGGCAACATGGCGGAAGCGGAGTTTCTAGAGGGGCCGAACGGACGACGTTTGGCGTATGTCAGGACGGATGGCCGCGGACCCGGGATTGTGTTTCTGGGCGGCTTCAAATCTGACATGGAAGGCACCAAGGCGCTTTATCTCGAAGAATGGGCGCAATCCACCGGTCGTGCGGTTTTGCGATTTGACTATTCCGGGCATGGGCGCTCGTCAGAGGCGTTTACAGATGGCGCCATCGGCGACTGGGCGGAGGACGCGCTGGCCGTTCTCGCGGCACTGACGGATGGGCCTCAGATCCTTGTGGGATCATCCATGGGCGGCTGGATATCCTTGCTGGTTGCGCGGACCGTGCCAGAGCGTGTGGCCGGTCTCGTGACCATTGCCGCCGCGCCGGATTTCACCGAAGACAGCATGTGGGCGGGGTTTGATGACAGCCAACGGTCCGCGTTGAACACGGACGGTCAAGTGGCGTTGCCCTCGGATTACGAGGAGCCCTACATCATCACGAAACGTTTGATAGACGATGGGCGCGCCAATCTCGTATTGCGGGATGATTTGAAGTTACCGTTTCCTGTCAGGTCTTTGCAGGGCACAGCTGATGCGGATGTGGATATGTCTGTGGCGCTGCGCCTTTTGGATCATGCCCAATCGCCGGACATGCGTCTGACATTGGTCGACGGTGCGGATCATCGGTTTTCTGATCCCGAGTGTCTTTCCATGATCACGGACGCGGTCGAAGAGGTTCTGACCCGGATCGGGGCCTGGTGATGAACCGGGTGCTGCGCACGGCCTGGCTGATGCTGGTGGGCAGTGTTGCGGTCTTTACCTTGGTGATGATCTTTGGTCCGAGGGAGCCCGTGCATCCCGAAGTTTCTTTTGATCGCAGCCTCTTACGAGACGGAGTTGACACATATTTCGCCCTGCAAGAAGGGCGGTTTCCCGACATCAAGCCAGGCCTTGAAAAACGCGTGGTCTGGCGTGGTTTGGAAGAGGTGCCCACTGATCTTGCGATCATCTATGTGCATGGGTTTTCCGCGAGTTTGCAAGAAATGCGCCCGCTGCCGGATCTGGTCGCCGAAACACTGGATGCCAACCTGGTGTTCATGCGCTTGCGGGGCCATGCGCGCGACGCAGAGGCGCTTGGCCAGGCGCGCGCCAGCCATTGGAGAGAAGACCTCAATGAGGCACTTGCCGTCGGTCGACAAGTGGGGCGTGAGGTGGTGATCATGGCCTCCTCCACCGGGGCAAGCGTGGTTGTTGCGGCCGCCGCCGATGATCCAGAAACGATGGAAGCGGTCCGCGGTCTCGTGCTGATCTCCCCCAATTTTGGCGTGACCGATCCCAAAGCCGCCCTGTTACACGTGCCGGCGGGGCGATATTGGGTGCCTTGGCTGGCAGGGCGGCAATGGGGGTTTGAGCCGCAGAACCCGCGCCATGCGCAATTTTGGACCCCGGATTACCCGTCTACCGCGCTCTTTGCGATGGCGGCGATCTCACGCGCGGCGTCACGGGCGGATCATGACAGTATCCGTCAACCGGTCCTGTTCTACTACTCCGAAGAAGATCAGATCGTTGACGGCACACGCACAACAGAGGTGGCGCAGCGATGGGGCGGGCCTGTAACCCAAGCGTCCCCCGAATTGGGCGAGGGCATGGACTCCAACGCGCATATCATCGCTGGTGATATCTTGTCGCCAGAAGGCACTGTGCCTGCCGCGGCGCTGATTGTGGACTGGATCAGAGGGTTGTGAGATGCGCAAACCAGCCAGCATGTGGAGCCTTGAAACCCTCGGCCGTGTCCGGCTGAGCCGGCATTTTTACATGCGGGATTTCCTGCATTCTGAAATCGGCAGTTTCTACGGCATTCCCAACATTCCTGAGGATCCCGATCTCGCCATTGAGCATGGCCGCCAGCTTTGTGAGCATCTGCTCGATCCCCTGCAAGAAACCTTTGGGCGCATCGCCATTCGGTCCGGCTATCGCAGTCCGACCCTCAACAAGTTCGGCAATGACAACAAGCTGAACTGCGCGCGCAACGATGCCAACCATGGCCACCACATCTGGGACATTATTGGGGAGGCCGGGCCGGGGGCAGGGACATCGCTCGTCATCCCCTGGTTTGCAGATCGCTATGCGGAGGGGCGCGATTGGCGCGATCTTGCATGGTGGATCCACGATCATCTGCCCTATTCAGATCTGTGGTTTTTTCCCAAGCTCTGCGGCATGAACCTTGGCTGGCGCGCCTTTTCGCGTCGCACAATTTCAAGCTATATCGCGCCCAAGGGGCAACTATTGGCGCCGGGAGCAGAGCCGCAGGAGCCTCTGGCCGCGCGTCAGGCGCGATACAAGGATTTTCCTCCGTTTCGCGGCATCACCTATCCTGATTGAGCGTTGCAAATTTCGGGCTGTCTGGGCACATTAAAGGCAACGAAAAGAGGGTTAGATCGATGCAGGACCCCCTGGTATTTATTCCGGGCCTGATGTGTGACGCGCGCGTGTTTTCCGTGCCGATGACGGCGTTCAGCCCGCATATGAGCGTGACCGTGGCCCCGGTGACAGGTGGTGACCGGATCGAGGAGATTGCCTCTCGGTTGCTGGATACGTTGCCGCGCCGTTTCGCACTTGTGGGGATGTCCATGGGCGGGATTGTTGCGATGGAGATCCTCCGCCGTGCCCCGGATCGCGTCAGCCGCATTGCGTTGATGAACACCAATTCCCTTGCAGAAACGCCGCAATCGGCGGGCGATTACGAACCCATGATCATCAAGCTGCGCTCTGGCGGGTTGGATGAGGCGGTGGATATGTTGATCCGACCTGACATTCTGGCCCCGGGTCCCGGACGGGTTGAGGTGCAGACCATGATGCGGGATATGGCGGCGCATCTGGGGGCCAAGACCATCATCAAGCAGGTGCGTGCCGTGCAGCGGCGGCGGGATTATCAAGCGGTTCTGCGGCGCTGCCAGGTGCCAGCCCTGGTGATGTGCGGGGCCCATGATCGGCTGACCCCGGTAAAGCGGCATGAGCTGATGGCCGACCTGATGCCGCAGGCACGGATGCGGGTGTTTGACGGCTCTGGCCATCTGCCCGTGTTGGAACAGCCCGATGAAGTCGTGGCCGAACTTTTCGAATGGTATCAGGCACCTCTGGTGTTGACTTAAACTTGTTCCCGCGTGGGGGCGCATCCGACGGTTGTGATCTTTGGGCTGTTTTTTCGCCGCGGCCTTTTGGGATCACTCACGGCTCTCTCAGATGTGAGGCGACAGGCTTGCAATCCGCTTTAGGTTTGGCGGATGATAGGGGTGTTGGACAATTCATTTAAGACAGGGGCGGCGCGTTGCGTTGAAAAGCCCCGCCCCCCATTGATGACAGATGAGCCCCAGATCGAAACTGCTGTGTTGGAGGCCAATGAAGCCTTCTACAGCGCGTTTGCGCGCGGCGATTTTGATGCGATGGGCGATATTTGGGGCAAAGCCGGTCCAATCGCCGTAGAACATCCTGGCTCTGCTCGGACGCTTGGGCGGGGTGAGGTTCTGCAAAGCTGGCGCATGATCTTGCGCGCCCCGCCGCCGATCACCGCCACAGTAGAGGATGTTATCGCCGATGAGGATCAATGGGCGGTGATCTGTCAGGAGGATCTGGGCCGCGTCGTGCTGCGCATGGTCAACGTGTTCCATCAAGAAGATGGCGTGTGGAAAATGATCTATCACGGTCCCGCGCCGGACCGAAAGTTGAGCAGCTGACATGACAATAGGGCGACGCATAGCGCAAGGCGCGGCCGTGGCGATGGCTGTCTCGCTGGGATCGGGCACCGCAAGCGACAGCGCCGGTGCCTGCACGCGGGACGCCATGCTTGTCTTTGATGGGTCGTCTTCAATGGCGGATTTGGGGTTTGGCGCGGAAGGTCCCACCCGGATCGAAGAGGCGCGCGAAGCCGTCGCTAAGGTCATGCCGGATGTCGCACCTGTGCGACGCATCGGGCTTATGGTTTATGGGCCGGGCACGACCTTTATGTGTCGCCGGATCAGCCTCAAGCTTTTGCCGCAGGACAATGCCGCAGGCCCGGTGATGGCGGAAATAGATGCGATGCAGCCCTCTGGCCTCACCCCATTGACCTTGTCGGTGGAGAAGGCCGCCGAAGTGCTGGAATACCGCACCAAGCCCGGCATCGTGGTGTTGGTCACGGACGGGTCGGAAACCTGCGGTGGTGCGCCTTGCGCGTTGGGCCAACGCCTGGCCGCTGAGGGCCGCGATCTGACGGTGCATGTGATCGGGTTTCGGCTGGTCTTTGATCCGTTTTCCTGGAACGGCAAGGATGAGTTCGCCCGCGTGGCAGGAGAAGTGCAGTGTCTGGCGGAGGCCACGGGCGGTTTGTACGTGGCCACTGAGACCGTAGAAGAGCTTTCAGATGCGTTGCGCCGAACGCTTGGCTGTGCGTTGATCGGATAAAGAACGCGCCTAAAGCGATTGAAAAGACACCTTTTTAAGAGTTGGGAACAGCCGGGGGTAGAGCGCCTATCGGCAATTTCCCGCCGGGGTCGTTGACACGAATCTGACCCGGCAACATCGTCATAGTGTTTCAGTCTTCCGTGCCGATTTTTTCAATGAGCCCATAGCGTCGCCCGTTCTGGCGGCGAACAAGGGGCCTGTGTTTGAACGTCGCCGCTTAACACGTTTGATCCAACGGTGAGTGTTCGGCCAGGCCCGATTTGAGGAGACCATTTATGCCCAATGACCGTGCCCTATCCGCCCATCGTTTCCGTGTCGAAGCCGCTGAGAAAGCCCGCCACCGGACTCATCCCGATCACGAAGCCAACCCAGATGAGGCCCGGTATGGCGCGGCCTGTTATCCGATGAGTTTCACCAAAGGGCTGGAGCATGACGAGAAAACGGGCCTTGTCGCTGAGCCCCGCGATTTTGAGGCGTTTCGCACCGCCATTGACGATGCCTTTGTCGCGCCGTTCACCACCCGCGTTTCCGTGCCCCGGGATCAGCCGCGGCGATTGTGGGAGGCGCCAACAGCCGGTGTGGTGTTCGAACTTCAGGGGCCGGACCCGCAGGCTGTGACGATGCCGCCCGCGCCGGAACTTGGCTCGGATGAGCTGACCTTCGAGATGGCCGAGGTCTATGAATTGGGGCTGTTGCGCGATGAACCGTTCACCAGCTTTGAGGGCGCGGGCTCTGCGGCGGTGAACACATCCGTGGGGCGGTTGAATGGCATGGCCTTCGCGGCGGCCAACTTTGAGGGCACGCGCGGCCGGACATCTGCCTTCGCCAATGCGCTGGATGCGCAAACCGCGTTTCGTGGGTCCAGTCCGGGGGTGGAGAAGGGGCCGTACCTGTCGCAATTCATGCTCATCGGGTCGGCGGGCAATCCGGCAAACGGGCTGATTGGCTATGGCGCGCAGGTCATCGATCAGCGCGTGGCGCAAGCCGAAACAGGTGATGACCACATGGTGATTTGGGACGATTGGCTGGCCGTGCAACGCGGTTATGACACGCGCACCACGCGCTTTGGGCAGAATTTTCTGACCAACCCGGACGGCACAACCAAAACGCGGCTCATCTGCACGCCGCGCGATCTGGCCAGCTATGTGCATCTTGATGCGCTTTATCAGGCCTATCTCAATGCGTGTCTGATCCTGCTTGGCCATGGTGCGCCGTTTGACCCGTCCTTTGATTTGCTGTCGGGGCGCGATGGGCATGAGATCCTTGTGAATGCCGCCGGGCCCGACTCTGTTCCGGTGAACGCGGGCGGCTTTGCGCTCTATGGCGGGCCGCATATATTGAGCCTTGTGACCGAGGTGGCGACCCGAGGGCTCAAGGCCGTGCGCTATCAAAAGTTCAACGTGCATTTGCGGTTGCGGCCAGAGGCCTTGGCGGCACGGATTGTCAAAGCCGAAGAGATTGAAAAGAAAAACCCAAGCCTTTGCGGGCGACTTCTGGCCACGGCGGAGGAGTTGGACACTGTCGGCATTCTGAACGCGGTTTTGGCCCATAACCAGACCATTGATCCTGCGGCTGATCTCGCCCTTCTGCCCATGGCGTTCGAGGAAGGCTCGCCCATGCATCCCACCTATGGCGCGGGGCACGCGACGGTTGCGGGGGCCTGCGTGACCATGCTCAAGGCGTATTTCGACACGTCCGCCGTCATTGTGCGCGTGGTGAAAAAGGACAACTCTGAGAGCGCGCATTTCTGGAACAAAGAGCAAATCACGGCAGAGCTGGGTGTGCATGGCTCACAAGTCATGGCCGGGGCCTATCGCCCGATTTGCGAGGAGGGGGCCGACACGCATCTGGAGTTCGTCGAATACGGCCAATATGCGCTGCATGACGGGCATCTGGCCTATCACGCCAAGCCCGATCAGCCTTGCCCGCTGACGCTTGAGGGCGAGTTGAACAAGCTCTGCGCCAACATCTCCATCGGGCGCAACATGGCCGGGGTGCATTACTATTCTGACTACTATGACAGTGCTCGAATGGGGGAGGAGATCTCTATCGGTATTCTGGAGGAGCAGGCGCTTGGCTATCCCACGGACAAGTTTGTGCTGTCCTTGGCCACGTTCGATGGACAGGCGGTGCGGATCGGGAGGAGGTAAGTGTCCCTCGCGCTACCCGTTGGCTTGCAACAATGGGTGCGATGCGAGCTGTGGCGCGCGGGCTATCATTGCCTGGGCGGCCGCGTGCAGATCCTGACCGTTTTCTGCGCCAGCCAGTGACATCAGGGTCTGCAGCAGAGCCTCGTCTTTGGGTTGGGGCACGACAGGTGCAGTGGGCTGCGTTTGCGCGGGATCAAAGGCGTAGTGGAACGCGGCGAAGTCGTCTGCATAAATCTCAGCCACCAAATCCAATTCGCGTGGCGACAGCACCGTTGCAAAATCGGTGATCTGACCCGCATTTGTCTGATGTGCCCTGTGCGAGGTCATCTGCACGTTGTGATCGCCTAGAAAACGCTCCAGCACCTCAACCTTTTCCAACTGACAGATCAGGTCAAAATCGATGAGGTCCAACGACAAGTTTACGGTTTGCGGTGCGAAATGCGGGTCGATCCAATAGGGATCATCCTCCCGCAAGCAGGTCAGGAGGGTTTCAAGGCTCACCGCCTCGTCGGGACGCAACCCATAGCGCGCGGCCATTTCCTTCCATGCTTTGGTATTGAGATTGCGCAGCACTTTGTTGCGATAGGCCGAAATCACTCGGGCATAAGGGTTTCGCACGACGGAGAATTTTGCCAATCGGGGCAGGGCGGAAAGGTGCATCCGCACCACTGTCGCAATGTCATCGGCAAATGGTCCGTCCTTGCGATTGTGGACATTGGATTGCGCCGTCAGCGTTTCTGGCCGCGCCGCGCGCCAGAGCGAGCGTTTGACCGTTGAACAGGCGGCTTTGGCATTGCTGACAAACAACAACGGATAGCCGTCCGGGAAATACAGCGTCTGAACGAACTTGCGCTTGAGTTTGCGCACATGAAGACCGGTGATCTGGTGAATTTCTCGCGAAGACACGGGCGGCCTGTTTCGTGATGCGGCGCGTTACACGGCCTTCAACGCAGGCTTGCCGCGCTTGGCTTTGGATTTCTTCTTGGGTGATGTGCGGTTCCGGGCGGCGGGCGCTTCGGAATTGGAATCAATGAAATCAAGCACCAGCGGGCGGATGTTGTTGCGCCAGGACCGGCCTGCGAAAATACCGTAGTGACCGGCATCCGGCTCCACATAGCTGGCTTTTTTGCTCTCATCGAGGCCGGTCAGCAGGTCAAGCGCGGCCACACATTGGCCCGGGGCCGAGATGTCATCCTTGCCACCCTCCACGGTTTTCACCGCAACATTGGTGATCTTGCCGATGTCCACATATGCGCCATCCACCATGAACGCGTTTTGCGCGATCTCACCGTTTTTGAAGATCCGCTCAACGGTGGACAGGTAGAACTCCGCCGGCATGTCCATCACGGCCAGATATTCATCGTAGAACTTGTTATGCGGGTCGCGGTCTGAAGCTTCGCCTTGGGCCACGCGGGTGATCTGGTCGGAAAAGGCGCGGGAATGGCGATCGGCGTTCATCGACATGAAAGAGGCCAGCTGCAAAAGGCCGGGATAGACCATGCGGCCCACGCCTTTGTACTTGAAGCCGACACGCTGAATCATCGTTTCTGTGAGCTGACCCATGGTCACGCGGCGCCCGAAATCCGTCACCTCGGTGGGCGCGGCATCGGGATCCACCGGCCCGCCGATCAGGGTGAGCGTGCGTGGCACATTGTCGGGGCTGTGCTCTGACAGATAGGCGGTGGCCGCAAGCGCCAGCGGCGCGGGCTGACACACGGCGATCACGTGCAAGTCGGAGCCGAGCTCCGTCATGAAATCGACGAGGTAACGGGTGTAGTCCTCCACATCGAAGTTGCCTTCAGACACGGGGATATCGCGGGCGTTGTGCCAATCTGTGACATAAACATCGCAATCGGGCAGCAGAGACCGCACCGTAGAGCGCAAAAGCGTGGCGTAATGGCCCGACATGGGCGCGATCAATAGGACGCGTCGATCCATGTCATCCCGGCCTGCTACCTCGAATCGGATCAGATCACCAAAGGCGCGCTCGACCACAGGTTCGACGCGAATGAGGTGGTCGCGCCCATCCTCTCCGGTGATAGACTCGATGCCCCAGTCAGGCTTCACCACCATGCGCTGGAACGTACGCTCCGTCACTTCGCCCCAAGCGGCCATCCATTGAAAAGCGGGGTTAGGTACCATAGAAAAGAGGGGATATGATGACATTGACAGGGCCGTGGCACCCAGCCATTGATTGGTATTACGGAGGGTTTCCATTAGGTCGTAGGTCGCCATGTAGCGCATCTTCGTCTCCTTGGACCGGGCTGTTGCCCTGGTTTGTCGTCGCACTGCTCTCCCCACCTGAGCGACGGAATGCTGCGTAGCAGAAACTTAAGAGGTAACGAACAATATGTCCACGGTTGACGCCGCGACCGGTAAAGAACTCGACAAGTTGAATGCCAACCTGGAACGCGTGGAAGAACTGTCTACCCGGTTGGTTCAGGCCTTATCGAATCGAACCCCCGCCAATCCGACGCTCAACGCGCCGGGCCAGGACCTTTTTGCGCAGGCGGCCACGTCTTATTGGAAGGACATGTTCGAAAACCCCGGACGAATGTACGAACAACAGCTTGAGTTCTGGGGCAAGTCCGTGCGCCATTTCATGGAAGCGCAACAAGCGCTCGCGACCGGGCGCACGCCGGAGGACGGCGAAGAGGACCCGCTTAAGGGGGACAAACGCTTTTCCAATCCGCTGTGGGAAACGCACCCGTATTTTCACTACATCAAACAGCAATACGCGCTGAACAAACACGCCGTCGAACAAGCGGTGGCTGAAATTGACGATATGCCGGTCAAAGAAAAGCGCCGGTTGGAGTATTTCTCGCGCCAGATCGTGGACATGATGAGCCCTACAAATTTTTTGGGTACAAATCCCGATGCGCTGGAAAAGGCCGTGGAAACCGAAGGGGAAAGCCTGGTGCGGGGGCTTGAAAACCTGGTTGCGGACCTGGAGGCCAATAGCGGGGAAATGGTTGTCCGTCTGGCGGATGAAAGCGCGTTTGAACTGGGTGAGAACATCGCCACCACACCGGGCGAAGTTGTTTATCGCAACGACATGATGGAGCTGATCCAGTACGCGCCGGCCACGGAAGAGGTCTTTAAGACCCCGCTGATCATCTTCCCGCCCTGGATCAACAAGTACTACATTCTCGATCTCAAGGCGCAGAACAGCATGATCAAATGGGTGACCGAGCAGGGCTACACCCTGTTCGTTGTCTCATGGATCAACCCCGATGTGAGCCATTCCGACATTGGCATGGGGGATTATATCGAACGTGGATTTCTATCCGCGATCGACGAGGTGAAGGCGATCACCGGGGAAAAGCAAGTCAACGCTGTGGGCTACTGCATTGCGGGCACGACGCTGCATCTGACACTGTCGCTTTTGGCCAAGCGCGGCGACACATCTGTGAAATCCGCCACGTTCTTTACCGCGCTCACCGACTTTTCCGAGCAGGGGGAGTTCACGCCTTTCCTGCAGGATGATTTTGTCGATGGCATCGAAGAAGAGGTGACCGAACAGGGCATGCTGCGTTCCTTCATCATGGGGCGCACCATGTCATTTCTGCGCTCCAACGACCTGATCTACACGCCCGCCGTGAAAAGCTACATGATGGGTGAGGCGCCGCCCGCGTTCGATCTGCTCTATTGGAACGGGGACGGGGCCAACCTGCCGGGCAAGATGACGATGGAGTATCTGCGCGGCCTGTGTCAGAGCAACGATTTCGTGGGCGACGGCTTTGAGCTTTTGGGTGAAAAACTGTCGATCAAGGATGTGACGGTGCCGATCATGGCGATCACCTGTGAGACCGATCACATTGCCGCCTGGAAAGATTGCTATCGCGGATTTCAGCACACAGGATCCAAGGATAAGACCTTTGTCGTCTCGGAGTCGGGCCACATCGCGGGGATCGTCAATCCGCCCAGCAAGAAGAAGTATGGCCACTATACCAATCCTGACCTGTCGGGGGATGCCGATACCTGGATGGACGGGGCGGATTATACGCCTGGGTCGTGGTGGCCGCGCTGGGAAAGCTGGCTGCGCAAACGCTCGGGCAAAAAAGTGCCTGCACGTGAAACAGGTGGTCCAGACCACGCGCCGATTGTCCCCGCGCCGGGCACATATGTGCGCCGCAAGGCCAACCAAGAACGCCCAATCATGAAGTGAACTGACCCGTCGCGGGGGAACCATCCGTGGTGCCTGCGCATGGGGTCGCGGATTTTTGCGGCCTTAAGTCGTTGTTCTTTCAATGTGATTGACCCTAGGGAAACTTTTTCGCTGCAGTGCAGAAAAAATGCTTGAAATGCTGCGCTGCAGCATGTATATCTTTTGCAGACGCAGAATAAACAGCGCCACACACGCTTACCTTAGGAGAAAGACAATGGCTAAAGCACAAGATTTCAACGCCGTCATGAAAGACATGATGGGTGCATTCCCCGTGGACACCAAAGCAATGGAAGACGCGTTCAAGAACCAAGCCGCGCTGAGCGAAAAGCTCTCCGGTGTGGCACTTGAAGCGGCTGAAAAGTCCGCTGAGGTGTCCGGCAACTGGGCCAAAACAACGCTCGCCAAGCTGACCGAAGTGACCAAAGCCAAGACTGAGCCTGCCGACTACGCCAAGGCGATGACAGATTTCGCATCCGCCAACGCCGAAGTGGCCGCCGAGAACATGGCTGCTTTCGCTGAGATCGCCAAGAAGGTTCAGGTGGACACGGTTGAGCTGCTGATGGCCGCTGGCAAAGACATGCAGGAAGACGCCTCTGCAGTTGTCAAGAAAGCCACGGACGACATGACAGCGGCTGCCAAGAAGGCAACAGCTAAGTAAGATCTGCCCCAAAGGCGGGACATCATCGATTGGGTGCCCACTTCCTCCCTGCCGGGGCCCGATACGATAGAGAGGGCGAGCCGCGTGCTCGCCCTTTCATTTTACACAACAGGTGTTTATGCTGTGATGCAGCGTAATCCACGCGAGGCCTTAGGGGGGAAGCACCTTGGCAGACAATGATAAGCCGCTTTTGATCAAACGGTATGCCAGCCGCCGGCTCTACAATACGGAAACGTCTGATTACGTCACTCTCGAAGATATTGCCGAATTCATTCGCACCGGTCGCGACGTGCAGATCATCGATCTCAAATCAGGCGATGACCTGACGCGACAATATCTGCTGCAAATCATCGCGGAGCATGAAAGCCGCGGTGAGAATATGCTGCCGGTCAACGTGCTCAATGATCTGGTGCGCAGTTATACGTCTCAGGCGCAATCCATGGTGCCGGATTTCCTCGCCACCACGTTTGAAATGCTGCGCAATGGGCAATCTCAGATGATGGAAAACATGGCCAAGGCCAACCCGCTGTCTGGAATGCCAGGGATGGAAGCGGTGCAGGCCCAGCAACAGGCGTTCTTGAAAGCCATGACGGGCGCCATGCCGGGCATGTCCACGACACCCTCGACGCCCGAAGACATCGTTGAGCCCGAGGAAGAACCCGAAGAAGAGCTCGATGAGATCAAAAAGCAGCTTTCCGATCTACAGGACAAGCTCTCCAAGATGAGCAAGTAAAAGGGCCCGCGCCATGGTCGACAGCCCGGGACGGATCACGCTCTGGGGTATCGAAGTGTTCATGGCCACGGCCGATGAACGCTCCATTTCCGCTGCGGCCAAGCGCTTGGGCGCCAGCCCCTCTGCGGTGTCGCAACAACTGACCAATCTGGAAGCCGCCGTTGGGGCCACGCTTTTGCAGCGCAATGCGCGGCCTGTGCGCCTGACACCGGCGGGCGAAATCCTCAAACGTCGCGCGCAGGTGATCCTGAATGAGGCGGCCCAGGCCCGGGCGGAACTGGCGATGTCGGATCTGTCCACGCTCACGCGTTTTCGTCTCGGCATGATTGAGGATTTTGAGGCGGATGTGACGCCGCAGCTTTTGACCCATATGGCCACTGAGCTGAAGGGCTGCCAGTTTCTGCTTGAGACAGGGGCGAGCCATACCCTTTATGATTTGCTCGATGCCCGCAGTCTTGACGTGATCGTTGCAGCGGATTTGGGGGCGGAGGATGACTGGGTTGAGGTGCATCCCCTGCTCAAGGAGCGTTTCATCGTCGCGGCGCCCAAAGGCGTCATCGATCAAGACAGTGATGTGATGGGGCAACTCAAACGTCTGCCGCTCGTCCAGTACACGCAGCGCCACTATATGGGCCGTCTGATCACCGCGCATCTTGTGCGCCAGACGATCAGCTTACCGCATCGGTTCGAACTGGACAGCTATCACGCGATCCTGGCGCTTGTCGGGCAGGGGGCAGGGTGGTCGATCCTGACACCTCTGGCGCTCATGCGGGGGCAGCGCTTTGCCGATCAGATCGACGTGATGGCCCTGCCGCTAGAGCCGCTGTCCCGCACAATTAGCCTGACAGCGCGCAAGGAGATCTTAAAGGATATGCCGGCACAGGTCGCTGATACGCTGCGCCCCATACTGCAACGTACGGTCCTAGACCCGGCTATTGCCGCCTATCCGTTCCTTAAAGATCAGATTGCAATTATCGGGTAGGCCGGGGTTCACCCCGGCAGCGCAGTCAAGGATACGCAATCTCCGTGCGATAGGCCGGATCCAAGGTCAGTTCAAAATACCGCGCCCGCAATCGCATGGCCACCGGCCCGGCGCTGCCATTGGAAAACACCCGCTCATTGATGCGGCGCACGGGCAGAACCCCACCGCCGGAAGAGCTGAGAAATACCTCATCCGCCTCCATCAATTCCGCCACAGGCAGGGCGCGTTCTTCTACGGTCAACCCCTCCGCCTTGGCCATCTCGATCACGGTCTGTCGCGTGATGCCTTGCAACACGCCTCGTTCGGGCGTGATCACGCAATTGCCTTTCAGCGCAAACAAGTTGAAGCCCGGCCCTTCGGTCGCGTGGCCTGCGTGATCGGCTAGAAGGACCGTTTCAAACCCTTTCTCCTTGGCCTCAAAGAGACCGCGCGTGAAATCGCCCCATTGGTAGTTTTTGACCCGCGGATTGACGCTGTCATCGGGAATGCGGCGCACCTCATCCGACAAAAGCACATCCGCCCCCATCTCGGCCATGTCGGGTTTGATGACATGCACATAAGGAACGCACCAGGCATAGAAATGATTGGCGCAGTCACGCGGGTCGCGGCTGCCGGGAATGATCGGTGTGCCGCGCGCAGCGACCATCGCAACATAGGCCGCGCGCAGGCCGGAGGCCGCAACCATCTGGTGCAAGGCATCGCCAATCTGGACTGCGTCCATGCCCACATCCATACGCCCTTCCGCGAGAGAGGCTTCAAACCGGGTCAGATAATCGGGCAGTCGAAAAAACGCCCCCTCCCGCACCGGGACCACATCATAGACGACGTCGGAATGCGTGAGGCCCCAGTCGGTCACACCGATCTTGGCTGCGTGGATGGGGATCACCTCACCCGACATCCACGCCGCGCCTTTGGAAAAATCTTGTGTCATGCGCCCATCAAAGGCGGGCACGACAAACGCGTCAAGTGCCGTAGGCGCGTGTCTCTCCCATCACATCCTGTGCCGCGATGAGGAGCGCCTCAATCACCCTGTCGCACTCATCACGCGTCAAACGGGCGGGCAGGCGCACGTCGCAGGCGCGCATCAGCATCTCTCGGGTGGCTGGAAGCTCTGGCGTGTCACCGGGCAGAAACTGCCAGTTCCAAAAGGCGCGCGCGTTGTCCGTGCTGAGCCCAAAGATCTGCACTTTCACACCGCGCGCGGCTGCGGTCTTGGCAAAGGCTTTGCGGTCCTCAGCGGTCATGCCGATGAGGTTGAACTGAATGCTGTCGGGTGCGCGCTCTTCCAGTGTCAGCTTGTCCGGCACGTGCATCCAGGGTGACGCGTTCAGCGCCGCGGCCACATAATCGTGGTTCGCCCGACCATCCCGCACGCGCCGCTCGATATGGCCGATCTGAGGGCGAATAATCGCCGCCGACAGGTTTGACATGCGCAGATTGTAAAGTGGCAACTGGTTCTGCCAGCGGGCAAAGGCGGCCATCAGACCTGTGTCCTGACCTGCGATATGCTTGGCCCAATTGTGTTCATAGGCGCCCGACATGATCACGGCCCGCGCCACCAAATCGGCATCATCTGTGACCATGATCCCGCCTTCCCCGGCATTGACCAACTTATAGGATTGAAAGCTGAACGCGCCCACACGGCCAATCGTGCCGATCTTGCGCCCGCCCCAGACGGTGCCAAGGGAATGCGCCGCGTCTTCGACCACAGGGATGCCGCGCGCATCACACAGCGCCATGATCGCATCCATATCAGACGTGTGCCCGCGCATATGGCTGATGATCACAGCCGCGATGCTGTCATCCAGTTTGGCCTCGAAATCCGCCATGTCGATGCGGTAATTTTCGCCCACCTCACAAAGCACCGGCACGCATTCGGCATGTACGACTGAGGATGGCACCGCCGCAAAGGTGAAGGCCGGGATCAAGACGCGCGCATCTCTGGGCAGGCCGAGCGCCTTGAGCGACAAAAACAGCGCGGCCGAACAGCTCGACACGGCAAGGGCGTATTTGCAGCCCATATGCTCCGCAAATTCCTGCTCTAGCAGTGTCACAGGCGCGCTGTCCGCGGCCGTGTAGCGAAACAGATCGCCCGATTGCAGCATGCGATCAATTTCTGCGCGGGCCTCGGCCGGAATGGGTTCTGCGTCATAAACGTTGGGGGTGGCCTGGGTCATGTTTTCAGCTTTCCTGAAAGTAGAATTTTGATTTTCAGGATATGTAGTGGGGATATCGCGCCCGGAAAAGTGAAATTTTCACGACAGTGCAGCACCGGCGTGGAATTGCCACGGTCGGTCAGCTGTGTAGGCGAGTAAGGTTTTAGATGCCCAAACGGTCGCGGAGCGCAAACCACGTCATGGCGAGGACAAGAATAGGATGGCGCAAGGCCGTGCCACCGGGAAAAGGCCGGGTGGGAATGCGCGACATGGTGTCAAACCCATCAGCGTCGCCGCAAATCGCATCCGCCATCAACTTGCCGGCATGGGTCGCATTGCCCACGCCATGGCCGGAATAGCCAGACGCCGACAGCATGTTGGGCGCAAGGCGCGCGAGATAGGGCAGGCGTTTCATCGTGATGGCCAGCGTGCCACCCCAGGCATAGTCAATCCGCACATCGCGCAAATGGGGAAAAATCTCAGTCATGGGTTTGCGCACGATGGCAGAGACATCTTGGGGAAAGCGGTAGCCATAAGTCTCCCCGCCGCCAAAGAGCAACCGATTGTCATGGCTGAGGCGGAAATAGTTCACGACAAACCGCGAATCCGCCACGGCGACGTCCTCTGTCAGCACCTTCGCGGCGTCATCGCCCAAGGGCTCGGTGGCGACGACGAAATTGTTGATGGGCATGACCCGGGACGCGACCTGACCATTGAGCCCGCCCAGATACCCGTTGCAGGCCATAATGACATGATCGGCGGTCACGGACCCGCCCGAGGTTTTGATGGTTGCGGGAGTACCCTCTTCGATGCCCGTCACCTCGGTGCCCTCGCAGATCTGCGCGCCTGCCTCGGCTGCGGCGCGGGCAAGGCCAAAAGCATAGGCCAGCGGATGCAGATGCCCTGCCGTTCGGTCGATTGAGCCGCCAACATATTTGGGCGAGGGGCAGATCGCCTGCGCCGCCGCGTGATCGAGCTTTTCGACATGGCTGTAGCTATACCGCTCCGCCAGAAAATCGGCGTAGTCATGCTCTTCTGCCACCTCGGATGCGTGAAACCCCATATGGGCAATGCCGGGTTTCAAATGGCAGTCGATCTTGTGCTTGGCCACCAGCGATTTGACCAAGGCTTTGGTGTCTTCGGCCAGCGCCCAAAGCTTGTCGGCATCCGCGCGCCCCACCAGTTTCTCGACATAGTGCTGGTCCATCCGTTGGCCCGACCCAAGCTGCCCGCCATTGCGCCCTGAGGCGCCAAAGCCCACGCGCTGCGCCTCCAACACCACCACGCGCCGCCCGGCCTCTGCCAGATGCAGCGCCGCCGACAGACCGGTGAAACCCGCACCAATCACGCAGACATCCGCCGTCACATCGCCTTGCAGCGGCGCATAAGGTCCCGGAGGCGTGGCCGTAGCGGCATACCAACTCGGCGGATACGTCCCGCGCGTGTCATTGGCATAGAGCAGGTTCAGCTTCATCTTTCCAAAAATACTCCCGCCGGAGGCATCTAGACATTGAGCAAGAGATGCTCTCGCTCCCACGGGCTGATCACCTGCAGAAATTCGTCATACTCGGCGCGTTTGACAATGCCGTAGACGCGGCTGAAATCAGGCCCCAGCACCTCGTGCAGATCGGTCGCTTCTTCGAAAAGGTCCAATGCTGCGCCAAATTCATTTGGGATCTCTGCCTCGCCGTCATAGGCCTCGCCCTTGAACTGCGCATCGGGGCGCAGCTCATTCTTGATACCCAAAAGCCCGCAGGCCAGGCTGGCCGCGATGCCCAGATAGGGGTTGCAATCCATCCCTGCGATCCGGTTTTCCACGCGCCGTGCCTCAGGCGGGGACAGTGGCACGCGGATGCCCGTCGTGCGATTGTCCCGGGCCCAAGCGAGGTTGATCGGGGCGGAGTGATCGCGCACGTAGCGGCGATAGGAATTGACGTAAGGCGCCAGCACGGCAATCGCGTCAGGCAGGTGTTTTTGTAGCCCGCCGATGAAGTGATAGAACGCGTCCGTTTCACCGCCTTGGGGGCCCACGAACACATTACGCCCGGTGTCACGATCGAGAACCGAATGATGCAGATGCATCGCGCTGCCCGGCTCATCGGCAATGGGTTTGGCCATGAACGTGGCAAAACAATCATGGCGCAGCGCGGCCTCGCGGATCAGACGTTTGAAGTAAAACACCTCATCAGCCAGTTTCACCGGGTCGCCATGGCGCAGGTTGATCTCCAACTGACCCGCACCGCCTTCTTGGGTGATGCCGTCAATTTCAAAACCCTGCGCCTCGGCAAAGTCATAGATGTCATCAATCACCGGGCCGAATTCGTCCACAGCGGTGAGGGAGTAGGCCTGTCGTGCCGCCGCCGGGCGGCCAGACCGCCCCATCATCGGTTCAATCTCTTTGGCAGGGTCCACGTTGCGCGCCACAAGGTAGAATTCCATCTCAGGCGCCACGACCGGGGTCAGCCCGATGTCTTCGTATAGCCCAACCACGCGTTTGAGCACGTTGCGGGGGCTGGCCTCGATCAGGTTCTCTTCGCGATCATAGGCATCGTGGATCACCTGCAGCGTCCAATCCCCCGTCCAGGGCGCGGCGGTGGCCGTCGCCATATCGGGTTTGAGCACCATGTCACGCTCAATGAACCCTTCATCGCCTGCGGCTTCGCCCCAACCGCCCGTGATGGTCTGAAAGAAGATCGAGTCGGGCAAATGAAAGTAATCCTGCCGGTCGAATTTGGACGCAGGCACCGCCTTGCCCCGCGCGATGCCGGGCAGGTCGGATATCACGCATTCCACTTCGTCGAGACGGCGTCCGTCCAGATAGTCCTGCGCCGCCTGCGGCAGAGATTTGATCCAATCAGACATGGGCGGTCTCCCTGCGGAAAAACGCGCTCATCCGTTCGACAAAGCGCAGACTGTCATGGGGGGCGTGTTGCGTGTCTTTCGCCGCATTTAGCCGATCCGGTTCGACCACGCCTTTGCCGCGCACATCGATCAGTTTCTCTAGGATCTCGCCGTCGAATTCCGGGTGCGGCTGAACGGTGAGAATGCGATTGTCATAGAGCAGTGCGGCATTCTCACAAAATGCGTTGGACCCGATGACCTGGGCCATATCCGGCTTCTCTATGACTTGGTCCTGATGCCAGGCCAAAAGCCGCATATCATCCCCCTCAATTTGGTAATCGGTGTGCCCCACGGCCCAGCCCTGATCGTATTTCACCACCTTGCCGCCAAGGGCTTGGGCGATGATCTGGTGACCAAAGCAAATCCCAACCATCGGTCGCCCATCGGCGTAGACATCGCGAATGAAATCTTCCAGCGGCGGGATCCAGGGATGATCTTCGTAGGCCCCGTGTTTTGATCCGGTGATCAGCCAACCATCGGCATCCGCAGGACTGGTTGGATAGTCTTCATCCACCACGAACCACGCTTTGGTTTCAAACCCAAAGGCCGTCAGCAAGTCGTCGAATATCTTATCGTAATCGCCTCGGGTGTCGCGCAGTTCATCAAGCGCGTGGCCGGTTACTAGGATGCCGATCAACATGGATCACCTGTAATTTGATCAAATTTACCTTAGCCCGACTGGCCTTGATCCCACAAGGGTCTCTCACACCGCGTCGAGATAGGTTTTCCAATGTTGATCCTTGGGGATGTCTCCCAAGAGGCGCAACTCCTGTTGCTTTGTCAGCACCAGGTTGGTGATCAGATCAGGGTGGAAAATGCCGGGCATGGTCGGATCTTGTGCAAAGCTCTGCGTCGCGGTGGCCCAGTCGGCGATCAGTTGTGGGAATGCCTGATCATAGGCGTTACCGGTCATCGGGGCAGGCGGGGTCAGATTGCCCTCAATCCCCGTCATCGCAGCGCCCAGGATGGCGGCGAAAGCCAGATACGGGTTTGTGTCCCCACCCGCGACGCGGTGTTCGATCCGGCGCGCGCTCGGCGCCCCGCCTGGCACGCGGATCGCGGCCGTGCGGTTTTCATATGCCCAGCACACGGATGTCGGGGCATGCGCGTCAGGCACCATGCGGTCATAGCTGTTGGCATGGGGCGCAAAAACAAGCGTTGAAGGCACAAGCGCGTCGAGACACCCTGCAATGGCCGCGCGCAAAATCTCCGTGCCGTCGGGGCCGCCATTGTCAAACACGTTCTGACCGCTCTGATCCAGAACGGAAAAATGGACATGCATGCCGTTGCCCGCGTCACCTTCAAAAGGTTTGGCCATGAAGGTGGCGGCCATGCTGTGATTGCGCGCCGTGCCGCGAATGAGCGCCTTGAAGAGCCAGGTGTCATCGGCCGCGCGCAACGCGTCTTGGTGGGTGAGGGTCGTCTCAAACTGGGCCACACCGGATTCGCTGGTGGTGGTTTGGGCCGGGATCCCCATTGCCTCCGCGCCCGCGTAAAGATCCGTGAAAAACCCATCCAGTCGATCGATATGGTCCACGGACAGGATATGCGCCCCCGACATGGTCCGCCCCGTGCGCGGATCAGGTGCGGGTCGAAGCGTCTCGCCGCTG
Organism: Pseudomonadota bacterium; assembly: GCA_039030635.1. Classification (GTDB taxonomy): domain Bacteria; phylum Pseudomonadota; class Alphaproteobacteria; order Rhodobacterales; family Rhodobacteraceae; genus Roseovarius. The sequence goes on from JBCCDT010000035.1 coordinate 29,244, forward strand.
TCATCGACGAGGGTAAATTCCAGCTCCGTGGCGGCCATCACATTCCAGCCGTGCGCTTTGTAACGCTCCAGGATCGCGCTGAGCGCATGGCGTGGATCGCCGGCAAAGGGTGTGCCGTTTTCGTGATGCATGCACATCGGGACAAGCGGGGTGGGGTTGGCAAGCCAGGGCATCGGCACGGCCCCCCGCTCTGTCGGCAAAAGCATGCCGTCGGCGTCCCCGGTGGCGAAAACCAGCGGGGAGGCCTCAATGTCGGCCCCGAAGATATCGGCATTCATGATGGACACGGGCATGCGCAGCGCGCCGTCGGCCAATTTGTCCATGTAGGACATCGGCACGCGCTTGCCGCGCATTTGCCCGTTGAGGTCACAGGCCGCGACGCGGAACGTATGTGAGCCGGTCAAATCCATGGTCTTTCCCCTTTGCCCAAGGGTTTAGACCGTTTCGCACGGCTTGAAACGGGTTTTCTGAACGCGTGTCTGGCGCGGAGCGGGTTAGCCTGCGACGGAGGCCGCATGGATGCTGTCGATTGTCGCCCCGAGCATGGTGTCAAACTCCGCCTCGGGTTGCTGCGCGGACAGCCCTTCGGTCAGGGCGCGCGAGAAGCTGGCGATCATGCCGGTGTTCTGCGCCAGACGCGCATTTGCCTCGTCGCGCGAATACCCGCCAGAGAGGGCCACGACGCGCATCACGCGCGGGTGGTCGATCAGGGGTGTGTAGTGGTTCGCAGTCTCCGGCAGGGTCAGTTTCAGCATCACCTGTTGATCGGCGGGCAGGGCGTCGAGATGTTTGGCAATCGCATCACGCAGCATGGCCTCGGCCTCGGACTTGTCCGCGATTGTGATGGTCACTTCGGGCTCAATGATCGGCACCAGGCCGTGGCCCAGGATCTGCGCGCCCACCTCAAACTGTTGCGCCACAATGGACGCGATGCCCGAAGGCGAGGCCGCATCAATCACCGAGCGCATCTTGGTGCCGAAAATGCCTTTTTCGTTGGCGCGGGTCAGAAGCGCGTCAAGATCGGGCATGGGCTTCATCAGTTTGACACCATCCTCGGCGTCGGCCAGCCCTTTGTCGACCTTCAGAAACGGCACCACGCCGCGATTTTCCCACAGGTATTGCGCGGTAGGCGTGCCGTCGATGTCCCGCTCCATCGTCATTTCAAAGAGGATCGCGCCCACCACTTTGTCGCCTGTGAAGGCGGGTGACTTGATGATCCGCGACCGCATGGCATGGATCATGTCAAACATCTCAGCCTCGCCGGAATACTGATCTTCCTCAATGCCGTAGAGCTTCAGCGCCTTGGGGGTGGACCCGCCGGATTGATCAAGGGCTGCGATGAACCCGTTGCCTGCTGTCACCTTCGCGGCCTGATCGGTTTTCGACATGGGGTCCTCCATTCTGAGATGCTGTGCAGGCTTTAGGGCAGGGCGCACGGGGTTGCAAACATGGTGGCGCTAACGGTGCCGTGCTGAGCGTGTTGCGAGGTCAGATAGGTATTTTTGACAAGAAAGAAGCGGGAAATGCGCGTTATCCGCCGAGAGCCGC
>JBCCDT010000036.1:0-30720 GCA_039030635.1 Pseudomonadota bacterium
CATCATCCCCCGCCGTAGCCCCGGCAGCGCATTGATCACGCCCATGCCAATGCCGCGGGCCGCCTTGAGCAAGCCGTTATCATTTGAAAACAATCGGTTGGTCCCGTCTGTGATCATCGCCAGCGCGGTGATGTCAAACCGACGCCACTGCGCATAACGCTCCAGCACAGGCTCGGAGGAGAAATCTTCCCCGCGCCGCGCGGCCTCGCGCAGAACCTGCACCAGGGCGGCGGCATCGCGCAGCCCGGAATTCAAACCCTGACCGGCCAGCGGGTGCACGCCATGGGCGGCATCCCCCACCAAAACCAGCCGCTCAGAGGTCAGTTTCTGAGCAATGCTGAGGCCCAGCGGATAGGTGTAGCGCTTCCCCTTGACCGCAATGTCGCCCAGGAAATCGCCGAAACGTGGACGCAGCACGTTGAGAAACTCGGCGTCCGACAGCGCGGCGAACTGCGCGGCGGTCTCGGTCGTTTCGCTCCACACGATAGAGCTGCGATTGCCCGGCAAAGGCAGGATCGCCAGCGGCCCTTGGGGCATGAAAAACTGATGCGCCACGCCATGGTGTGGCAGCGCGTGTTCGACCGCAGCCACGAGCGCGGTTTGCCCATAGCCCCAGCCCGTGCGCCTGATACCTGCGCGCGTGGCAGTCCCCGACCCGCGCCCGTCACAGCCGACAATCAGCCGGCCATTCAAGGCCTTACCGGATGCCAGTTCGAGGCCAACCCCACCGGGCAAGACCGACTGGCTGACCACGTGATCCTCAACCACCGTGATCCGGTCATCGGCCCCCATGGCATCCAACAACGCGCGGCGCAAAAAGCGATCTTCGCACATGTGGCCCATCGGCCCTTCTTCGAGCTCGGCATGGTCGAAATGCAGGAAAAACGGCCCGGGCCCTTCGCCCGCCCGCCCTTGGGAGACTTTGATCTCCAGCATGGGTTGGGTCTTGTCCGCGATCTGGTCCCAGATGCCGAGGCCTTTCAGCAAGCGCACGGACGTCAACGCCAGCGCATAAGACCGCCCGTCAAAGCCTGCATTGCGGCGCACGGTTTCGGGCTGGGCGTCAATGACGGTCACGCGGTGGCCCGTCTGGGCCAGGCCAAGCGCCAGGACGGATCCGTTGATCCCGCCACCGACAATCAGGATATCGCTGTCATAGGTCATGCCCTTCCATATGGCCGCGCGCCCGGGATTGTCCATGCGCTGTGCTGCCGCTACGGTCACGGTCGAAATGGCGCGGGTAGAGGATATGGAAATGAGCGATTGGCTGACACAGAGCGCGGCAGATTTGGGCCGGGCGATTGGGGCAGGCGAGGTGGATCCTGTGACCCTGGCCGAGACATATCTCACGGCCATTGCCGCGCATCCCGCCAAGGATGATATTTATTCGACTGTCACGCCTGAGCGCGCCATGGCCGAAGCCGAAGCCGCCAAGGCGCGGGCGGACCTAAAGCAACGCCTCGGCCCGCTCGACGGTGTGCCGATCAGTTGGAAGGACCTTTTCGACAGCGCGGGCACGGCAACAGAGGCAGGATCGCGGCTTCTTGAAGGCCGCGTACCGGAGCGTGATGCGCGTGTGTTGGCCAATGCCACCAAGGCGGGGCTCGTCTGTCTTGGAAAAACGCATATGAGTGAGCTGGCCTTTTCCGGTTTGGGGCTCAACCCGATGACTGCCACGCCGCCCAATGTGAACGATCCGGCGCTGGTGCCGGGCGGATCATCGTCGGGTGCTGCGGCCAGTGTCGCCCACGGGTTGGCGGCTTGCGGCATTGGCAGTGACACCGGTGGGTCGGTGCGCATCCCCTCGGCGTGGAATGACCTCGTGGGGCTGAAGACCACCTCGGGGCGCGTGTCCAATGACGGTGTGGTGCCTTTGGCGGCCAAGTTCGACACGGTCGGGCCGCTCGCGCGATCGGTGGAGGATTGCGCGTTGATGCTGGCCGCGTTGGACGGCGGGCAGGCTGCGGATCTGCGATGCGCGCGCGTGAAAGGCGCCCGGTTGGGCGTCGTTCAAAATGTGGCCTTTGACGATATCCGAGACGCGCCGCTCAAGGCCTTTGAGGACGCGGTGGCGCGGTTGAAAGACGCGGGCGCGGAGATTGTGCCATTTGAGGCGCCTGAGCTGTCTGAGGCGATGCCGCTCTCGGGCATTCTTTTCACCGCAGAGGCCTATGGGCTGTGGTCCGACGTGATTGAAGCGGCCCCTGACAAGATGTTCGCGCCCATTTTGGAGCGCTTCCGCTCCGGCAAGGATTTTGCGGCCTGTGACTATGTCGCGGCTTGGGCCAAGCTTGAGGCCTGCCGCACCGCCTGGCATGCGCGCACGGCAGGTTTTGACGCGGTTTTGGCCCCTACGGCCCCCAACCTGCCGCCGGACCGCGAGAGGCTCATGAGCGATGCGGATTACTACGTCACCGAGAACCTGCTCGCTTTGCGCAACACGCGGATCGGCAACCTGATGGGGCTGTGCGGCGTGACGCTGCCCACGGGGACGCCAAGCTGTGGGTTGATGCTGCTCGGCGCGCCATATGTTGAAGAGAGGCTTTTGCGATTGGCCAAGGCGGCAGAAGACGCGCTTTGAGGTGATGAAAACCCGCCCCGGGCATTTTAACGGGCCGCAAAAACCAAAATAGGAGGGCCCCCAAAAAAAACCGGGGCGGGGTGGCGGTTGCGGCAAAAAATAGACCAAAAAAAAAAAAAAAACAAGCGGTTGGTTTTTTTAAAAAACACCCCGCCCCCGCACCACGCCCGGGGCGGGTGTCGCGTTGGCGGCAATCGTTCGCCCAAAACGAAGGGCGCGGTAACCCACTGCGAAAATGCCACAATTTCGCCCTTCGGGACGGGTTTTTCTGGACCTGTCCTGCCAAGTTGAGTACGATTTAAACAAATCGGGACACCAACGATCCCGACATTCGAGGCAGTATCTGATGTTTCCCGAGCGGTTTTCGACCCTCCCGGAATACGCGTTTCCGCGTTTGAGAGCGTTGCTGGAGGCCCATGCCCCCGGCGGTGATCCCATTGCGATGACCATTGGCGAGCCCAAGCATGATTTTCCGCCTTGGATCACAGATATCCTGCAAGACACCGCCGGGCAGTTTTCGCAATACCCTGTGAATGAAGGCTCCGACGAACTGCGCCAGGCGATTTGCGATTGGATCGCTCGTCGCTACCGCGTCTCGCTTGCGCCGGATCAGAACGTGATGGCGCTCTGCGGTACGCGGGAGGGGCTTTACAATGCGATGATGGCGCTTTGCCCGGAAACGAAACGCGGCAAGACCCCCAAGGTGTTGATCCCGAACCCGTTTTACCAGGTCTACATGGTCGCGGCCCTCAGCGTTGGGGCAGAGCCTGTGTTCCTGCCCGCGACCCTTGAGACCGGGTTTTTGCCCGATATGGATGCGGTGTCTGCCGGCGTGCTGAATGATACATCCGTGGTCTACCTCTGTTCGCCGTCGAACCCGCAAGGCGCTGTGGCGAGCAAGGATTACTGGACCCATCTGATCGGGCTGGCCGAAAGGCACGATTTCAAAATCTTCGCCGATGAGTGCTATTCCGAGATCTACCGCGACGCGCCGCCGGTGGGCGCGCTGCAGGTGGCCCATGAGATCGGCGCGGACCCCGAACGCGTGGTGCTGTTCAATTCGCTGTCCAAACGTTCCAACCTGCCGGGGCTGCGGTCGGGCCTGGTGGCCAGTGGGCCAGAGACGATCAAACGGATGAAAACCCTGCGCAACTACGCAGGCAGCCCGCTGCCTATGCCGCTGCAACGCGTGGCGGAAAAGGTTTGGGCGGATGAGGCGCATGTGGAAGACAACCGCGTTCTCTATCAGGAAAAATACGCGCTGGCCGATGAGATCATGAGCGGCGTGCCGGGCTACGCGGGCCCCGAGGCGGGGTTTTTCCTGTGGCTGCCCGTGGAGGATGGCGAGGCGGCAACGATCAAGCTTTGGACGCAGACCGGCGTGAAGGTTCTGCCGGGCGCGTATCTAGGCCGCGATGGCGACGGGGAAAACCCGGGCAAACCTTATATCCGGGCCGCTTTGGTGGCCCCAAAAAACCAGACGGCGGAGGGGCTTAGGCTCTTGCGTGACTGTCTGTACACATAACGAGGACGAGGCGAGACATGGCATATCAGACACGCGGACGCGATCCCCTGCTGGACAGTTCAATGGCGCAAGCGATTGAAAAACGCGGCAAAGAACTTTTGGGGATTGTCCTTTTGTGTTTCGCGGCCATCGCGGGCGCCATGGCGTTTTCCTATCACCCGGATGATCCCAGCTGGATGTCGGCCACAGACGCGCCGGTGAACAACTGGATGGGGCAGGTGGGGGCCTCGGTTGCCGCGACTGTGTTCATGGTGATCGGCTGGGCCGCGGCGGGTGTGTCTATCCTGCTTGGGGTTTGGGGCCTGCGGTTCATGCTCCATGACGGGGCAGAGCGCGCCTTGAGCCGGTTGATTTTCACGCCCATCTGGTTGGCGATCCTGTCGCTTTATGCCTCTTCGCTGACCCCTGGACCCGTGTGGGCGGCGGCGCACAGCTATGGTCTGGGCGGGCTTTTTGGCGATACAGTCCTGGCCGCTTTGCTGGGGATTTTGCCTTTTGGCACTGCGTTTGGATTGAAAATTCTTTCGCTGCTTCTGGGCGTGACAGCGTTGGTGACGGGCCTTTTCGTCTTTGGCACGACACGCGAAGATGTCTCTCGCACGCTGCGCTACGGGCTGTTTGCGCTGATCATGACTTATGCGGGCATTCGCGCGATCCTGGGTCGTGGGGCCAAAGGGGCCGCTCAGGCCTCCGTCGGGCTCACCGGTGTGATGCAAAGCCAAATGCAGACCCAGTTGAAAAAGCGCGCAGACCGCCGGGAAGCGGCTGCGCTGGAAGAGGATCATGCCCCGGGCACGATCATCGAAGAGCCACCGCTCAAGCGGCGCGTGGCCCGTGTGATCTTAGACGAAACTTCTGAAGAGGCGTTGCCGCCCAAGCCGTTTGTCAAAGAAAAGACCGGGCTGTTGGCGCGCATGCCATCTCTCATCCGCCGCCCTGATCCGGATCCCGATCCCGAATTGATGAGCGATGCCTATGAAGGCGAAGCGCCTGACGCGCCCACGCCTGATCGTGTGCGCGCCAAGATTGCCGATGCGATCCGTGCGCGTCTGCCGCAGTCAGAGCCGATCCCGTCGCCCATCCCCGCCGACAAACCGTTGACCAAAGGCCGTGGCCGCGGGCCTGATCCTTTGCTGCTCAAGCCGGAGGGATACCTGCCGCCCGAACCGCCGCTGACCGCCGGTCACGTGCCGGAAGCCACAGCCATTGCCCATGATTGGGAGGCTGAGGCCCCGCTGATCGAAGAAGAAGAGTTTGACGATATCCCCGAGATGCCCGCAGCCTATACCGAGGCGCGCATCCCGGTGGCCGAGCCGCGCAAAGTGGTGCAACACCCGCCGCGCAAAGCGCCGCAACCCTCCACGCAGGCCAAGGCAGAGGCGCAACCCGCGTTGCAATTCGAAGAGCGTCCAAAGCTGGCCTATGAGCTGCCGGAGCTGAGCCTTTTGACCAACCCGATGACCATCCAGCGCCATCATCTGAGCGATGACGCTTTGGAGGAAAACGCCCGGATGCTGGAAAACGTGCTGGATGATTACGGCGTCAAAGGCGAGATCGTATCGGTCCGTCCGGGTCCCGTGGTCACCATGTATGAGCTGGAACCTGCGCCGGGCCTTAAGGCCAGCCGCGTGATCGGTCTGGCCGATGACATCGCCCGGTCGATGAGCGCGCTTTCGGCCCGTGTCAGCACCGTGCCCGGCCGTAGCGTGATCGGCATCGAACTGCCCAATGACAACCGCGAAATGGTCGTGCTGCGAGAGCTGCTCGCCGCGCGTGATTTCGGCGACAGCAACATGCGTCTGCCGCTGGCCTTGGGCAAGGATATCGGTGGTGATCCGGTTGTGTCGAACCTTGCCAAGATGCCGCATTTGCTCATCGCGGGGACCACCGGCTCGGGTAAATCCGTGGCGATCAACACCATGATCCTCAGCCTGCTTTACAAGCTGACGCCCGAGGATTGTCGGCTGATCATGATTGACCCCAAAATGCTGGAACTGAGCGTCTATGATGGCATTCCGCATCTCCTGTCGCCCGTTGTGACCGACCCGAAAAAGGCAGTGGTCGCGCTCAAATGGGTCGTGGCAGAGATGGAAGAGCGGTATCGCAAGATGTCCAAAATGGGCGTGCGCAATATTGATGGCTACAACAGCCGCGTGGCGGATGCGCAGGCCAAGGGAGAGATGTTCTCTCGCACCGTGCAGACAGGATTTGACGACCAAACCGGTGAGCCTGTGTTTGAGACAGATGAATTTGCGCCCGAAAAGATGCCCTACATCGTCGTGATCGTCGATGAAATGGCGGACCTGATGATGGTCGCGGGCAAAGAGATTGAGGCCTGCATTCAGCGTCTGGCACAAATGGCGCGGGCCTCGGGTATTCACCTGATCATGGCCACGCAGCGCCCTTCGGTGGACGTCATCACTGGCACGATCAAGGCGAACTTCCCCACGCGGATTTCCTTCCAGGTGACCTCCAAGGTCGACAGCCGGACGATCCTGGGCGAAATGGGTGCCGAGCAGCTTTTGGGCATGGGCGACATGCTTTACATGGCGGGCGGCGGTAAAATCACCCGCTGTCATGGTCCGTTCGTGTCGGACGAAGAGGTCGAAGAGGTGGTGAACCACCTGAAGGCTTACGGCCCGCCCGATTACGTCAGCGGCGTGCAGGATGGCCCGGCAGAGGAAAAAGCCAGCAACATCGACGCGGTTCTGGGCCTTGGTGGCAACACAGATGGTGAAGATGCGCTTTATGATCAAGCGGTGCAAATCGCGATCACGGATCGGAAATGCTCAACCTCTTACATTCAGCGAAAACTGGCGATCGGCTATAACAAGGCCGCCCGTCTGGTGGAGCAGATGGAGGATGAGGGCGTCGTGAGCGCGGCCAACCACGTGGGCAAACGCGAGATCCTCGTGCCCGAACAGTGACGGCAGGATTTCGCGCACAAGCGCGTGAAAAAGGGGTGCAATCGGTGTGGGCAGTGACTAGGTCAACGATATGACACAGGTAAATCGTATCCTTGGTATCGCGCTGACCACCGCCGTTTTGGCCTTGCCTGCGGCGGCGGAAAAGCTCTCTCTTTCCGAGATTTCCAGCTATCTCAACGGGTTTTCATCTGCGTCTGGGCAATTCACCCAGATCAATGATGATGGCACGATCAGCACCGGGAATATCTTCCTCAAACGCCCCGGGAAGGTGCGGTTTGAATACAACCCGCCCGAAGATATGCTGGTGGTGGCCGATGGATCGCGCGTGGGCGTGGTCGATGGCAAATCCAACACCGGGCCTGAGGCCTATCCGCTGGGGCGGACCCCGCTGAAAATCATCCTTGCGCGCAACGTCGATTTCTCGCGCGAGCGTATGGTGACTGGCCATGACAGCGATGGCACGGCCACGACCGTTGAGGCGCAAGACCCCGATAACCCGGAATATGGCAGCATCGAGCTTGTCTTCACCGGCGATCCGGTGGAGCTGCGCCAATGGGTGATCAATGACGGGTCCGGCGCGCGCACGACTGTGGTTCTGGGTAATCTCGAAACCGATGTGCGGCTCGATGATGAAAGCTTTGTCATTCCAGGGCTCGAAGGGCGCGAAGTCGACCGTTAAGAGACCCGCGCCCCTATGGGTTTAAAGCCTCCGACAGGATCGCAACTGCGTGGCATATGTCTGTGCCCGCGCGGCCGTCTTGTCAGCCACACCCATCAACCACGGCTTGGAGCGATAGGACCCGCGCTTATACCCGCTGCGCCCTTCGTGATACGCCAAGTATTGGTTGCGGGTGTCATGCATCGATAGGCCCAGCCGTTCGGCGGATCCCGCCATGTACCAGCCAATGAAATCGGTGGCGTCGCGAATGTCATTGCGCCGGGCGTTTCGGCTGCCGGTTTCTTCGACATATTCTTCCCAGGTGCCATCGAGCGCTTGGGAATACCCATAGGCCGAGGAAATCCGCCCCATCGGGATCACACCCAAGGTCCAACGAAAGGGCGTCCGCGCCTCGCCGTCAAACTTGCTCTCTTGATAGATTGTCGCCATCTGAACGGGAATCGGGACACCCCAATTCCGCTCCGCTTGTCGCATGGCGCGATGATAGTGCGGCTTTTGATCAAGGATTGTGCACGCATTATCCAGACTGCCGGGAGAAATTTCTCCGCTGCGTCCACCGCAAGACGCCACCAACACCACCAGAATCATAGCGCGAAGAGTTCTGCTCATCTGCCTCTCGCTCTTATATTTTTTTGGGATTTTAGCCTAATTTTGCCTGGTAGGAAATCACAAAAACTGGCGCGTTCTTTGTCGAAGGCGCGTTCACAGACTGTTTCCGCGATTTTCAGCCCACGGGTTGGACAACCGAGGCTTGATCGCACTAATATTGCGCAGTAGGTGGTACGGCTATGTATTCGACACGGGCAAAATATCATTTGGGTCAAGTGGTGAAACATCGAAAGCACCCTTTCAGGGGTGTCATTTTTGATGTCGATCCCGAGTTCTCCAACACGGAAGAGTGGTACGAGTCCCTCCCCGAAGAGAGCCGTCCGTCGAAAGAACAGCCGTTTTATCATCTGCTCGCTGAAAACGATCAGAGCTACTACGTGGCCTATGTGAGCGAACAGAACCTTGTGGCCGATTACTCGGGCGAGCCGGTGGGCCATCCCGACATTCCGGATCTGTTTGGCCCGTTCGAAGACGGACTTTACCCGCTGCATTTTCAGCTGAACTGAAGCAACCTCCGGGCGCCAATTTTCTTGGAAGAAAATTCCCTAGAAAATTGAAATTTTCTGCGCAGAATTTCTAAAATTCTGCAGCGCCTGGCGCCACGCAAAACGCATCAATACCCAAGGGCGCACCCATCTTTGCGCGGGTCACTGCCGCCTTCGAGCACGCCATCGTCCCGGATCATGATGGCCTGCGCCCCGCCTAGCGGGCGTTCGCGCATGACCACAGTGTGCCCCATTCCGGACAGCTCTGAGCAGACGGTCTGTGAATATCCTTCCTCCATCTGCAACTCTCCCTTTTCGGCAAAGCAGCGCGGGGCATCAATCGCGGCCTGCGGGGTCATGCCGAAATCCTCCAGGTTGGTCACAAACCGGGCGTGCCCGGTCGATTGGTACTGACCGCCCATCACCCCGAACGGCAGCATGACCCGGCCTTCGCGCCGCAAAACGCCGGGAATGATCGTGTGCATCGGGCGTTTGCCTGGGCCGATTTCATTGGGGTGCCCGGGTGTCAGGTTGAACGCCGCCCCTCGGTTGTGCAGCAGGATGCCAAACTTTTCCGACGCGATCCCTGACCCGAACCCATGGAAGATCGAATAGATCATCGACACGGCCATGCGATCCTTGTCCACCACGATGATATTGATCGTGTCCTTGTGGTAGGCCTCTGTCAGGGGCGCGGCATCGGCCATGGCTTTGCTGGGATCAATCAGCGCGGCCAGCGTGTCAGCGGTGTCTTGGGACAGCATGAACGCCACGCGCGCAGAATGGTCTGGATCACCGATGATCCGGTTTCGCGCGTCATAGGCCAGTTTGGTGGCTTCCGCTTCAATATGCGCGCGCGCGGCGCCCATCGGATCCATCGATGCCAGGTCGAAATGTTTGAGAATGTTGAGCAGCAAGATCGCTGTGGCCCCTTGCCCGTTCGGCGGATGTTCGAGCAATTCCATACCCTTGTACATGCCCGCCACGGGCGATGTCGGCATGCCCGCTGTTGCTGCGAAATCCTCGGCCGTGTGCACGCCACCGACCGCATTCAGGGTCGCCAGCATATCATCGGCCACCTCGCCCGTGTAAAACGCATCGCGCCCGTCTTTGGCCACGCGGCGCAGCACCTCGGCCTGCCCTGGCGCACGGAACATATCGCCTGCGGCGTAAGGTGCGCCGCCTTTGGTGTAATGCGTGAGGCCGTGGCCCGTCAGGCACGCGGCGTCACCTGGCCAATCATAGGCCACGCGCGGGGCCACGGGGATGCCTTCCTCGGCGTAGCGGATGCTGGGCGCCAGGAGCGCATCCATGCCCAGCTTTCCATGGGCCTCACTGAGGTGACAAAATGCATCCATCGCGCCCGGTATGGTCACGGCCTCCGGCCCGTTGACAGGTACGCCACTGTGGCCCGCCGCGCGGATCGCCTCGGCACTGGCCTGGCGTGGCGCTTGGCCCGAGCCATTGTAGCACTGCACGTCATCTGACCCGGGCGCGTTGAACAGAACAAAGCAGTCCCCGCCGATCCCGGTCATTTGCGGCTCACACAGGCCCAGCATCACCGCGCCCGCGATGGCGGCATCCATGGCGTTCCCGCCACGCTCTAGGATATCCACCGCCGTCTTGGCCGCCAGTGGATGCGACGTGGCGCACATGCCACTTGATGCCAGAACCGGAGAGCGGCCGGGAAAATGAAAGTTGCGCATGGGAGAGGGCTTTCGATTGCTGTCTTCACGCTAAAATTAGCATCAGGACAGAAAATGGCCACACACATGCATGCGATGGAACGCAATGATTGATGAAGTTGGGAAGGCGTTTTGTGAACCTCGGCGCCGCGTACTGGGTGGGGGCTGTAAAACACGGCGCCGAGGGAAGCTATATGCAGCTACAAGACCGGGTATGACGTTGCATTCGGGCGTAACTTCGTAAGGATTGAGGCGAGAATGTGATTTTTTGCCTTGGCGACATGTTTTTGGGGTTTTGCCTGCGCCGGTACCAAAGCCTGGGCCAAGGCCGAGACCAATGCTTGGAACAGCGACCAGCTGCCCCGGATATCCCATCCGCAGCGTGGTCTTGCGCCGCAGGAGCGCCCCTAAAATTTAGCCTCATTCGCCGTGCTGAACGTCGAAATTGAGCCGCGTGCAATTTCCAAGCGCCAGCCGCATATGCGAAATCGCGTCTGTTTGCGCATGGATCAGGTGCCAGCCGAAACCACCTTCGGGCAGATCCTCAAACGCCACGTCCAGATCGGGCAACGTGCCTTCCGGTATCTCACCGCCGGGCATTGGCCCGCCCTGATCGGTCACTTCCACCACCAAGGAGCTGCCCCGGATGCCCATGGAGCAGCGCACCTCGCCTGTTCCATCATCACGGTACGCGTGTTCCGCGATGTTGTTGAACAACTCCGCCAAAGCAATCTCGACCCGCCCGACCAACATGTCGTCCAGCCCGCCCAGTTCCATGGCAACCCTGATCTCTGCCAGGGCCGCGCGCGTGGAACTGTGATTGGCGTCGAACCTAGCATTATAGAGCCGTGTCGAGACACCTTCGAACTGTTTTGTTCTTTGCCCGTAGGGCGCGGCGTGCATGCTCACGGGCGAACCTGACCGGTCGCGGCCTCAAGATTGGCGTAGATGTCAAACACCGTGTCCATACGCGTGAGGCGAAACACCTTGTCGACATCCGGGTTCAGCGCGGCCAAGTCCATCTTTCGCCCTTGTCCCAGATGCTTCATCGACGCCACGATCGCGCCAAGCCCGCTTGAATCCACAAAGCGGACATGCCCCAGATCAAGCACGACACGTTCCGGCCCATCTGCCGTGGCCGCACGCACGGCATCCTTGAACTGTATGGCACTGGCCGCATCAATGCGATCTGCCAGCGGTGTCAGAACCTGCGCCGCTGATGTTTGTTTGCTGTCGAGTTTCATTTGCTCTTCACCCTCCGATCGATCGCTGCCACATTAAGGGGCAATCCTTACCAATCGGTATGCGCCGATCGCGCTGAATACGGGGGTTCTGGCTATGAAAGATGTGGTGATCACCGGGGCAGCCCGCACGCCCATGGGGGGGTTTCAAGGCGATTACGACGGGGTGGAGGCGGCATATCTAGGCGGCGTGGCCATTCAGGCCGCGCTGAAGGATGCCGGGCTCAGCACCGTCGATGAGGTCTTGATGGGCTGCGTTTTGCCCGCGGGCCAAGGTCAGGCCCCCGCCCGCCAGGCCGGATTTCATGCGGGCCTGGGCGAAGAGGTTCCCGCCACCACGCTCAACAAAATGTGCGGCTCCGGCATGAAGGCGGCGATGATGGCCTTTGACCAGATCGCGCTGGGGCACGCCAATGCGATGATCGCCGGGGGGATGGAGAGCATGTCAAACGCGCCCTACATGCTGCCGAAGATGCGCGGTGGGGCACGGATCGGGCATACAGAGGTCAAAGACCACATGTTTCTCGACGGGCTGGAAGATGCCTATGACAAGGGTCGGCTGATGGGCACTTTCGCCGAGGATTGCGCCGAAAAGTTTCAGTTCACCCGCGAGGCGCAGGATGCCTATGCGATCGGTTCTCTGGAAAACGCGCTCAAGGCGCAGCAATCCGGTGCCTTTGATCGGGAGATCGCGCCGGTCAAACTGCAATCCCGCAAAGGCGAGATCACAATTGAAGAAGATGAACAGCCCGGCAAGGCACGACCCGAAAAGATCCCGCATCTGAAACCGGCCTTTCGCAAGGACGGCACGGTGACACCGGCCAATTCGTCGTCGATCTCCGATGGGGCCGCCGCCTTGGTTCTGAGCTCGGCAGAGGCCGCCGCCGCCCATGGGGCCACGCCGCGCGCGCGCATCTTGGGGCACGCCTCCCATGCGCAAGCGCCCGGTTGGTTCACCACCGCGCCTGTGCCGGCCGCCCGGAAACTTCTCGACCAGATCGGTTGGACAAAAGACGATGTGGATCTGTGGGAGGTCAATGAGGCCTTCGCCGTGGTGCCCATGGCATTTATGCACGACATGGGCCTGCCGCGCGACAAGGTGAACGTCAATGGCGGCGCCTGCGCGCTGGGGCATCCCATTGGTGCAAGTGGCGCGCGCATCATGGTCACCCTGCTCAACGCCTTGGAAAAACGCGGGTTGAAACGCGGTGTGGCCGCGATCTGTATCGGCGGCGGAGAAGGCACAGCGATTGCCATGGAACGTCTCTAGGCGTTTCTTCTGGCTGAAAATATCCCGGGGGTTTGGGGGCAGAGCCCCCAAGTGAAACACATGAAGATTGACTATGATCAGATTTCCAAAGTGATCGGGTCCCTAACCGCATCTGAGACGGATGAGGTCGCCCTGATGGCCACGGTTGTCTGCGAATTGCATCATGCCGATGATCGCTTTGACTGGACGGGCTTTTACCGTGTCACAGGTCCTGAAATGCTCAAGATTGGGCCCTATCAGGGCGGGCATGGCTGTCTGCAGATCCCTTTTTCCAGGGGCGTTTGCGGGGCTGCGGCACGGACGGGCGAGGTGCAACTGGTCGACGATGTCGATGCCGTCCCCGGCCACATCGCCTGCGCCACCTCGACGCGATCCGAAATTGTGCTGCCCGTGCGCAATTCGGCGGGACAGTTGATCGCGGTGCTGGACATTGACAGCGATCAACCCGCCGCGTTCACGCGGGAGGATGCAGACGGTCTGAACAGCATTCTCAGCCAGGTTTTTGCGACAAAGTAACGCCGCACCGCAGCGTGAAAAAATGATTGAAATTTTCACGCATCTCCCGCACCGTGAAAAAGACACCTCATTTTTTCACGCTCGAGTCGCTTTTGGATCAATCACTCCTCTCCCCGGTCCGCACGCTTGGTGCCGATCTGCGCGCGTTGCGCAAGGCGCGCGGGCACACGCTGACCGATCTGTCTGAGGCGCTGGGCCGCTCGGTGGGATGGCTCAGCCAGGTGGAGCGGGACCTCTCTGATCCGTCCATTTCCGATCTGCGCCACATTGCCGAAGTGCTGGGCGTGCCGATGTCGTTTCTCTTTGGCCATGACAGCGCCCCGGTCGAAGAGCAGGGCTATGTCGTGCGCGCCGGTGCGCGGCGGCCCATGGGATCCGGTGAAGAAGGCTTGATCGAAGAGCTTTTGTCGCCCGACCTCACCGACGATTTCGAAATGATCCATTCCACCTTTCAACCCCATTCGGCCATGCAACGGCCCGCCAACCGTCCGACCCAAGAGGTGGGCTACATCATCTCGGGCCGTCTTGATCTGACAATCGGAGGGCGGTCATTCACCGTCGGACCGGGCGACAGTTTCCGCTGTCGCGGTGAAGAATACCAATGGTCCAACCCCTATGACGCACCCGCCGTCGCGATCTGGGTGATCGCGCCGCCGGTCTATTGAGGTGCCCATGAGTTTTGAGGCATTGACCATATTCGCGCTGTTTTGGGTGGTGTTCGTCACCACGCCGGGGCCCAATGCGGCCAATTGCGTGACCAATGGCATGACGCTGGGCTTTCGCCGGTCGCTGCCCGGTGTCGCGGCGATCCTGACCCAAGCCCTTCTTTTCCTTACGCTTTCGGCGGCGGGGATCACCGCGTTGATTGCTGCCTCTCCGGTCGCCTTTCAGGTCATGAAAGTCGCAGGTGCCGCGTTTTTGATCTATCTGGGCATCCGGGGATGGATCGTGGCGCGCCACCCGGTGCGGGCGGGTTCGGGGGATGCGCAAAGCACCGCCAAGACCATTTATTGGCGCGCGTTTTTGATCGCCACGATCAATCCCAAAAGTGTTGCGGGCTACCTCGCGGCCTTTAGCCAGTTTGTTCAGCCTAATGTCGCCATCGCCACGCAAATGTGGGTCATCGTGCCCACCGCGCTGACGATCACGGCGATGAGCTATCTCACCTACACAGCCCTGGGTGCCGGGCTCGGGCGCATGGCGCTTGGCGTCATCTTCAACACATGGCTGCGCCGCGCGATGGCGGCCTGTTTCGTGGTCTATGGCATCGCCTTGGGCAGTACATCCCTGCCAGGGAGGGCCTGAGCGTGTCGGAGGTGATCACAGGGTTTGATCCGGCCCTTCTCTTGGCCTTCATCGGTGCGGGGCTTTTGCTGAACCTCACGCCCGGTGCGGATTTTGTCTTTATCTCCGCCAGTGGGATCAGTGGCGGGCCGCGTGTTGGCATGGCGGCCGCTGTGGGCGTCAACCTTGGCATTGTTGTGCATGTGGCCATGGCGGCGGCAGGGCTTTCGGCGCTGCTGATTGCCTTTCCGCTGGCCTATGATGTGATCCGCTATGCTGGTGCGGCCTATCTTATCTACCTTGCTATCCAGGCTTGGCGCAGCAGCGGTGAGATTGGGCAGGGCAAGGCGGCGCCGTCCCTCTCATCCGCCATTCGGCGCGGGTTCATCACCAATGTGCTCAACCCCAAAACCGCGCTTTTCATCTTTGCCTTCATCCCGCAATTCACCGATCCCGCAATCGGCCCCATCTGGATGCAGGTGCTCTTTCTGGGCGGCGTCTTCATGGCGTTTGGCTTTGCCTTTGCCCTCAGCCTCGGCGCATTGGCCGGGGCATTTTCCAACGCGCTCAAGGCCCGAGCGCGCCTTCTCAACCGTCTTTCGGCGGTCATGTTTGCCGGGCTTGCCGCCCGCTTGGTCTGGGATCGCTAAGGTGTCCCGGACCTTTCAAACCAAAACCCTTGCCTATCCTGGCAAGCGCGATCTGACAGGAGACACTCTAAATGGCTGATCTACCCACCACAGCACGGGTCGTTATCATCGGCGGCGGCGTCGTCGGTGTTTCGACACTTTACCATCTGGCGAAGGCAGGCTGGAAAGACTGCATCTTGCTGGAGAAAAACGAACTGACGGCTGGCAGCACCTGGCACGCCGCCGGCAACTGCCCCAACTTCGCCGGTTCCTGGGCGGTGATGAACATGCAGCGCTATGGCGCGGCCATGTACCGGACCTTGGGCGAGGATGTGGATTATCCGATGAACTACCACGTCACTGGCGCGATCCGTCTGGCCCATAGCAAAGAGCGTATGCAGGAATTTGAACGTGTGGCCGGCATGGGCCGCTACCAGGGCTTGCAGATGGACATCTGTACGCCCGAAGAGCTGCAGCAATACAACCCCTTCATGGAAACCCATGATCTGGAAGGTGGGCTTTGGGACCCGCTCGATGGCGACATTGATCCCGCACAGTTGACCCAAGCGCTCGCCAAAGGTGCGCGTGATGCAGGCGGCCGGATTGAACGGTTCTGCCCTGCCACAGGCATCGACCGTGATGGTGACGAGTGGATCGTGAAGACCGAAAAGGGCGATATCCGCTGCGAATACGTGGCCAACTGCGCGGGCTACTACGCGCAGCGCGTGGGCGAGATGTTCAAGCCCTTTGGCGGGCGCACCGTGCCGATGGTTGTGATGTCCCACCAGTATTTCCTGACCGAGCCAATCCCAGAGCTTGAGGCCTGGACCAAGGAACACGGCAAAAAGGTCGCGATGATCCGCGACGTGGATACCTCCTACTACTTGCGGCAGGAAAAGACCGGTCTGAACCTTGGGCCGTATGAGCGCAATTGTAAGGCGCATTGGGTCACACCCGACGATCCGATGCCGCATGATTTCAGTTTCCAGCTTTACCCCGACGATCTGGAACGGCTGGAATACTATATCGAAGATGCCATGGCGCGCATGCCGCTTTTGGGTGAGGCCGGTGTGGGCCGCAACATCAACGGGCCCATTCCATACGCCCCCGACGGGTTGCCCATGATCGGCCCGATGCCGGGTGTGAAAAACGCCTTCGAAGGCCACAGCTTCACCTTCGGCATCGCCCAGGGCGGCGGTGCTGGCAAGGTGCTGTCAGAATGGATCATGCACGGTGAAACCGAGTGGGATATGTGGGCCGTCGACCCACGTCGCTACACCGACTACGCTGATCATGAGTACTGCCTCGACAAGGCACTTGAGACCTATGGCCATGAATACGCCATGCATTTCCCATGGCACGAATGGCCCGCCGGGCGCGACAAGAAGCTTAGCCCCAATGACGCGAAAGTGCGCGAAATGGGCGGTGTGATGGGCGCCTATAACGGCTGGGAACGGGCCAATTGGTTTGCCAAGCCGGGCGATGATACCTCGGAAGAGGCCACCCAAACCTGGTACCGCTCCGGCCCGTGGGAGCCGCGGATCAAGGAAGAATGCGAAGCGGTGCGCGACGCGTGCGGTGTTCTCGACCTGCCGGGCTTCTCTCGGTTCTGCATCAAGGGCGCGGGCGCGGATGAATGGCTGCGCGGGTTCGTGACCGGTGGTCTGCCCAAGATCGGGCGCATCAACCTGGTCTACCGCGCCGATAGCCGGGGCCGTGTCCTGACCGAGTTTTCCTGCATTCGTCTGGCCGAGGATGATTTTGTCCTGATCACCGCAGCGGGCGCGCAATGGCATGACGGCGATCTTCTGCGCCAGAACGTGCCCGATGGTGTCACCGTGACGGAAACCACGACCGAGCGCACCGCGCTTTTGGTTGCCGGGCCGACATCGCGGGATGTGCTTGCACCGCTCACCGATGGGGATCTCTCCACCGGGTGGCTCACGCATCAGCATTGCAAGGTTGCAGGCCGCGATGCGTTTCTGATCCGGGTGAGCTTTACAGGTGAGTTGGGCTGGGAAGTCCATGCCGCCAATGAGGATATGCCGACGATCTATGAGGCGATCCTTGAGGCCGGCGCCAAGCCCTTCGGCATGTACGCGCTGAACTCTCTGCGCATCGAAAAGGGCTACCGCGCGTGGAAGGGGGATCTGTCGACGGATTACTCCTTGCTCGAAGGTGGGCTGGAGCGGTTCGTCAAGTTCGACAAACCGCAGGATTTCACCGGCAAAGCCGCGCTGATGAACGAAAAGCAGCAAGGCCGCAAGAAAGCCTTTGTCACGCTGAAAGTCGACGCGGACAAGGCGGATGCGCCCTACATGTCGACAATCTGGCATGGTGGTGAGGTTGTGGGTGAAACCACCTCCGGGGCCTGGGGGTATCGGGTTGATGCCTCGATCGCGCTGGGTGTGGTGCGCACCGATTTGTCATCGGAGGGCCAAGAGCTTGAGGTCGAGATCTTTGGCGAGCGGTGCAAGGCCACGGTGCAGGCGGATGCGCCCATGTGGGACCCGGCCAATGACCGGATCCGCGCGTGAGTGTTGAGACGTACCTGTTGTACCTAGGTGTTCTGGCGGCGTTTTTCGTGACGCCGCCAGACACCAGCCAATTGCTGATCATCTCCAATTCCCTGCGCCATGGGTTGCGCCGCAGCCTTGCCACGGTGGCGGGGGATCTGACGGCCAATTCCATTCAGATGACGCTTGCGGCTTTTGGTCTGACGGCGATTGTCGCGGCCTCTGCCGATGCGCTTTGGATCGTAAAGTGGTTGGGCGTGGCCTATCTGGCGTGGATCGGGCTGAAGCTGATCTTTTCCAAGGCTGAGACGGACACACCCACGCCTGCGGGCGGGCGATTGTTCCGGCAAGGGTTTTTCACCTCGATGGCCAACCCTTATGCGGTCGTCTTTTTTGGGGCGCTGTTTCCGCAGTTCATCGACACGGGCGCGCCCATCTGGCCACAGCTTTTGATCCTTGGGGTGACCTATCTGGTGGTTGATGGGCTGATCCTCATTCTTTGGGGGTGGACGGCGCGGCGCACTATCGGACGGGTCAAGGCCTTGACCGGGCAGTGGATCAACCGTGTCTCTGGCGCGTTGATGCTGGGCGCGGCGGTGCTGTTGGGCCTCAAGGATATTGACCAGACAGCACGGTAGAAGGACACCAGCCCATGACCTTGCCTGATACGATGTGTGGTGTGTACTTGATGCGCCATGGCGGGCCAGAGGCATTGGAATGGCGGACGGATATCCCGGTGCCACGGCCTGAGGCGGGACAGGTGCTGGTCCGCGTGCTGGCGGCGGGGGTGAACAACACCGACATCAACACACGCATCGGGTGGTACGCCGCGGAGGTCACCGCCGGCACGGAAGAAAGCGACGCCGTGGGCGATGACGCTGCGGGTGGCTGGGGCGGTGCGTTGCAGTTTCCGCGCATCCAGGGCGGTGATCTTTGCGGTGAAGTGGTCGCACTTGGGGCGGATGTGTCAGGGTTTGACCTGGGTCAGCGCGTCACCTGCCCGATCAATCAACCGCGCCCGACACCACAGAATCCTTTCGGCTTTGAGGCGCTTGGATCCGAATTTGATGGCGCGTTCGCGGAGTATTGCCTGGTCCAGGCGGCCGACCTTTATGACGTCTCTGCGTCACCTCTGAGCGATGTTGAGGTCGCAGCCATTCCCACGGCTTTTGGCACCGCCGCAGGGTTATTGCATCGGGCCGGTGTGTCGGCAGGGCAGCGTGTTTTGGTCACGGGCGCGTCCGGGGGGGTCGGGCTCGCCGCTGTGCAGCTCGCATCGCGGCTGGGTGCGGACGTGACGGGTGTGTCTTCTGCGGCCAAAGCGGACAGGGTGAGAGAGGCGGGCGCTATCGCGGTGCTGGACCGCAGTGCCGCGCTGCCTGCGGACATGTTTCATGCTGTGATCGATGTGGTGGGTGGCGACATTTGGGGCGCGCTGATCGATGCCCTGACAGCGGGCGGGCACTACGCCGTGGCCGGGGCCATTGGTGGGCCGATTGTGGAGGCTGATCTGCGTCGCATCTACCTGCGCGATATCACGATCCATGGTTGCACCTACCAGCCGCCCGAGGTGTTTGCATCGCTGATCGACATGGTGAACAGCGGTGCGGTGCGCCCGTTGATCTCAGGCACGTATCCCATGCACGATATCGCCCGCGCGCAGGAGGATTTTCAATCCAAACGCTTCGCGGGAAAGCTGGTTTTACTGCCACCGGGGCAGGAGGGTTAGACATGGTGCTGAATGATTTCGCCCAGAGTATGATTGCGCGGTTTCCACTGGGGTTTGTGGCCACCGTCACAGCCGATGGTCACCCGCATCTGTCACCCAAAGGCACGTTTCTTGTGCTGGATGACACCACCATCGCATTTGCTGAAATCCGGTCGCCGGACACCATGGCAAACCTGGCGCATCAGCCCATGGCGGAAGTGAACTTTGTCGATCAATGGCTGCGCAAAGCGGTGCGGGTGCGCGGGCCAGTGCGGGTGGTCGAGACGGGCGCAGAGTTCGACGCGTTGATCGTAAAATGGCGGGAGGTCTGGGGGGATCTAGCAGATCGGATCAACGCGCTTGTCTTGATCAGCGCGCAAGAGGTGAAAACGGTCACCACACCGCCCTATGATGACGGCGTGACAGAGGAGGAGATGGTCGCGCTCTATACCGAAAAATTCGCGGCCATATACCCTGTCGGGAAATAGAGTATTGGCGCAGCGCCCACACTCCGCTACATCCGCTTGACTTGGGGGATCGGAGAGGGACCACGGCATGGCTGAGATCACACTTTTGGACGGCTCGATCGGGCAGGAGCTTGTCAAACGTTCGGGCGACACACCCACAGGGCTTTGGTCAACCAAGGTGATGATCGACCACCCGGATCTGGTGCGCGATGTGCACAGCTCTTATTTTGAAACCGGTGCCACGGTGGCCACGGCCAACACCTATGCCGTGCTGCGCGATCGCCTGCGCCGCGTGGGGATCGAAGAGCATTTTGAAACGCTTTTGAGCACGGCCATGTCCACCGCAGGGGCGGCCCGCGATGCGGCAGGCCACGGGCGTGTTGCCGCCGCACTTGGCCCGCTGAACGCGTCCTACCGCCCTGATATCTTTCCCCCGGCGGACGAAGCGGCCGAGGTCTATGGTGAGATTGTCGCCCATGTCAAAGAGGCGGCGGATATCTTTCTCATTGAAACCGTGACCTCCGTGGAGCATGCCGAGGGTGCGCTCAGGGCCACGGATGGGCAAGGCAAACCCGTTTGGTTGGCCATGAGCACGGATGATTTCGACGGCACGATCTTTCGCTCGGGCGAGCCTTTGACAGATGTGGCAGCAGTGGTGGCCAATCACCAGGTGGATGCGGTGCTGCTCAATTGTTCGCGGCCTGAGGTGGTGGCGGACGGGCTGGAGATCATCAAAACCTTCGCAAAGCCGTTTGGCGCTTATGCCAACGGGTTCACCAAAATCTCTGACGGGTTCAAGACAGAGTTCCCGACGGTGGACACCCTGACGGAGCGGACCGATCTGGGGCCAGAACCCTATGCAGATTTTGCCATGGGATGGGTCGGGCAGGGGGCCAGTATCGTCGGCGGCTGCTGCGAGGTCGGGCCGGCGCATATCGCAGAACTTGCAAGACAATTGCGGGATGCCGGGCATATAATCGTCTGACCATGACGAAAGATGCCAAAGCCACGCCAACCCCGCACCGTTTGGTGCAGTTTGACGTGGTCGTGGCGCATGGGTTTGTCCTGATTGAACTGGCCGCGGTGGTCGATGCCTTGCGCATTGCCAACCGTGTGACCGCGCGACCGGTGTTTGATTGGACGTACCGATCGCACCTGGGGGGGCCGGTCAAAAGTTTCAGCGACGCCAGCGTCGAGACAGACCGCTTTGAGGACAGGCCACAGGCGGACTACCTCTTTGTGATTGGCAATTCCAATCAGGATGAGCCGCATCTGTCGATGGGGTCGGTGATTGACCGCTACACCAACCGCGGCGCGCAGGTCTATCTGCTGGCCGAGGCCGCGAGCCGATACATCCGTGAACGCGGGGCAGAGGCGCAGGGCCTGTCGACCCACTGGGAAAACTCCGCCATCTTCCGCGAGCGGATGGAGATGTTTGACGCCGATAACGCGCTGGCCAGCCGCAATGGCCGTGTTGTCACATGCGCGGGGATGAGCACAGCGCTCGACGTGGTGTTGTCGGTGATGGGGCAGCATATGCCATCGGCGGAATTGATGACCGTCGCCAACATTTTCCTGCACGACAAGATCCGCGATTTTGGCACGCGCCAGCCCTTTGGCGGTGCGGGCGGAACCGCGACGGGAGATGCGGAGTTGAACCGCGCGATTGAGATCATGCAAAGCCACATAGAAGAACCCGTGCCCATCGCGGAGCTGGTGCGGCGGGTTGGTATATCCTCTCGGTCGTTGGAGCGGAAGTTTCGCAACTACCTCAACACGACGCCCAACACATATTACCGTCAGCTGCGGTTGGCGAAGGCCAATAACCTGCTGCTCAACACAACGCTCAGCGTGCGTGAGGTGGGATTGGCCTGTGGATTTTCCGAAGGGTTTTCCGTGCTTTACAAGAAATTTTTTGGCATCACGCCGCTAGAGATGCGGCACAGGCGGAAAGCGGGGATCTGATATGGCGGATGCGGATGCGATCATTGTAGGGGCCGGTCTGGCCGGGTTGGCGGCGGCGGCAGAGCTGGGCGATCGGGGCAAATCCGTGATCGTTGTCGATCAGGAAGGACCGCAAAATCTGGGCGGGCAGGCGTTTTGGTCCCTGGGCGGTGTGTTCATGGTCGACACGCCCGAACAGCGGCGCATGGGCATCCGTGACAGCCTTGATCTGGCGCGGGGCGATTGGGCCGGATCGGCGCAGTTTGATCGCGCCGAAGATGCCTGGCCGCGCAAATGGGCGGAGGCCTATCTGGAGTTTGCCTCTGGCGGGCTGCGCGAATGGCTCCATGGGTTGGGCCATCGGTGGTTTCCGGTTGTTGGCTGGGCCGAGCGGGGTGGCAGCTTTGCTGATGGGCATGGCAATTCCGTGCCGCGCTTTCATCTCACCTGGGGCACCGGGCCCGGCGTGTTGGAGCCCTTTGTGGCGCGCTGTGCAGAGCACGAAAAAGCAGGTCGGCTGACATACGCGTTCCGCCATCAGGTGGACCGGATTGACATGACCAATGGCGCGGCGACCGGGGTCACCGGCACCGTTCTGGCTCAGGATGACGCGCCGCGCGGTGCCAAGACAAACCGCGACAAGGTGGGAGAGTTTGCCTTGGCGGCGGACTGCGTGATCGTGACCTCTGGTGGCATCGGAGGGGATTTGGACCGCGTCAGGCGTGCTTGGCCTGAGGATCAGCTAGGCCCCGTACCAGAGCGTATGGTCTGCGGTGTTCCGGCCCATGTCGATGGGCGCATGCTGGATGTGTCTGAGGCCGCGGGCGCAAGTCTGATCAACGGTGACCGGCTTTGGACCTATACCGAAGGCGTGCAGAACTGGGATCCGATCTGGCCCGATCATGGCATCCGCATTCTGCCCGGGCCCTCTTCGATGTGGTTTGATGCGCAGGGCAATCGTTTGTCGCCGCCGGCTTTGCCAGGCTTCGACACGCGCGGGACTTTGAAAGAAATTCTGAAGACCGGCCACAGTTATAGCTGGTTCGTTCTGACCCAGGCCGTGATCAAGAAAGAGTTCGCCCTGTCAGGCTCGGAACAGAACCCCGATTTCACCTCCGGCAAATGGATGGAGGTGATCCGTCAGCGCATCTTGTCGGGCAAACGCGCGACGGATCCTGTGGAGGCGTTCAAAGAGCGCGGAGAGGATTTTGTCGTGGCGCAGGATTTGCCGTCGCTCGTGCGGGGGATGAACCAGGTGGCGGGTGGCGGACTGATCGATGAGGCGCATTTGCATGCGCAGATCGCGGCGCGTGACGCTCAGATCACCAACCCGTTCAGCAAGGATGCGCAGGTCATGGCGATCCATGCCGCACGCAAGTATCGCGGTGATCGGCTCATTCGTACGGCCAAGCCGCACAAGTTTCTCGATCCCGCAAATGGGCCTTTGATTGCCGTGCGGTTGCATGTGCTGAGCCGCAAGTCTTTGGGCGGGATCGAGACGGATTTGAATGCCCGAGTGCTGGACACGAAAGGTGCGCCAATCCCGGGACTCTATGCTGCGGGTGAGGCGGCAGGCTTCGGTGGCGGCGGGTACCACGGCTACAACGCGCTGGAAGGTACGTTTCTGGGCGGGTGCATGTTTTCAGGAAAAATCGCGGGACAGGCGGCGTAATGCAACTCGCGCCCCGGACTTGATCCGGGGCCTCTGGCGTTGCATCGGGCTGAGGCCCCGGATCAAGTCCGGGGCGGGTTGTGCGTTGTGCACTCGCCATCCTTTAAAATCCGACAGCATTCTGGCGCATACTCAACATCGCCTGACCCGCCAACATGCGAAACACGTCAAAAGCAAACCGAATCTGTGAAGGGGAATGTCATGGCGGATCTGCCTCAGAATGCGCGTGTTGTCATTGTCGGGGGCGGCGTGATCGGCTGCTCGGTGGCCTATCACCTGGCCAAACAGGGCTGGAAAGATGTTGTTTTGTTGGAGCGTAAACAGCTCACCTGTGGCACGACGTGGCATGCGGCGGGCCTGATTGGTCAGCTGCGCGCGTCCCAGAACATGACCAAGCTCGCCCGGTACTCGGCTGAGCTTTACATGGGTCTTGAGGCCGAAACCGAAGTTGCCACCGGTATGCGCCAGGTGGGATCCGTCTCTGTAGCGCTGACGGATGAGCGGCTGGAAGAGCTTTATCGAAACGCCGCTATGGCGCGCGCCTTTGACGTGCCTGTGGAGGAGCTTTCGCCCAATGAGGTGAAAGAGCGGTATGAACACATCAGCCTCGACAATGTGAAGGGCGGCGTGTGGTTGCCGACGGACGGACAGGCCGATCCCGCCAATATCGCCCTTGCGCTGGCCAAAGGCGCGCGGATGAACGGCGCGGTTGTCAAAGAGCGCGTGAAAGTCACCGGCATGAAGCGTCAAGGCCGCCGAATCACCGGTGTCGACTGGATCAGCGATGACGGGCAAGACCAAGGCCACATCGCCGCCGATATGGTGGTGAACTGTGCGGGCATGTGGGGCCACGAAGTGGGCAAGATGGCGGGCGTGAACGTGCCGCTTCATGCCTGCGAACATTTCTACATCGTGACCGAGGCGATCCAGGGTCTGAGCCAGATGCCGGTGCTGCGGGTGCCGGATGAATGTGCCTATTACAAAGAAGACGCGGGCAAGATGCTTCTCGGCGCGTTTGAGCCGGTGTCCAAACCCTGGGGCATGAATGGGATCGCCGACAGCTTTGAGTTTGATCAGTTGCCGGAAGATTTCGACCATTTCGAACCGATCCTTGAGCAAGCCTGCGACCGGGTGCCGATGCTGGCGGAGGCGGGCATTCACACCTTCTTCAACGGGCCCGAAAGCTTTACGCCCGATGATGCCTATCACCTCGGCCTCGCGCCGGAGATGGACAATGTCTGGGTCGCCGCCGGGTTCAACTCCATCGGCATTCAGTCTGCGGGTGGGGCTGGCATGGCGCTGGCGCAATGGATGGAAGACGGTGAAAAGCCGTTCGACCTGGGTGATGTGGATATTGGTCGGATGCAGCCCTTCCAGGGCAACAAACACTATCTCTACCATCGCTCGACCGAGACGCTGGGCCTGCTCTACGCCGATCACTTCCCCTATCGGCAAAAGGCCACGGCGCGCGGTGTGCGGCGGACGCCGTTCCACCACCACCTGCTTGAGCAGGGCGCAGTCATGGGTGAAATCGCCGGCTGGGAACGCGCCAATTGGTTCGCCAATGAGGGCCAGGAACGCGAATACCACTACAGCTGGAAGCGGCAGAACTGGTTCGAAAACTCCGCCGCGGAACACAAGGCCGTGCGCGAAAATGTGGGCATGTATGACATGTCCTCATTTGGCAAGCTGCGGGTCGAGGGCCCGGATGCTGAGGCGCTGCTCAACCGGGTGTGCGGGGCGAACATGTCGGTGCCTGCGGGCAAGATCGTCTACACCCAGTTCCTCAATTCCAAAGGCGGGATTGAGGCGGATGTGACTGTGACGCGCCTGACGGAAACGGTCTATCTGGTGGTGACGCCTGCCGCGACACGGCTGGCGGATGAAACCCACCTGCGCCGCAACGCCGAGGGCTATCAGGTGGTGATCACTGATGTGACCGCGGCCGAAGGTGTGCTGGCGATCATGGGGCCCAATGCGCGGGACCTGCTGGCGAAAGTGTCGCCCAATGATTTCTCAAATGACACCAACCCCTTTGGCACGGCCCAAGAGATTGAGCTTGGCATGGGGCTGGCGCGGGCGCATCGCGTGTCCTACGTGGGTGAGTTGGGCTGGGAGCTTTATGTGCCTGCCGATATGGCCGGACACGCGTTCGAGACACTGTGGGAGGCTGGCCAGGATGTGGGGCTCACGCTGTGCGGGATGCACATGATGGACAGCTGCCGGATCGAAAAAGCGTTCCGGCACTTTGGCCATGACATCACCTGCGAAGACAATGTAGTCGATGCGGGGCTGAGCTTTGCCGTGGACATGAACAAGCCCGACTTTATCGGGAAGGGTGCCGTGGCCGCGCGCAAGGAAAGCGGGCCGCATAACCGCATGGTGCAATTCCTGCTCGATGAGCCAGAGCCGCTGCTGTTCCACAACGAACCTATCGTGCGCGACGGGGAGTATGTGGGTTATCTCAGCTCAGGCAATTATGGCCATCATCTGGGGGGTGCTATTGGTTTGGGATATGTGCCGTCAAAGGGCGAAAAAGCAGCAGATGTGCTCGCCTCGACCTATGAAATTGACGTGATGGGCACAAAAGTGAAAGCCACGGCAAGCCTAAAGCCGATGTATGATCCGCGCTCTGAACGGGTGAAGGTCTGATCAAGCCCACCAATACAGCGCTCAAGATACACGGCGATCCGCATCGGATGTGGGTCGTCGGGCGCTGTCCATGTCGACCGCCGTCAGGCGTGTAAATTCTCAGGCTCTGTGCCCAGAGACCCACTCGTTCATCTGTGTCCTCGCATCGCCCAGATTGTCGGACACGCCTTCCAAGTCCATCCAGGCCAGTCTCGGCAAAAGATCCTTGGTGCCCGGGCCATTGAGGAAGATCGGCGTGGTCGGGCGGCAGATATGCAACGACACGATCAGCTTGGACAGCGCATCAAGGGAGCTTTTGTTGTTCATCGTCAAACCAATGGCCCGCGTCTGCGTCGCCGCGATTTTCCGCACCAAGGCATAGTGAGACAGCCCAAGGAGGACGACCACGTGCCAGCCGTCTTTGTGAAAAATATCGGCGGCCATGCGCAGCGACACGGCGTGCTGCTCTCCTGGGACGCCAGCAAGCAGAACCGACTTTTCGTCAGAGATCACCGCGGGTTCGAACAGGTGGTCCATGCTGCGCATGATCGCCAGGACCCGACAGGTGGCCACGGTCAGTTGCCAAAAACTGGCCTTGTCTTGATCCCACCATTCATTGAGGCGCTTGGCCGATGTGGCCAGATAGTCAATGTAGATCGTGTCAGGCTCGACACCCTTGCGCAGCAGGTCCACGACCATTCTTGCGGCCAGTTGATCATCGTCGTCCAAAAGCGCGTGGCACAAACGCTCGATCGATTTGTTCAACTCCCATTGCGAAACCCGCTTGCGACCGACGCCCAGGGCGATCAGTCGTTGGATCGCCTCGCGCGCAAGGGTTTCAAGCTTGTGTTGCGGCAAGCGTTTTGCGATCCGAAGCAGGCGTGAGCTTTGGCTTGTGTAGTCATTGTAATCGACGGAACGCTTTGGGTCCTTTTCGTGGGCCACATCATCCTCTTTGGTTTGCCTCGTTGATCCCTCAACCGGGTCAGTGAGTACGTCGCGCTGCGGTCTTGCATTTGTGGTGGTTGACTGCCGCGCCGCGCAAAAGCGTAGATCGCTAAGTTCCTTTCCATTCCCCGTATTTCGGCCCGCATACCAAGGCATGCTAAGCCCGAAGCCATAATTGCATGGCGTCTCGCATTTGGCCCTTTTGACAAATTGTCACAGGTGTCGAAGTCATTTCGCATCCTCGAAAGCCGAGTTAGTCTGCGATCTTTTTCGTATGGGTTTCTTTCAAAATCCGAGGCGCGTTGGAGCCTGCACCCAATTCGGTTTCGAACGAATGTCTTGCAAACGCACAGAAAGTTGCATGGTTTGGTCGTTTGAAATGGCGCGGGAGGGGGGGATCAAAGAGCGGCCAGCACCTCTTTGCCCGCGCGAAGACCTTCTTTATGCGCGCCTGAAACGCACACGGTCTCTCCTTCGTTCATGGCCTCGCCTGCGAAATGGATAGCATCGGCATGGCTGTCACGCAGGGCGCCGCGCAGGCCCGCCGCGCCCGGGCGCGTGCCCGAGTAGGACCCGTGGGTAAACCGGTTGGATCCCCATCGCGTGGCATGGCCCTTGCGAAACCCTTTGCGAATGTCTGCGCCAAACACGTCGGCCATGCGCGACAGGGCAAAGTCAATGGCCGCGTCTTCTCCTGCTGCTTCCATCTCGCGGGCGAAGTTGCCCACATGTTCAAAACTGCACAGGCCTGACCCGGATATGTTGCACAGGATACCGCCCCCGCGCGCCATCTGGGCTGACACCTCTTCAATGGGGTAGGTGACCCATGTGTCCGCTTCGACCGGAAGCGTAGCCGGATCAAACAACATGGCCGCGTGGTTATAGACGCCCATGGTGATCCCGTTGAGTGCGGCCTCTTTGGAGGTATCAAGCGGGGGATCAAACCGAATGGCCTCAGCCGCGAGGACACCCACAGAAACGGTGATGATCACATGCCCGGCCCGCAGCGTGCCATCTGGGGTCTCAACCTCTACCCCGTCGGGGGTCCGGGTCACGGTGGACACGGCTGTCCCGGTCTTGACCGGCAATCCGATGGCATGGGCGGCCACAATCGCACCGAAACCTTGCCTGCAGAACCAGTTGTTTTCTTCCAGCGCGCCCGTATGCCAATCCTGCATTGAAATCTCGCCCAGATCCCGCCCGGCTGACAGCGCCTTGAGCATCAGGGACGTGTGATCAAACGTATCCTTTGCGTCGATGGCATCGGCCATGGACATATCGACAGGGGCTTGCCCTTGACGATGCAATTCTGCGGTCACCTCTTCCAGCCGTTCCAAGGCGGGGCCGTCTGCCAGACATCCCGCCAGATGCAGGTGACCCGGCTCGGCGTAAAGATCAAAACCCAGCTCATGACCAATCGGAATGAAAGAGTTTACATCGGCATAGTGCAGCCAATGCCCGCCCACATCAAAGGGCACGCCAAAGATCGAGGTGTCCGTATAGCACCGCCCGCCAATGCGGTCCGCGGCCTCAAGGCAGATCACGCGCCGGCCCGCATTGTGCAACAGATGCGTGGCCGCCAACCCTGCGGCCCCCGCGCCCACGATCACAACGTCGAAATCCCAGCTGCTGTTGCTCATCGCGCTCTCCCTGTCTTGATGACAGAGCTAGGCTTTTGCGGCGTTAGGTAAAGCGCGTGACGCAGCAAGGTGCGAGAGGTTCAGGCGACACTCCGATCCGGCAAAACGGCCCCCCCGATGCCAAGCTGCGCCTTGAGGCTGGCCGGAAGAAGACGCGCGGCGGTCACGCGCGGATAGGGCATTTCGCGAATGATGCGCTCCGCCCCGTAGAGGGCAAGGTAATCGGCATAATTGTCAAAGCCGCGCCGCGCGGCATAATCGACAAAGGTTTCGGCCGGCGCGCCATTGGCGAGGATCACGTCATGGCCCTCCGTTTCCACGTGATAGACAACACATTGCGTGTCTGTCTCTGCGCGGGGCAACCAATCGATGGTTGTGCGGTTGATCAAGCACGCCGCGTTGATCACGACCCCGTCTAGCACCATGCCGTGATCTGCTGTGACCGTGAGATCCGTGTGCGGCATGTTCGGGCCAAGGGCCCCGGCGCGGATGCGGACCAGCTGTTGATGCGCGTGATGACGATCGCGCGGAACAGTTTGCCATCCGATCCACTTCACGGGCACACAGTCGCCCTCTTGGGTCAAAACAGGCTGTCCGATGTGCAGATCCTCGACCGGGATTTCACCCTCGGGCGTGGCGATCATTGTGCCGGGCGCAAAACAGAACACACCGGGTGAGGCGTCTGCAACGACAATGGCATCGTCTCCGCCTGGGCTGCGCTGCACGCTTTGACCGTCGCCTGTTGCGGTTGTTCCATCCGTGCCGATAAGGTTGGACCCCGGAAAGCTGACATTGTCCGTGACCGGATCGCTGGTGGCGCCATCGCCGTAGTTGAACACCACGAAATCATTGTCGGTGCTTGATGTATCGACCAGGCCCAGGCTCTCGCCAGTGTTGTTCAAACCCATCGTTCCCGACGCGATCACAACAGTGGCATCCGGGTAGGCGGCCGTGGCGGACACCAGATCGGCAGAGGTATCGAGGATCAACAGCGTCCCACCCGCGGGCAACGTGCCGCTCAGCGTATGAATAAGGCCTTCGCCATCCCAAAGCTGCACACCGGACAGATCGATCGGGTTGGCGGACACGTTGATGATCTCGACAAACTCATCCGCAAAAAGGCTGACAGACCCATCATTGTCAGTGTCAAAGCCGGGCGTCCCGGTCGGATCTGCGCCGACCTCATTGATGGCAAGTCCGCCTTTGATCACGTTTGTTGTGGTCGCCATGTTGCCCGCTCCTTGCTCGTTTGCCGCATCTTACGTCGCAGCACTGCCTACCCTGCTCAACCAAGGGTTGGGAAAAGCGTAGCCGCAGACCCGTGTCCCGTGAAAGGACAAAGATATGCACAAGGCGAAGAACCGCTTAGTCGGGTGGGTCTGGTGCGGGTGTGCGAGTTACTCCGCAGCTATCGGCGTTGCCGCTAGGTTGCGCAGCACGTAATGCAGCACGCCACCATGTTCGACATATTCCACCTCAATGGCCGTATCGATCCGGCATTTGAGCGTGATCTCTTTCACCGTGCCATCGCCCATCACGATGGTACATGGCACCTCCTGCTGCGGCTCGATTGTGTCGAGTCCCGAGATGGACACGGTCTCATCCCCTGTGAGGCCCAATGAGGCGCGCGTGTCGCCCCCGGTGAATTCGAACGGGATCACGCCCATGCCCACCAGGTTGGATCGGTGAATACGCTCAAAGCTTTCGGCGATCACCGCCTTCACGCCGAGAAGGGCCGTGCCTTTGGCCGCCCAATCGCGTGA
>JBCCDT010000037.1:0-30596 GCA_039030635.1 Pseudomonadota bacterium
CAGATCGGCGCGCTTGCCGGGTTCAATGCTGCCGATATGCCCGGAAATTCCATGCGCAATCGCCGGGTTGATCGTGTATTTCGCCACGTAGCGCCGCACCCGCGCGTTGTCGTTCTCACCCGTCTCCTCAGGCAACCGACCCCGCTGTTTCTTCATCTTGTCGGCGGTCTGCCAGGTGCGGATGATAACCTCGCCCACGCGCCCCATCGCCTGACTGTCGGACGCAATGATCGAAAACGCGCCCATGTCATGCAGGATGTCTTCGGCGGCAATCGTCTCCCGCCGGATGCGGCTTTCTGCGAATGCGATGTCTTCGGGGATCGACTTGTCGAGATGGTGACAGACCATGAGCATGTCGAGATGCTCTTCAATCGTGTTCACCGTGAAGGGCCGTGTCGGGTTGGTGGAG
Source organism: Pseudomonadota bacterium (assembly GCA_039030635.1). Taxonomy (GTDB): domain Bacteria; phylum Pseudomonadota; class Alphaproteobacteria; order Rhodobacterales; family Rhodobacteraceae; genus Roseovarius. Next base: position 410 of record JBCCDT010000037.1, read on the forward strand.
GAGGGCAGCACGTGTTCCTCCCCACAAATCTTGATGATGTCCGGCGCATGCCCCCCGCCCGCGCCTTCGGTATGAAAGGCGTGGATGGTCCGGCCCTTCATCGACGCCACTGTATTCTCGACAAACCCGCTTTCATTCAGCGTATCGGTGTGGATCATTACCTGCACGTCCATAGCGTCCGCGACGGTGAGACAGCAATCAATCGCGCCCGGCGTCGTGCCCCAATCCTCATGCAGCTTGAGCGCGCAAGCCCCCGCCTTTACCTGCTCCTCCAGCGCGGCGGGCAGCGACGCATTCCCCTTCCCCGCAAAGGCCAGGTTCATCGGAAACGCATCCGCCGCCTGCAACATCCGCCCGATGTGCCAGGGCCCGGGTGTGCATGTGGTGGCCAGCGTCCCGTGCGCGGGGCCGGTGCCACCACCCAACATCGTGGTCAGCCCGGAATGCAGCGCATCCTCAATCTGCTGAGGGCAGATGAAATGAATGTGGCTGTCAAACCCGCCTGCGGTGAGGATCCGGCCCTCCCCCGCAATGGCCTCGGTGCCCGGCCCCACGATGATGTCCACACCCGGTTGCGTATCGGGATTACCAGCCTTGCCAATCGCCGCAATCTGACCGTCCTTGAGACCGATATCGGCCTTGTAGATCCCTGTGTAGTCCACGACCAGCGCATTGGTGATGACGGTGTCCACCGCCCCTTCGGCCCGCGTCATCTGGCTTTGGCCCATCCCATCGCGGATCACCTTGCCGCCGCCAAACTTCACCTCTTCCCCGTAAAGCATCGCATTGCCGCCCGACCCGCCCGAGGTCGCCGCCCCGGCCCGCTCGGCGATCAAATCGCGCTCCACCTCGATAATGAGATCGGTGTCAGCAAGCCGCACCTTATCCCCCACCGTGGGGCCAAACATCGCCGCATAGTCGGATTTCTTGATCGTCGCTGGCATGTCAAAGATCTCCCATCACGCGTTGATTGAACCCGAACACCCGCCGCGCCCCGCTGATCGGGATCAATTGCACCTCGCGCCGTTGGCCCGGCTCAAACCGCACCGCCGTACCCGCCGCAATATCCAGCCGCATCCCGCGGGCTGCGTCCCGATCAAATTCAAGGCCCGGGTTGGTTTCCGCAAAGTGGTAATGCGACCCCACCTGCACAGGCCGATCGCCGGTATTGGCCACCATCACTGTCACCGCCTCGGATTGCGCATTGAGCGTGATCGACCCTTCAGCCACAAACATCTCACCCGGTATCATCGCGTCACCCCTCGCTTCATCTTTCCAAAAATACTCACGGCTCACCTGATCGGATTGTGCACAGTCACCAATTTGGTGCCGTCCGGAAAGGTCGCCTCAACCTGCACCTCGTGGATCATCTCGGGCACGCCTTCCATGCATTGCTCTGCTGTGATCACCTGCGCACCCGCTTGCATCATATCCGCGACGGATCGACCATCGCGGGCGCCTTCGACGACCGCATCAGTGATCAGCGCAATCGCCTCCGGGTGGTTGAGCTTCACCCCCCGCGCCAACCGTTTGCGCGCCACTTCGGCGGCCATGGCCACGAGCAACTTGTCTTTCTCACGCGGGGTCAGGTTCATGTCAAAGCCTCCAGGATGTGGGCAAAGTGTGACCGGTCAAGCGGTCCAAGATAGGTAAAAGAGACTGGCGCAACTCAAACCCATCTTGGGCCAAGAGACGCAGCACCAAAAGATCATCATGCAAGAGAGACGCACCGGCTGTCCCGGGCAATTCGTCGACCAAGGCCCGGTGATGGGCGGCCGCATCCGGCGCGGCATAGACCAAACTCGCCATCGCCCCGGCCCTTTGGGCAATCGCCGCGCCAGAGAGCACATCGTTCATATCTCCGTGTAGCCGGGTCGTGTCGCGATAAAGCGGCACGCCTGCGCGGTCGATCGCAATCCGGTCGCGAAACCAGATGTCGCGCAGCGCCTCCCCCATCTGAGCGCGCCCGAAAATGACTGGCTCCACCAGTACAAGCCGCGCTTCCGGGGCCAGATCGCAGTGCAGTTGCCGATCCAACTTGGCGCCATCGAACAAAATCAATTCCTGCGGCAGCCACAGCATCTGTGCGCCCCGTGCCACATCCAAATGCGTCCGTACCCGCGCCTCACCGTCCGCCGCGCGATAGGCGCGTTCCGCCGCTTGCGTTGTCGCAGACGCCACAGCGTCGTCTTCAAGACCAATCTCAACCGAGAGCCGATCCCCACTGGTCAATCCACCCGCACTGTTGATCAGGATTGCATCAACCCGGGGACCCCCACGCGCAAACAAAACCTTAAGACAGCCCGACATGCGAAGATCCGACAGCGCACTCCCCTGGGATTTACGCCGCACCTTGATGAGCCCGTGCCCAATCGCACGGGGCACTGCCTCAACCTTCGCTGTGGGTCTTATTGCGCTCTGGTCGAGGATGGGTCGGATTCCTTTCGGTGGTGCGATAAATTCTCAGATGCGCGCGCGCCTTGCCATAGGAAAACACACAATCGCTACATCGCAAAGCACCGCCGCTCATTTCTTGTGCAGCCTCACGCGCGGAATCAAGGCCCTTGGGCCGCCGCGCGTTCGTCGGCGGCCCGGCGAAATTAAATTCGCAGGACACTGATCACGCGTTCAACGCGCCTGAACGATAAAGGGCTGCCAATCAGCGTTTAGATCGCCACGCCACGGCCTGACAACCACGCTGTGATGCACTCACGCCCGCCGGCGCCGCCGTCTCCGACCACCATCGCTATCGCCTTCCTCGCGCCCACCGGTGTTGAAACTGACCTTCGGCAAATCCACCACCTGGCTCAGTTCCGGGAACGGATCGGTCTTATGCGGGATCGCGTTGGCGGCCACGAAATGCTCTTGGAATTTCGGCTCGATCGCCGTTTCCACCTTGGTGATCTGACGCACCACACTCTCAATCTCAGCCCGCGCGCCGACATTGCACAGCGCCAAACGCGCGCCCGTTCCGGCGGCGTTGCCTGCGCTGGTCACACGGTCCAAAGGCACATCCGGGATCATCCCCAGCACCATCGCATGCTTGGCCGAGATATGCGCGCCAAAGGCACCGGCCAGCACCACGCGGTCAACTTTGTCCACGCCGCGTTCATCCATCAGAAGCCGCGCACCGGCATAAAGCGCTGATTTGGCCAGCTGAATGGCGCGAATATCGCCTTGCGTCACGGTGACCCGTGGCCCGCCCGACGGCGTGCCATCATAGACCAGGTACGAATGTGTCCGCCCATCCGGCTCACAGCGATGCGTGCCAGTTTGAACCGCTGACCCGATCAGGCCGCTTTCATCCATCAACCCGGCGATGCGCAGTTCCGCCACTGCCTCAATGATGCCCGAGCCACAAATCCCGGTGATCCCGGTCCCAGCGATATCCTCATCAAAGCCTTCTTCATCGGACCACTTGTCCGAGCCGATAACGCGAAAGCGCGGCTCTTTCGTCTCTGGGTCAATGCGAATGGCCTCAATCGCGCCCGGCGCGGCCCGCTGCCCGCTGGAGATTTGCGCCCCTTCAAAGGCCGGACCCGTGGGCGAAGAACAAGCGAGCACGCGGGACCGGTCGCCCAGTAGGATTTCGGCGTTGGTGCCCACATCCACAATCAGCGCAAGGTCAAGCGATTTGCCCGGCTCTTCCGACAACGCGACGGCGGCAGCATCCGCGCCCACATGCCCCGCAATACATGGCAGGATATACACACGGGCGCGCGGGTTCAGCGCGCTCAGGTCCAGATCCCGCGCATCAATCGTCATGCTCTCGGACGTGGCCAGCGCAAAGGGTGCCTGGCCCAGCTCCACCGGATCGATCCCCAAAAGCAGGTGATGCATCACAGGGTTGCAGACAAACACCGTCTCCATGATCAGCTCTGGTGCAATATCGCCTTCCTTGGCAATCTCTTCGGCCAAGGTATTGATCGCCTCGCGCACCGCGCGGGTCATCTCTACGTCGCCGCCCGGGTTCATCATTGCATAGGACACCCGGCTCATCAGGTCTTCACCAAAGCGGATTTGCGGGTTCATGATGCCCGAGGAGGCCACAACCTCGCCCGTGCCCAGATCGGTTAAATGCGCTGCCACGGTGGTGGAGCCTAGATCAATCGCGAGCCCATAAATGCCGCCTTCATAGGTGCCCGGCCATATCTCAAGCACCCGCGCCACGCGGTCCTGATGGGATTTGTTGATCGCCACGGTCACCGTGAACTTGCCCTTGCGCAACACCGTCTGCAGCTTGCCCAGCATGGACAATTTAGGCAGCAGCATCTCTTCGACACCTTGCGCCTTGAGTGCGGCCTCCAAGCGTTCCAAGTCGCCTGAGGGTTCGTGCATATCCGGCTCTTGAACCGTCACGGTGTAAAGCTTCGTCGCCGCATCCATCTCAATGATCCGAGCGGACGCTGCCTTGCGCACGACCTGTTTGTGGACCTGACTTTCGGGCGGCACGTCGATCACGATGTCGCTCATCACCTGCGCCTGACAGCCCAACCGCCGCCCTGCTTTTAGGCCGCGCTTGCTGTCATAGCGTTCTTCCACTTCGTTCCAGGCGCTCAGCGCGTCGTCTTCCACGGTCACCCCATGCTTGGGGAACTCGCCGTAGCTCGGCGTGATCTGACATTTGGAACAAATCCCGCGCCCGCCGCAGACGCTATCAAGGTCCACACCAAGCTGCCGCGCCGCGGTCAAGACAGGTGTGCCCACCGGAAAACGCCCACGCTTGCCAGAGGGGGTAAAAACAACAAGAGGATCGCTGGACATCGCCGCCTGGCCTTTCGCGCTTTAGTCTCTGTCATAGAACATAGCAAAGTCACGACGTTTCAACAGCCAAAGAGCGGCAAAACCGGGTCGCAGACCGTCATTTTTCCCTGTGTCTGAACGGGGTTGATAAAGGTTATGAAAGCCGCTCCAACCCAGCGCCTTCGTCAAACGATGCTGCTGCCAAAATCAACATCGCCGTAGGGTGGGGTTTCACCCCACCGTGGCCCTCACCCCCGTCGGATATCCGCGCCCAAATCGCCCATCAGCTGCTCAAAGATCGGAAAAGACGTGGCAATCGGTCCACCATCATCAAGCGTCACCGCCTGCTGGCTCGCAAACCCCAAAACCATGAAAGACATGGCAATCCGGTGATCGAGGAACGTCTCCACCGTCGCCCCGCCTGTCACACCGCCGTGGCCCAGCCCGTGCACCGTCCACCAATCCTCACCTTCATCGACACGCACGCCACAGGCGCGCAGGCCCCGCGCCATCGCGTCAATGCGGTCTGATTCCTTGACGCGCAACTCCTTGACCCCGCGCATCTCTGTCTTGCCTTCTGCGCAAGAGGCCACGACCGACAGGACGGGATATTCATCAATCATGCTCGCCGCGCGGTCGGGCGGCACCTCAATTCCGTGCAGGTCGGGCGAGAACCTTGCGCGCAGATCGGCCACAGGCTCACCGCCTTCTTCCCGCAAATTCTCATAGGTCAGATCCGCACCCATCTCCTTGAGCGTTGTAAAGAGCCCCGCCCGCGTGGGGTTGAGCCCGATACCCGGCACCAGCACATCGGACCCTTCCGTGATGATCGCGGCACAGACCGGAAACGCAGCAGAGCTGAGATCGCGCGGCACCACGATGGTCTGCGGCTTGAGCTCTGGCTGGCCGGTCAGAGTGATAATCCGCCCTTCGTTGGTGTCTTCCGTTGCAATCTTGGCGCCAAACCCCGCCAGCATCCGTTCTGAATGATCCCGCGTCGCTTCTCGTTCGATCACCACGGTCTCACCCGGAGCATTGAGGCCCGCCAGCAGCACGGCCGATTTCACCTGCGCTGACGGCACCGGCACATCATAGCGCACAGGCACCGGCATCTCGGCCCCCACAACCGTCATGGGCAATCGCCCGCCCGCGCGCCCGACCGTGCGCGCGCCAAACAGCGCGAGCGGGTCTGTCACCCGCGCCATGGGCCGTTTGTTAAGGCTCGCATCCCCGGTAAACGCCGCCGTGATCGGACAGGTCGCCATCGCCCCCATGATAAGCCGCACGCCCGTGCCGGAATTGCCGCAATCGATCACCTGATCCGGTTCGGCAAAGCCACCCACGCCGACCCCGTGGATATGCCACATCCCGGCCTCGTCCCGCGTCACCTCCGCGCCGAATGCACGCATTGCACGCGCGGTATCAAGCACGTCTTCGCCCTCCAGCAGCCCTGTGACGCGAGTCTCGCCCACGCTGAGCGCCCCCAGAATGAGCGATCGGTGCGAGATGGATTTATCTCCTGGCACATGGGCCTCACCCGATAGGCCCGTCGAGGCGTGAGAGGTCATCTTGATGGGGGTGCCGTGGCCGGACATATCCGTCTTCCTTTAAAAGTCCTGCGCCTGATAGCGCAGGGGTCAAACGGCGTCCATGGGGTCAATCACACGCGCGCCAAAGGCAGCGTGGCACAGCGAAACGACCCACCTGTGCTGGGGACGCCGTCAAAGACCACCTCCTCAACCCGGTACGCGGCTGCCCGGAGCGCCTGGTTCACCCTGGCACAGCTGGGATCAGACCGCGCAATGATCAGGTCGGGCGCGACCGACAGCACGTTGGTGGCCAAGGCTTGTGCCTCCTTGCGCGTGACCTCAATCCATTCGAATGCCTCCATCGCGGCGGGCACCTGCGCCAGCCCTTGTGGATAGATCAAAGCATGTCCCAGCCCAAGCGGGTTGAACGCGCAATCGAGGTGCAGCACTTCTTCGCCTTCGGCCAACGACCGTGTCGGCACCGAAAGAACCTGATGATCTGGAAATTGCGCGGTCAGAAACGCGGCCCCCTCGGGGTCACTCCGCTGGCCCGAACCGACAAAGACCTTTGCGCCATGCACAACAACATCTCCCCCCTCCAACGTCAGGCCTTGAGGCACGGTCACCTGAGGCCCGTCAAATGGCTCCAAGATGCTCTCAATGGCCTCGATCTCCTCCACCCGTCCGGCATGGCGCATCCCCGCCCGCACAAAACTGTTTCCGATGACAAACCCAATATCGCGGGGGCATGTTTGATCCTGCACGCTCTCGGGCCCCAACTCAGGCTCATGCACGCACACGCCATGGGCCTCCATCGCCGCTTTGAACCCCGCAAATTCGCGCGTCACCTGCGCCTCAGGGGGATGCCCGCGCGCCTCAAGCGTCTTTTGGTGCGTGCTGTTGGCAATCTCCACCCGGTCCGGCACGCGGTGATATCCACGCCCCAGCCCCATCACCACATGGGCGAGAGGATCATATTCATTGCGGACGTCGAACTTGGGCATGGCATCTATGCTGACCGCATCGGTGATGGATTGCAATCACCCCGCCCAACCGGCTAATTCCCCGCCTATGGCCAAGCTCTATTTCCACTATTCCACCATGAATGCGGGCAAATCCACGCTGCTCTTGCAGGCCGCGCATAACTACGTGGAACAGGGGATGGAGGTCTATCTCTTGACCTCGCAGATCGACGATCGCGCAGGCGTGGCACAGATCGCGTCGCGCATCGGGATCAGCCGGGAGGCGGATACCTTTGCGCCGGACGAAGATCTCTTTGCCAAGCTTGAGACGCGCCTAAACAAGGGCCCTGTGGCCTGCGTGTTCGTCGATGAGGCGCAGTTTCTGTCTAAGGCTCAAGTCTGGCAACTGGCCTGCGCGGTGGATGATCTGCATGTGCCGGTGATGTGCTATGGGCTGCGCGTGGATTTTCTGGGCGAGCTCTTCCCCGGCTCAGCCGCGCTTCTGGCCTGGGCCGATGAAATGCGGGAAATCCGCACGATTGATCAAACCGGCAAGAAGGCCACGATGGTGGTCCGTAAGGACGCCGATGGTAAGGTGATGACCTCGGGTGATCAGGTACAGGTGGGCGGCAATGAGACCTATGTGAGCCTCAGCCGTCGTGCGTGGCGCAAGGCCATGGGGAAGTAGCCAAAGAGAGCGCCTTCGTCAGGCCGTGGCATGGCGATCTGACTTCGTTCCAAGGCACTTTATCGCGACGTACCGCCGTGTGGTTGAGCGGCGCGCTGGCCGTGATAATTCGCCAGGCCCTGGGTTGGGCCTTGCGAGGGCGCGGCGGGCTAAAGCCCTTGCTTCCGCGCCGCGTGCCGCCTCACGCCCGCTCCACCAACACAGACCCCACGGAATACCCCGCCCCGAAGGAACAGATCAGCCCTGTCTCCCCCGGCGCCATGTCGGCGGAATACTTTGAGAACGCGATGATCGACCCCGCCGAGGACGTATTCGCGTAATCCTGCAAAATATTGGGCTGTTCCTCCGGCTCCGGCACGCGGCCCATCACCTTCTTGCCGATAAAATCATTCATCGTCTTGTTCGCCTGATGCAGCCAAAGCCGTTTCAGGTTTTGCGCATCAACGCATGCATCCTTCATATGTTCTGAAATATGCGCCGACACCATCGGCAGCACTTCCTTGAAAACCTTTCGCCCCTCTTGCACGAACAGCATGTCGCGACGGTCCTCCATGTGCCCCTCGCGCGTGCGTCTCAGATAGCCATTGTTGTTGCGGATATTGTTGGAAAATTGCGTCGCACAGCGCGTGGAATGCACGATGAAATGATCACCCTTGGCGTCCTCCGCCCGCTCCAGCACCAGCGCCGTGCACACATCACCAAAGATGAAATGACAATCCCGGTCCCGCCATTCCAGATGCCCCGAACAAATCTCAGGGGAGACGACGATTGCGCAACGCACCGACCCAGATCGGATCATGTCGGCCGCGGTCTGAATGCCAAAAGTGGCCGAGGAACAGGCCACATTCATATCAAACGCAAACCCGCCTGCGCCCAGAAGCTGTTGAATTTCAATGGCAATCGCCGGGTAGGCCCGTTCATGATTGGAGGCCGCACAGATCACCAGATCGACCTCACCGGCCTCCCGCCCCGCCTGTGCCAGCGCCTTACCACAGGCATCAAGCGCCATCTCCGCCATGATCCCCGGCTCATCATCGCTGCGTGGGGGCAAAAGCGGGTGCATTACATCGGGGTCCAGCACGCCGGATTTGTTCATCACATAACGCTGCTCGATCCCTGAGGCGCTGATGATGAATTCCGTTGAGGAAGGCGCCTTGGCCTCTACCTCCCCTGCCGCGATCGCCTCGGCGTGCTCAGTGTTGAATTTCTCCGCATAAGCGTTGAAAGCCACCACCAATTCATCATTGGTGACAATCTCCTCGGGCGTGAAAACACCTGACCCTGTGATCGCTGGCATGTACATCGGCTGCTCTCCTTGGTGGACGGCACCCCACACCTTTCAAGCACCCACGTCAAGGCGAACGCTGCGACGCATGGAACAAAGAAATTCCGCGCCCATACTTCCAAAACCCGAAGCCCTGGCCATCCATCCGTAGGGTGGGGTTTCACCCCACGAAACCTCAATGCATCCGCGACCCGAGCGGGACCTCCTGATCCGGCGCGAGGAGCACAATCCCGCCCTCAGCATCCGACACGCCAAGCACGAGGATCTCCGACCGGACCGGCCCAATCTGCCTCGGCGGGAAATTGACCACCGCCATCACCTGCCGCCCGATCAAACTCTCCGGCGTGTAATGCGCGGTCAGCTGGGCAGAGCTTTTCTTCTCCCCAATCTCTTCGCCAAAATCGACCCAGAGCTTGATCGCTGGCTTGCGCGCCTCCGGGAACGGTTCCGCCCGCACCACGCGGCCCACGCGGATATCGACCTTCATAAAATCATCGAACGTAATCTCATCCGTCACGCTTTAACTCCCTTGATCGCTCTGCCGCCGCGCCAACCGTGGCCTTCATCAACCCCGGTAAGCCCTTGGCCTCATCCATCAACACCTCAAGCCCCGCCTGCGTCGTGCCATTTGGACTTGTCACATTCACGCGCAGTTGCGCGGGCGTCTCCTCTGCGGCTTCGGCCAGGGCACCTGAACCTGCCACGGTGGCCTTGGCCAGTTGCATCGCCAAATCGGGGGCCAACCCCTCAGCCTCCCCCGCCGCGGCCAAACATTCAATCATGTGAAACACATAAGCCGGTCCAGAGCCCGACACGCCGGTGACCGCATCCATCTGATCTTCGGTCTCAAGGCGCACCACCTGCCCCACCGCGCTCAGCAGCATCTCCGCCATGTCCAAATCCGCCGCTTCGGCCGCAGTGTTGCCAATGATCGCCGTGATGCCTTGGCCCACAGCGGCGGGTGTGTTGGGCATGGCCCGGATCACCCGCGCGTCGGCCCCAAACACATCCTCAAAGGAGGCAATCGATGTGCCCGCCGCGACCGACAGGAACACCGCGCCCTCCATCGCCGCAATCTTCGGCAGCGCATCACCCATCATCTGCGGTTTCACGGCAATCAGGACAATCGCAGGGCGTTCCGGCAATGGGGCATTCACATGCACGCCCGTGCCGCGCACCCAATCCGATGGCTTTGGATCAATCACCCAGACGGAGGACGGTGGCAAACCTTGGCCAAGCCAGCCTTCCAACATGGCTGAGCCCATTTTTCCGCAGCCCAGCAGGACAAGGCCACTCTTTGCAATCTGGTCCATGCTCATTTGAACTCTCCCCACACAATCCCGCAACGTGGTACGCATGCAAGAGACTGGTTGCAACGGGATAGAGGGGGATCCGCCTTGGACCTGACAAACGCCTTCGATGAGGGGCGCCATACGCGCGCCAAGATCGGTTTCGTCCTTTTGGCCACGGAACAGACGATCGAAGATGACATGTTCCGCCTCTGCCCGCCGGGTGTCGGTTTGCATTTTACCCGCGCGGATATGCCAGATGCGATCACGGTCGACACGTTCATGACCCACGCCGCAGAGCTGGCCCCGGCCGCCGCGCGCCTGTTGCCGGACGGCAGTCTTGATGTGATCTGTTACGCCTGCACCTCCGGCAGCCTCGTGATTGGTGAGGATCGTGTCATGGCGGAACTGTCCAAGGGTGCGCCGACGGCAAGGCCCACCACGCTCATCACCGGGGTTCTTTCAGCGCTTTCAGCCATCGGGGCGCGAAAGGTCGCTGTGGCCACGCCTTATCTTGATGAGATCAACCAGCGCGAAGCCGATTACATGAACGCCGCCGGGTTCACTGTGACGAACATTCAAGGCCTGCAATTGGAAAAAGACAGCGACATGATCCGCGTCCGCCCAGACTTCATCGCGGAATTCGCCCGGTCTGTGGACACGCCCGATGCCGACGCCCTGTTTGTCAGCTGCGGCGCATTGCGCACCATCGATGTCCTCGATCAATTGGAACAAGAGCTGGGCAAGCCGGTGATCTGTTCCAATCAAGCGATGATGTGGGATGTCTTGCGCAAGGCCGGCATCACCGATCCCATAGACGGATATGGCGCCCTTTTGCGAGAGCACTGAACGGTATGTTGGGTAAGGCGGGGTTCACCCCGCCATCCGTTCGTAAGGTCAGGCTGTCCCGTAAGCCTCACAAATCGCGACCTGCATCGCGTTTTGCGGATCGCGGTCGCCCCACACGCACAGTTGAAACGCCGGGTAAAACCGCTCCGCGCTCAGCACGGCCGCGTTGATCAGCGTGTCGATCTGCTCGGGGCTCACGCCAGGCGTGCCCGGCATTACAAGGCCGTAGCGATAGACCATCAGCTTGGGCTCTTTCCAATAGGTGAACGAGCCCGCCCAGCATTGGTCATTGACCTCATTGAGCATCTCATAGAGCGCGGGCATCTTGTGCTCCGGCGGCTCCATCTCAAAGGTGCAGACAAGCCGCAGGGTTTCATCATAGGCCGACCAGGCCAGCGTGATGGAATAGGTCCGCCACTGGCCTTCTACGGCCATCGCGATCTGGTCGTCCGCGATGCGGTCAAAATCCCAATCGTGATGCTCGGCCAGATGTTCGACCATATCGATGGGATGAATGTCTTCTTGATAGAACTGCTCGGAAAGTGCCATGCCGCCACCTCATTTCTGTGTTGCGTTGAGGATTGGCAGAACCTCAACGCTTTGGTGCCTGCTCTAGGACGGGGGCGTCTCCCCTCTACCCATACAACATATGGTGCGGGAGTTGATTCGCGCTGTAAAGCAATTTGTTGGGGATAACCGCAATAAGTTGTGGATGACATGGAACTGTCATCAAAATAAGGGGGCAAAGGCGGCGCGCTGTGAAACGCCCTAGCGGTTGAACATCCGCAGGATCAAACCTCCGAGCATCCAAATCGCCCCGACCACCAGCATGGTGAGGATCGCGCTGCCCGAACTCAGTGCAAGTAACTCGCCAAATCCCCGCACTTTCCACCCCCAGAGGGTCGGTGTTCCAAAGAGGCCGTAGCCCACCAAAAAGCCGACCGTGAGCAACGGCCAAAGCCAGGCAAACAGCCGATCCTGATCGCCGCCCGGGCCGAAGAAATGTGAGAATAAGTCGTGCATGAAATCGCGTTCCGAAAGTTCGCCGCAGGCTATCCAATACTGCATCGGTGTCCAACACTGGAAAATATGGCTGCCCCAGCGAAACAGCCAATTACGCGTTGCACGTTGCGCGGTCTTTATGCTGTAAACAACTGATAAATAACGCTTTTACGCAAGTACACCACGAAAGACTCAATCCGAAATGCGATTTTTCGACCTTCTATCACGCAACGGGACCGATCTGGGCGCGGGTGGTGCGGCATCTGTCCACGCGCGAAACCGCATCATCAATGAGGCGTTTTCTCAGCTGCTCGGTGAAAAGGCAGATGTCTCAGAAGCGGCCCGGCTTCTCTATGAGCTGTCGGAACAGATTGATGATGTCAGAGACATGTCAGGCCCTTTGGACCAACCTCGATTTTACGATTGGGAACGTGAAAAACACGCGGCGGCGTTGGCAGGGTTTGACGATGCCGTCTTGTCCGACCAGGCGGCATTTGAACGCAAACGGGGCGAGGTGTTAAGCCAAGCGTTTTCACAAGACTGTCGCGACGGCGTAGATATACAAACGGGCGCTCGCACGCTGATCGTATTGCACAAATACATCGAAGACATGCGTCCGGAGTATGCCGAAACCCAGCCCGCGGCCCGCTCTGAACCCGCGCCGCAACCCGTTGAGACACGTGCAGCCTCATCCGCAGACGCCGCAACAGATGATCGCACCGACCAGAACGGTTGGGGGTTCTTGTCATCCAGTCTGGTCATGCTCTTCATCGCGGCGGGCATTCCGGGACTCGCGGGGATGTTCATGCTTTACGGTCTGCCCACCCCGATCGAGCGGGAACCTACATGGACCATGGCCGCCATCACCATCGCGTCCATCGTGGCCGGCATTGTGTCTTGGTTTTTCACGCGGAAAAAGCCGGAGGGCCTAGAATACATGGCCTTTGTGGCCTTAATCGCCGGCATCTTCTCAAGCGGTTTCTTTGTGGTGCAAAGCCCGGATATCGCCAGACGGATTATTGAACGGAATTTGGGCGAAGGCTTTGCCGAACTCGTTCGACGAGACAAGGCTGATCAACCGAATGCCCAGTCCGGTACAACCAACGGACAAACTGCCTCCACGACCACAACGCGAAACACCTCCGAGGCCAAGCCGCAGGTCGCGACCATCTCCCGCGCCCCGGAAAAATACTATAGCGCCGTGATGCATCTCGCAGTTGACGAGTCCGAGCTGGAGATCGGCGTCCGGCGCAAATTCAGCGATCAGATCAACGTCACGACCGTGGGTGTGGCAGAGTTTTTCCAAGTGACGAAGGCGCAGGATTGTGTGCGTTGGGGCAGCTACATCGTCTTTGAAGAATTTGAGGCCGACCCATACGCCTACTCCAAATACCCGCAGGTCTATGACAATCAACGCAAAGCTTTGGTCGGCAATGGGCCAACCATTGGAAACAACTCCGTCTATGCCAGCACATTCAAACAGGTCCTGGATGCCGCGAGAGAGTTTGAAACAAGCGAGTCTCGAAAAACGTATTGGTACCTGCAACAAGCCATCGATAATGCGTCGAACGGCGCGTGTGGTGGTCAGACCCCTGAACCAAGATACACAATACCCATCGGGCGTCAGAAATAGAAACAACTGCAGATGCCAGAGGCGATTTATGCAAAACGCGTCTGCTAGGTGCACGAGCAGCCCAACTGGCGCTATTGGATCTCACGGCTCACCCGACAGCCAATAAAAAACGACGGAACCCGTGGATTGCAGCGTTTGGTATCTAAGTGGCGGGGCCTTGTAGGGCGGACCGTCGACCAGACTCTCAAACAAGGACCAACAAAATGCACCATGTTTTCAAGCCCGTCGGCGCAGTGCTCCTCTCCTGCTCACTGGTTGTTCCATCATCCCTGCTTGCGCAAAACAACGAACTGGCCGCAGAAAATTTTAAACAGGCTGACGCCAACGGAGATGGCAACCTTGTCTATGCCGAATTCGTAAAGTTCATCGATCTTAACGCGGCTGACGACATAGGAAAAGCAGCAAAGGTCAGCTCACGGGGCCTACATGCAAAAGCGTTTGAACGTGTAGACGCAGACGCCAACGGCGTGGTGACACCTCAAGAACTGCAAAAGCTGAGCCGCTGATGAAACCTTTCCAAGATGGTGATCCCTGCCACGCGGCACGGATCACTTCTTCTTGGCTTTTTCCAGCGCCTCAATGCGTGCCATCAGCGCTGCGTTCTCTTCGCGCGCCTTCTGGGCCATGGTGCGGACTGCATCAAACTCTTCGCGCGTGACGAAATCCCGATCGGCAAGCCACCGATCCACCATGGATTTAAACGCGGTTTCCGCCTCTTCCCGTGCGCCCTGGGCCACGCCCATAGCATTGGTCATCAACTGGCTGAGATCATCGAGAACTTTGTTGCGGGTTTGCATGGGTCTGGCCTCTTGAATAGCGTTACCCCCTATATGGTGGTCCCGCCCGCGCGGGGCAAGCTTGACTTCGCCGCACCCATCACCGCAAAGAGGCGCCATGTTGGCCGCCATCCCCTTCCCCGATCTCAGCCCTGAGATCTTCACCATCTCGCTTTTCGGGTTTGATTTTGCCCTGCGCTGGTATGCTGTGTCCTACATCGTGGGCTTTGCGCTTGGCTGGTGGATCGTGCGGGATACGATGAAACGCCCCGCGCTTTGGCCGGATAACAAGCCCATCCTTACGGTCCAACAAGTCGAAGATCTGCTGACGTGGATCATCGTGGGCGTCATCCTTGGCGGGCGGCTGGGCTATGTGATTTTTTATCAACCCGGTTACTACCTGCAAAATCCGCTCGAAATCCCGGCGATCTGGACGGGTGGGATGTCGTTTCACGGTGGGCTCTTGGGCGTAACCGTCGCCTGCATTCTCTTTGCCCGCAAAAACGGCGCGCCGTGGCTGTCGCTGGCGGATGTGCTCTGCATGGTGTTTCCGGTGGGCTTGCTGCTCGGGCGGTTGGCCAATTTCAACAATGCGGAGCTTTGGGGCCGCGCGACCGATGTGCCCTGGGGCGTGATCTTCCCCGGCGACGCGGCACAGTTTTGCCCCGGTGTGGAAGGGCTCTGCGCCCGCCATCCGTCGCAACTCTATGAGGCCGCGCTCGAAGGTCTTATCCTCGGGGCGATCCTTTTTTACATGGTCTATCGGCGCGGCGCGCTCAAACGCGTGGGCGCGGCCACAGGCGTGTTTTTCATGGGCTACGGCCTGTCGCGCTTTGCGGTGGAGTTCGTGCGCCAACCAGACGCCCATTTCGTGGCCCCCGGCAACCCGCTGGGCCTTGCGCTGCAAGTCAGTGAAACCGTGGGCCTGACCATGGGGCAGATCCTGACAATCCCCATGATCGTGCTCGGTCTTTATTGGTGGTGGCGGTCTCGTACGGCCTCCACCCTCGCATCGCCGTGACGCTTGAGATCCTCACCTCAGAGGCGCTCTTTGGTCTGCGCCATGGGTTTTTCACCCGCAAAGGCGGGGTGTCATCGGGAATATTCGAAGGGCTGAACTGCGGACAAGGGTCCAGCGATCAAGCCGAGGCGGTGCGCCTGAACCTGGCCCGCGTCGCCGAGGCGATGGAGGTGGCGCCCGAGGCGCTCCACACGCTCTATCAAGTGCATTCCGCCACCGTGATCACCGATCCTGCCGTGATGGCGTCTCGCCCCAAGGCCGATGCGA
This sequence comes from Pseudomonadota bacterium, assembly GCA_039030635.1. Taxonomy (GTDB): domain Bacteria; phylum Pseudomonadota; class Alphaproteobacteria; order Rhodobacterales; family Rhodobacteraceae; genus Roseovarius. Next base: position 16,454 of record JBCCDT010000037.1, read on the forward strand.
TGGTCACCGATCAACCAGGCGTCGCCCTGGGCGTGCTGACCGCAGATTGCCAGCCCGTGCTGTTTGCGGATGCTGAGGCGCGGGTGATCGGCGCGGCGCATGCCGGGTGGCGCGGCGCGCTCGACGGGGTGCTGGACGCGACGGTGGACAAGATGGTCAAACGTGGGGCCACCCGGGAACATATTCACGCTGTGATCGGCCCGTCGATTTCCCAGGCCGCTTATGAGGTGGGCCCGGAATTTTTCGACACATTCACCGCCGAGGATGCAGACACGGACCGGTTTTTCATCCAAGGCAAGGGCGACCGGTTGCAGTTTGACCTACCCGCCTACGGCCTCAAACGTCTGCGCGACGCGGGCGTGGGCCATGCGGAATGGACGCGACACTGCACTTATAGTGATCCCGACCGTTTCTTTTCGTTTCGCCGCACCACCCATGCGGGCGAGGCGGATTACGGACGACTGATCGCAGCCATCCGACTTTAACACTCGGTTAAGACTTGCGCCGACATGCTGCACGTCTTTGCCCTATTTTGACCCAGATTTGACCTGGCTGCTGACCCCGCAGATGCGAAACCCCAATGTTTTAAAGCGCTTTGACACGTTGTGCAGCTCCCATAAAAAACGAACTGGCATGACAAAAAACCAAATGCAGCCCAATCCGCGCCGCAAAGTCCGGTGATAGTGAGGCCATAACAAATGCGCCTCGCAAAGGGGCATCGAGTAAAGGAACACGACATGAAAACCCGTTGGATGAAAGCCGTCCTTGAGAACAGCGCAGCGCCGGCACCGGCTATGCCCTTCCATCGCTCTGTGCGGTTGGCCAAGCGCGTGGCACCGGCGACACGGGCCGCCTGATCCTGTCGACCACTTTGTTTCGGGTGGTTTGATTCGGGCATGCACGTTTGGAATTTGTTCCAAATGTGGCACGATATATGGGCTGGGGGCGACAGTCCCGTCTGCGGGCGGGCATTGTGCTGGAAGTTGGGACAGTGAAGTCTGAAATTTGACTGAACTGTGCCGAATGTAAGAGGTTTTTCCGGCACAAGAAGAGTAACTAGTCCTTCTGTCGTTGTCGGTGGGGGCCGACGCGGATGTGACGTCCTGAATAAGGTGACGTAACACATGGTAGCCCCGTCCGACGCCGCGTATTATCCGGCGCATCGATCCACTTTCCGCTCTCGCCAAGAGACCGCAGCAGCGCAGCCGCCGGTCCGCAAGCCGCTGTCGATGCGCAAATACAACATTGCCTCGCTCACGCCATCTGGTGATGTGAAACGCACAGATCAGATTGGCCCGGCCATGCCCATCTTTGAGGCGGCCTTTTCCGCCTTTGCCCACGGCACGATCATCGCCACGGAACACGGACCTGTCGCCGTAGAAGACCTTGAGCCCGGCATGCGCATCCTGACCATGAATGACACAGCGGAGCCGCTGGTCTGGATCGGCGCAATGACGCTGGTGCCGCGCTCCGATGATCTGCCCGATGGCGGCAGCCTGACGCGCATCATGTCTGACAGTTACGGTATTGGGCGGCCTCAGTCCGATCTGATGGCAGGCCCCGGGGCCCGGCTCTTGCTGCGGCGACCCGCACGGTTTTCTGTATCCGGTGATGAGCGCCCGCTGACGCCCGCCAGCAAACTGGCCGACGGGATGAACGCCATTGAGATCGTACCGCCCACCCCGGTGACCGTGTATCATTTGTGTCTGCCCAAACACGCGATCATCTCGGCCAATGGGATGGATGTGGATAGCTTTCACCCCGGTGCGGGCTTTGAACGCAATATGGGTCCGAACATGCTGACGCTGTTCTTGTCCTTTTTCCCGCATGTGAAAGACGCGCGCGATTTTGGCCCTCTGGCCCACCCGCGCCTGCCCTTTGGCACGTTCGATGCCTCCGCCGAATTCGCTTAGGCACGAAACACGCGCACCCCGGCCTTGATCCATGAGCCTGCATCGGACCTGATCCGGTGGGGCCTCATTACTTGACCGTCGAGGTCCCGGATCAAGTCCGGGACGGGGTCACGCAGACCGGCTCATCCGCTCTTCGAGCACGTCAAACGGCACGCCTGGCTCATCCTTGGCCCCGCGAATGACCAGAGACGTCTTCACGCTGATCACATTCTCGGCTGCCGTCAGCTCCTCGGTTAGAAACCGCTGAAATGTCGACAAATCGGGCGCTACGCATTTGAGAATGAAGTCCACCTCACCGTTGAGCATGTGGCACTCACGCACCAGGGGCCAGCCCGCGCAGAGCCCTTCAAACGCGCTGAGATCCACCTCGGCCTGGCTTTGCAGCCCGACCATCGCGTAAACCTGCACCTCAAAGCCCAATTCGCGGGCGTCCACATCGGCGTGGTAGCCTTTGATGTAGCCGCTTTCCTCCAACGTGCGGACACGGCGCAGGCAAGGTGGGGCTGAAATGCCCACGCGTTTGGCCAGCTCCACATTGGTCATCCGCCCATCGGCCTGCAGTTCCGCAAGGATCATGCGATCAATGTGGTCTAGTCGGGTTGTAGGCATGGCGCGCTCCTGAAAATTCGCGTTTGTTATAGCAGCCCGCGTCGAGCGCGCAATAATATTTCACGATCGCGAAAGATTCTTTTGCGATGGATCGCGATATGCTCAATTCCGCGCCACTCTAGCGGCCTTTCGGACAGCGTCGGGAACGGGCACAAAGGCGCTGCACGCGATTGTGCGGCACGCGGGGTTTTACCGCTCTGCCAGGGTCGCTATATCTGCCCTCCGAGTCACCTCAGTTCAAAGGCCCGAGTGCATGTCCGAGACCCGTCACACCAAAACCCTGATCATCGGCTCCGGCCCGGCAGGCTACACCGCCGCTGTTTACGCGTCGCGCGCGATGCTGAACCCGATTTTGGTGCAGGGCATTGAACCCGGCGGGCAGTTGACTACCACAACCGAAGTCGAAAACTGGCCCGGCGATACCGAGGTGCAAGGCCCCGATCTGATGGTCCGGATGGAGGCCCATGCCCAGGCGATGGGTTGTGAGGTCATTGGTGACATCATCACGGAGCTGGACACAGAAGCCCGCCCTTTCACCGCCAAAGGCGACAGCGGCACGATCTACACCGCCGATGCCGTGATCCTCGCCACCGGCGCGCGGGCCAAATGGCTTGGGATGGACAGCGAAGAGGCGTTCAAGGGATTTGGCGTGTCGGCTTGCGCCACCTGTGACGGGTTTTTCTATCGCGGTGAAGAGATTGTCGTCGTGGGCGGCGGCAACACAGCAGTGGAAGAGGCGCTTTTCCTGACGAATTTTGCCTCCAAGGTCACGTTGATCCACCGCCGGGACGAGTTGCGCGCAGAGAAGATCCTGCAAGACCGCCTGCTCAAGCATCCCAAGATCGAACCGCTGTGGTTCCATGAATTGGACGAGGTGCTGGGCGATGACAATCCCAAGGGCGTCACCGGCGTGCGCGTCAAAGACAACCGCACGGGCGACACCAAATTGGTCCCCTGCAAAGGCGTGTTCATCGCCATCGGCCACGCGCCGGCCAATGAACTGGTCAAGGGCAAGTTGGAAATGCACCACGGCGAATATGTGAAGGTCGAAGCGGGCAGCACCCGCACATCAATCCCCGGGCTCTTTGCCGCCGGGGACCTGACCGATCATACCTATCGCCAAGCCGTCACCAGCGCCGGTATGGGCTGCATGGCCGCTCTGGATGCTGAAAAATTCTTGGCGGAGATGGAGGGCTAAGCACCCCCCAGCTTAGATCCGAACCGCCGCCAGGCTGCGCGCCTCGCGGGTCGCACGGCGATAGTTAAGGTCGAGACCATTGTCGCGCGTCTGAACCAGATCGCACAGAATGCTGTGGATTTGCTCCAGTTCCGCTTTCTCGCCCGTCAGCGCCAGAACCGGGGCTTGCTTTCCGGCGACGCGCACCAAAAGCGCGGCATAGCCATTGCGCTTGGAAGGACGCCGCACAAAGACGCTGTTGATCGTGTCCACATCAATTTTGCGCGCCACGCGCACCTGATCGTTCACATTGACCTTGGTCAGTGACAGCGTCCGCCGCTTGCCATCAAAAGACAGTTGTCGGCGAAAACCGCGTGTTCCATAGGCATACACACCCAGACCAACAGCCGTGAAAATTGCCGCCAGCATGGCATGCGCGACCAGTTGGTCCCCCGCCAAACCCATGGGCAACACCAACCAGAGCAAGGTCGACCCGGCGACCAAAAGCCCGCCCACCAAACGCAGGGCCAATTCAGAGGCCGCTTCAAGCTTGAAGCGCTCAAATCGCTCGCTCGCGATCAGCCCCATGCTGGTTTGGTGAAGAGAAACAGAGCGCAACCCTGCGCCAAAAGACTTGCTCGAGATACTCATACGTCCGACCTTTCTGGAAACGGTTTGACGCTGAATAGTCAACAATCGGGACAAGAATGTGGCCCTGCCTTACCGATTTCGCGGCAGGTCAGTCGTGTTTGGGGCCCACGCGGTGAAAGGCGCCACTCATATAGGTCAATGGCCGCTCGCCTGCGTTTGAAATACCGGTCACATCACCGATGCAGATCGCATGACTGCCATGGACATGCCGATGGGTCAGCGAGCATGTAAAGGCCGTGGCACGGGGCAGGATCGGGCCAAACTCCGTGGCCGCCACATCCAGCCCTTCGAACCGATTGGCCCGCGTGTCATCAAACATGCCGGCAAAGGCCTTGGCCACCTCAACCGCATCTTCTGGCAGGATATTGACGCAGAACACACCATTGCCTTGCACCGCAAGTGCAATGCTCGTGTCTGCCTTGAGACACACCAAAACAGAGGGCGGATCCGCAGAGAGCGATGTGAACGCACTGACCGTCGCCCCGGCCTGGCCTTGGGGACCATCGGTCGTCACAACCGTCACGGTCGAGGCGACTTGGCGCATAGCATCGATAAAGGCTTGCCGGGCAGCTGTCATAATCGGGGGCGTCACTCTTATTTCCATTGGGCCCCGGATACAAAGGATGGGGGCAAACGTAAAGCACACATCGCCAGACCAAAAGAACCCGCAGAGTTTGATTTTTAACCAATATGTGGTAGCGTTTTTCTTCCAGACCCCAAAAAGAAGGGTCGGTTTGAGAAAAAAGAGCGAGAGGCGAGCAGGTATGTCCTTTGTTCCAGACGCAGCGCAACGCTGTGACACGTATGCTTTGGATCCGCAGGTTGGGTTCAAATCACAGTATTTGATTGCACCAGAAGGTGCCATGTCCATGCCCGGCATGACCGAACTGGTGATCAACAAATGGTCCCTTATGCACGGCGAAACAGTGCATCCTGTGCGGCTTATAGACGCCAAAGAACGCGTGTTTGGCGCGTTTTTCGGCACTGGCGTTGACCGCGACGGGATCATGGTGGGACAGGCCTCATTCGCCAGATTCAACAGCAAGGGCCGTAGTTTTGAAGCCGATCTGGAAGACTACGTAAACGGCATCGCAGGCCGGTTCATCCTGATCCTCGACAGCGGCACAAAGACCCGCATCTACCGCGACCCGATGGGGCACATGCCATTGTTTTACAACGGTAAAAAGGGCATCGCGGGCTCTTCGATTTATCTGTGCATTGACCGCCCCGTGACGGCGAACATCGCCTGCGCACGGCCAGGTGAGACCATGATGTCGACCGTGGCGGTCTTCCCCATGGGCCAGACCAGCGACGTGGACGTGCAATTGATGCCCGGCAACCACGTGCTTGATCTGGCGGATTTCACCGCGCATCGCGGCTGGCCTTTGCGCAACACGATCCGCAAAGTGACAGCGGCCAAATCAAAGCCCGTCATTGAGAAGATGGCCAAGCGGTTACGCCACATTGTGCAAGGCTGGATTGCCGCCGAAGACGTTGTGCTGCCGCTTGATGCGGGTGTGGGGTCGCGCATCCTGTTGGCCGCGGCCGGGGATCAACGCACCGCGCTGTCACAGATTTGCGTGCTGCAACCTGGCGGGCCTCAGGATGCCACCAACCTGGCTGTCGCGCAGTCCCTGGCGGAGGCAACAGGCCAACCCTTACAAGTGCTGACACGCCAGATGGCGCTGGAAACATTCGATCAATCCCGCGACACGCGCCAGGAACGAAAACGGCTTTTCTGGCTGCGCACCAGCAGCGCTTTGCGCGTTCCTGCGACAACGGCTTGGGGCATTGATGGCCTCTATGCCGCGCAGCATGTCCTGTTGATCCCGGCTGGTCTGACAGCGCTGCAAGGCGGTTGGACCATGGGCGCGCCTGCGCCAAAGCCGCTGCGCAACACGCTCGCCTCAGAGATTGCCGCGACGATTGGGGCCCGCCCCGAAAAGGCAGTGCGCAAGACCATAGAGCCCGACTATGGCCGTTGGAAATCCGGCCTGCCCAAAACACTGCAGGCGCAGGTGGATGATTTTATCCGCATTGAACTTCACGAAACTGCGCGGGCTGTCACCTCACTGGGGCTGGCCGATCATGTGCCCGCTTCGCCCTTTAGCGATCGTGAGTTCATTGAGCTGGCGTTGAAACTGCCTCTGGGTCTGCGCGGATCTAAGGCGTTTGCCGAAGCGCTCATCCGTGCGCTGGATCCACGTCTTGTGGGGCTGCCTTACGACGCGCAGATACCAAATAGAACTGCCGCAGAATAAAGGCCGCGATCCTACGACTTGTCTCGCAGGGCGTGACGGCCTATCACGCCTCGGCGAACCCCGGAGCGTTCCCAATGTCTGACACCCCCGCCGTGGCCGTGCTCGATCCCAACGCAAAGCTCGGCCTCTTGCGCGGGCGGGTTTTGCGCAACGTGGCCCTTTCGAGTTGCAAATGGCCGTTGGGCTGCCCGGAGCGCTTGCGCGGCAAACATATGGCTGATCTTTTGCCCAGCGATCACCTGGTGGGCTTTGCCCAAAACCTGTCGCCGCGCTGGCCGTCTCTTGGGATCAAGGCGCAGGTCTCGATCGTGCTGGCCGAACCCACGGCCATTCACGGCGATTTCCAGGCCCACGTCGCCCGCAACGCTCACCGCTTTCACCGGGTGCTCAGCTACAACGCGGATCTGTTGACGCGCATCCACAATGGAATTTTCTTTCCCTACGGCAGCACATGGGTCCGCGACTGGCAGACCCGAGACATGACGAAATCGAAACTGTGCTCGCTCATCGCCTCTGCCAAACGGTCCCAACCCGGTCACGTTTTGCGCCACCAGGTGGCGGAGTGGGCGCAGACCACCGGTGCAGAGATCGACCTGCTGGGTCAAGGATATGCACCGTTCAAAGACAAAGGGGACGGGCTTGCCCCGTATCGCTATTCCGTGGTGATCGAAAATGTGCGCGAGACAAATTGCTTCACCGAAAAACTGGTCGACGCGCTGCTTTGTGACACCGTGCCGATCTACTGGGGCTGTCCCAATATTGGCGATTTCTTTGACACGTCCGGCATGATCATTTGCGACGACTTCGATGGCATGCAAAGCGCGCTTGCCGCTCTGTCCGACGAAGATTATGCCGCGCGCCTGCCCGGTCTCAGAGTGGCCAAAGACCAGGCCGCTCTTTTCGCCGATTTCTTCGAACGCGCCGCACGCGTGGTTCTCGAAGACCGCCCCGTGCCATAAGCGCGACGCGCGCTGCATCCACCCAGTGTCAAAGCGGCGGCCAAATCCCAAATTGCTCTGTCACGGCATCAAGCGCGGCGAGGTTCACCGCCGCCCTGGTTTGATCCGCCACCTGAATATCCTGAAGCCCGTGCTCATCCTCAAACGCCGGGCGCAACCCGTGCCGCGCTTCGGGGCAAAGTCGGATGCCGATCCCTTGTCGCGCCAACTGTGCCGATAGCCAGATGTCATCGGCCAAACGCGCCTTGGGTGGCGGGGCAATGTCGGGCAAATCCAACCACTCTGGTGCAACAGACACCCCACCAAACCCTTGCGCAATGTCGACAAAGCCCGAACATTCCACACCGCCCTGTCGCTTCAACCGATGCAGGCTATACCCGCTCGCCGCGACCGCCTCGGCCGGGCCGCCAGCCTGCAAAAGCGCCTTGGCCCAGCCTTGCGGATAAATCCAGTCATCATCGCAATATATGAGTCTTTGCACCAAAATCGGTGGAGAGCTACAGAACTGGATTGCTTTCAATGCAGGCCCGTCATCCACTTCTACGCTGTGGATAACAACACCATCGGGAACCTCGAACGGGGCGCTCATAACCCCAAATCTCTTCCAAACCCGCGGCAAGTAGAGATACACGGCCACTGGGGCAGGCCGTTGGGCCAAGAGACTTTCCAGCACGGGCCGGATACGCGGCAAGCGCGGCGGGATGGAGGTCAGAGAGATCGCGTACATCGGCTGGTCAAAACGCCGTAAGGCGGGGTTAACCCCGCCCTACCGCTTGATCCTCACACGGCCAAATCAACCCGCAATCAGGCCCATCTGTTCCAGTTTCAGAATGACCTGATGGGCGCAGTTGTCGACATCCACGTTCTCCGTCTCCACGCTGAGCTCCGGGTTTTCCGGCACGTCATAGGGATCCGAGATCCCGGTGAACTCGGCGATCTTGCCCGCCCGTGCGAGTTTATAGAGACCTTTGCGATCCCGCCGCTCACACTCTTCGATGGAGGTGGCCACATGCACTTCGCAGAAGGCGCCGTATTCCTCAATCATCTGGCGCACCCGCTTGCGTGTCGTGGCATAAGGCGCGATGGGCGCACAGATTGCGATGCCGCCATTCTTGGTGATCTCGGAGGCCACATAGCCGATGCGCTGGATGTTCAGGTCCCGATGCTCTTTCGAAAACCCAAGCTCAGAGCTGAGGTTCTTGCGCACGATATCCCCATCAAGCAGCGTCACAGGTCGCCCGCCCATCTCCATCAGTTTGACCATCAACGCGTTGGCGATGGTCGACTTGCCCGACCCGGAAAAGCCGGTGAAGAACACAGTAAAGCCCTGTTCGGACCGCGGCGGGCGCGTCTTGCGCAGCTCGGTCACAACTTCCGGGAAAGAGAACCAATCGGGGATCTCTAGACCTTCGGCCAACCGGCGGCGCAGCTCTGTCCCTGAGATGTTCAGGATCGTGACATTGTCCTTGTCGGCAATCTCGTCCATCGGCTCATATTGCGCGCGTTCCTGCACGTAGACCATGTGTTTGAAATCGACCATCTCGATGCCGATTTCATCCTGATGCTCCCGGAACAGGTCTTGGGCATCGTAAGGTCCGTAAAAATCCTCACCCTGAGAATTCTTGCCAGGACCGGCATGATCGCGGCCCACAATGAAATGCGTGCAGCCATGGTTGCGCCGGATGAGCCCATGCCACACCGCCTCCCGAGGACCGGCCATGCGCATGGCAAGGTTCAGCAGGCTCATCGTGGTCGTGGACCCCGGGTACTTGTCCAGCACTGCCTCGTAACAGCGTACGCGGGTGAAATGATCCACATCGCCCGGTTTGGTCATGCCCACGATGGGATGAATGAGCAGGTTCGCCTCCACCTCGCGCGCGGCGCGGAAGGTCAACTCTTGGTGCGCACGGTGCAGCGGGTTGCGGGTTTGGAAGGCGACAACTTTGCGCCAGCCCAGCTTGCGGAAATAGGCGCGCAATTCATTGGGCGTGTCGCGGCGGGCGCGGAAATCGTAGTGCACGGGCGGCTGGATACCGGTCACGGGGCCACCGAGGTAAACCGCGCCTGCCTGATTGTGCAGGTAATCCACCGCCGGATGCGCCTGATCATCGGCACCAAACACCTTTTCCGCCTCACGGGCTTTGTTCGGCGTCCAGCGGTCCGTGACGGTCATGGTGGCGAGGATCACACCCTCTTGGTCGCGCAGGGCAATATCCTGGCCCAGTTCCACAGACGCGGCAAACTCATCAGAGACATCCAGTGTGATCGGCATGGGCCACAGCGTGCCATCTTCGAGGCGCATGTTTTCCACGACGCCGTTGTAATCGGCCTCAGACAGGAACCCTTTGAGCGGGTTGAACCCGCCATTCATCAAAAGCTCCAGATCGCAGATTTGGCGCGGTGAGAGGTCAAAGCTGGTCAGCTCTGCCGCCTCCAGCTTCATTTTCTGTGCGCTGTCGAAAGAGACGTAAAGCTCAGGGATGGGGGCAAGATTGTTCTGCACGAGTTTGGTCCTGTGTTTGAGCGGGGCAAGCCCGCTGGTGGTGCCGGTCAGTTCCGCGTGAAGCGCGTCATATTCGGCGAATTTGCGCGCGAGGAAGCGATCCGTCAGCCGGATCTTCTCGGCCGCCCCGCGAGAGGTGAGCGAATAGGCAAACCGCTGGCGTTTGTCGGGGCCATCGCGGTCACTGATGGTGACAAAGCCCGCGTCTTTGGCTTGCTTCATAAGCTTGTTGAGCCGCCCCAAAGAGACACCAATCGCCTCCGCCGTCGCCCGTTGAGACGCGTCAGACGCAAGGTCCAACTGCCGCAGCAACCGAAAAAGAAGGTCCTCATCGACCTGGGTAGGAGTGATGTCCGTATGAAGCATGCACGACTCAAAGTATGTTCACGCGTGAACGCATATGCCAGCTTTGTGGTCGAATAAAGACCAAAGTTCAGAAAATGCGCGCGGTTGCGGATTGTTGCGCAGGAATCACAGGGCCGATCCTTTGCGCCAGATCAAAGTCGGCCACGCGCGCCCATGCCACACTGCGCAAAACAGGCAACATGAAAGGAACGCGCCATGATCAGGCCCCTCGCGATCCCCCTCACCCTTTCCCTCACTTTGTCGGCTTGTGCGGTATTCAACCCACAAAGCAACGACATGCCCACACGCGATGACGGCGCAGCGTTTTACGCGCAGAACTGCGTGGCCTGCCACGGTGTCACAGGTGCAGGAGACGGGCCAGAGGCCCAGCGCCAGATCTTACGCCTGCCCGATCTCAGAACGCTCAGTCAACGCAATGGCGGCACATTTCCCCAGGCCCGCGCGATGAGCTACATCTGGGGCGATCCGGGCAATGACCATTTGGAACGCGTGATGCCATCCTTCGGCGGCGCGATGGCCGATGATTTGGTGCCGGTCGACATAGACGGGATCCTCACCCCCACACCCCGAGAGTTGGCCGGGCTCTACTTCTACCTCGAAAGCATCCAAAACTAAGGTCAGCGCCCGCAGAAAATTCATCCTCCAAGCAAAAAAAAGGGCCGCCCAAAAGGACGGCCCAATCTTTGCGGATGCAAAAGCAGCTTACATCATGCCGCCCATGCCGCCCATGTCGGGCATGCCGCCACCGGGTGCGCCTGCGCCTTCTTTGGCAGGCTTGTCGGCGACCATGGCTTCCGTCGTGATCAAAAGACCCGCGATGGAGGCTGCGTCTTCGAGCGCTGTGCGGACCACTTTGGCGGGGTCGATCACACCGTAGGAGAACATGTCGCCATATTCTTCGGTCTGCGCGTTGAAGCCAAACGCAGCGTCAGAGCTTTCGCGGACCTTACCGGCCACAACTGCGCCGTCGACGCCTGCGTTCTCAGCGATCTGGCGCAGCGGTGCTTCCAGCGAGCGGCGCACGATGGCAATGCCGTTGGTTTGGTCAGCATTGGCACCCTCGATGCCTTCGAGGACCTTACCGGCCTGAACCAGCGCAACACCACCGCCCACAACGATGCCTTCCTGAACGGCAGCACGCGTTGCGTTCAGCGCGTCATCGACACGGTCCTTACGCTCTTTCACTTCCACTTCGGTCATGCCACCGACGCGGATCACGGCAACACCGCCGGCGAGCTTCGCCACACGCTCTTGCAGCTTTTCGCGGTCGTAGTCAGAGGTGGTGTCCTCAACCTGCTGACGGATCTGAGTGACCCGTGCTTCGATCTCGGATTTCTCACCTGCGCCATCGACGATGGTGGTCTCATCCTTCGTGATGCCGACCTTCTTGGCGGAGCCCAGCATGTCGATCGTGACATTCTCAAGCTTCATGCCCAGATCCTCAGAGATCACCTGACCACCCGTCAGGATCGCGATGTCCTGCAGCATGGCCTTACGACGATCACCAAAGCCCGGTGCCTTCACGGCTGCGATCTTCAGACCGCCGCGCAGCTTGTTGACCACGAGGGTCGCCAGCGCTTCGCCTTCGACGTCTTCCGCGATGATCAGAAGCGGCTTTTGGCTCTGGATCACGGATTCAAGAAGCGGCACCATCGGCTGGAGCGAGGAAAGCTTTTTCTCGTGCAGCAGGATCATGCAGTCTTCGAGCTCTGCCGTCATTTTGTCGGCATTGGTCACGAAGTAAGGGCTCAGATAGCCGCGATCGAACTGCATCCCTTCGACAACGTCGGTCTCGGTTTCGAGGCCTTTGTTCTCTTCCACGGTGATGACGCCCTCATTGCCAACCTTCTGCATCGCGCCTGCGATCTGGTTGCCGATTTCAGCTTCGCCATTGGCAGAGATGGTGCCGACCTGGGCCACTTCATCGCTGTCCTTGACTTCACGCGCTGCGGATTTGATCGAGTCTACGACTTTGGAGGTCGCCAGGTCGATGCCGCGCTTGAGGTCCATCGGGTTCATGCCCGCGGCCACGGCCTTCATGCCTTCTTTGACGATGGCTTGGGCCAGAACGGTCGCAGTTGTGGTGCCGTCGCCGGCCTCGTCATTGGTGCGGCTGGCCACTTCTTTGACCATTTGCGCGCCCATGTTCTCGAACTTGTCCTCAAGCTCGATCTCTTTGGCCACGGAAACACCGTCTTTGGTGATGCGCGGGGCGCCGAAGGATTTGTCGAGAACCACGTTGCGGCCTTTGGGGCCCAGTGTCACGCGGACCGCGTTGGCCAGCACGTTGACGCCATGCATCATTTTGTTGCGGGCATCGGTGTCAAATTTCACGTCTTTTGCAGACATCTCATTTGCTCCTGAAGTAAATTGTTTTGGTTAGGGGTTGCGACGGCTCAGGCCATAACGCCCAGAATGTCGCTTTCCTTCATGATCAACAGCTCTTCGCCATCGACCGTGATTTCGGTGCCGGACCACTTGCCGAACAGGATCCGGTCACCAGCGGCAACCGCCATGGGGACCAGTTCACCGCTGTCCTTGCGCGCGCCATCGCCGCAAGACACAACTTCGCCTTCGCTGGGTTTTTCTTTTGCACTGTCGGGGATGATCAGCCCGCCAGAGGTTTTCTCTTCGCTCTCCACACGGCGCACAAGCACGCGGTCATGCAGGGGTTTAAATGCCATTGTCTTTGGCTCCTTGGCTCAAAGTTTCTCCCAATTGACCCCGCCTTGGGGGTCGTTAGCACTCACTGGTGGCGAGTGCTAACGGCGGGTAGTTAAGGAGAGTTTTGGCACGAGTCAACAGCCCAGCCAGGATTTTTGCATTCGGCATTTGCAGCGAGGGCCTTGGACCCTTACGTATTTGAGACGCCGCCGAAACCCGAGGGAAACAATGCTCCGAACCACAGCGTTTTTGTTGATGTCACTTTTCCCCGGCACGGCTTTGGCGCTGTGCGAAGGGCAGGACCTGATTGAGGCCATGGCCCCGGATACCCGCGCGAGCCTGCAGGCCGAAGCAGATGCGATGCCGTATCCAGTGGGACTTTACTGGCAGGCCACCCGGGGCGACCAGACCATCACCATGTTCGGCACCTATCACTTCCGCCACGCACAAACGGACGCGCATCTAGAGCTGGTCAAACCCCAGATCGAGGCCGCCGACGCCGTCTACCTTGAGATGTCCAAGGAAGAGCAGACTAATTTTCAAACTGCCGTGGCCAGTGAACCCTCGATCATGTTCATCACCGATGGCCCCACCCTTCCTGATCTTCTGGGCGATGAAGATTGGACCAGTTTCAAATCTGAAATGTCCAAGCGCGGCTTTCCCGGGATCATGGCGGCCAAGCTCAAACCGCTCTGGGCCGCGATGATGCTGGGCATTGGCCCTTGTGAAGCGCAAAACGGCGCAATGGAGGCCGAAGGCATCGACAGCCTGATCGGGGAGCATGCCGATGCCACAGGCTCCAAAAGCCAGTCTCTGGAAGATTTCAAATCCGTGCTGACAATGCTCGACACGCAGCCGATGGAAGACCAGATCGACATGATCCGGCTGACCCTCAACGTGCCGCTGGATGCCGATGACATGTCCTACACGATCCGGGAGCGGTATCTGAACGAAGAGATCGCGCTGACCTGGCAATTCGCCAAGGCGTTATCGCTGGACCATGGTGGCCCGACCGCAGAAGAGGATTTCGCCCTGCTCGA
>JBCCDT010000038.1:0-30124 GCA_039030635.1 Pseudomonadota bacterium
ACTGCTGGAATTTGACACCTTCGGCAATGTCTCCCTCATCCACATCACCGACATACATGGCCAGTTAAAGCCGATCTTTTTCCGCGAGCCGTCGATCAACATCGGCGTGGGCGGCAACAAGGGTGCTGTGCCCCATGTGACAGGGGCCGATTTCCGCAAGCTGTATGGCATCGAAGATGGCAGTCCGACCCACTATGCGCTCAGCTCTGGTGATTTCTCCTCCCTGGCCGAGGCCTATGGCCGCGTGGGTGGTCTTGATCGCGTCGCAACCGTGATCAAGGCCATCCGCGCGGACCGGCCGGATGCCGTGCTGCTGGATGGCGGCGATACCTGGCATGGCTCCTACACCTGTCACAAAACGCAAGCCTTAGACATGTTCAATGTGATGAACGCGCTGGGGCCGGACGCGATGACCTTCCACTGGGAATTTACGCTGGGCAGTGACCGCGTAGAAGAATTGGTGGATCAACTCCCCTTCGCGGCACTTGGACAGAATATTTTCGATGTGGAATGGGATGAACCCACCGATCTCTTCCCACCCTACGAGATGTTTGAACGCGGCGGGACCAAGATCGCCGTCATCGGTCAGGCCTTCCCGTATATGCCCATCGCCAACCCGCGCTGGATGTTCCCGGAGTACTCCTTTGGCATTCGCGATGAAAACATGGCGGCCATGGTCGAAGAGGTTCGCGCGGACGGCGCCGAATGCGTTGTGGTTCTCAGTCACAATGGCTTTGACGTGGACAAGAAGATGGCAAGCGTTGTGCCCGGCATCGATGTGATCCTGTCCGGTCATACCCATGATGCCCTTCCCGAACCCGCGGTGATCGGCAGCACCATCATCGTGCCCTCGGGGTCCAACGGAAAGTTTGTCAGCCGCGTCGATCTCGACATCCGCGACGGACGGATGATGGGCTACAAGACCAAGCTGATCCCGATTTTCTCAGATGTGATTGAGCCCGACGCAGACATGGCTGCCCTCATTGACGCTGAGCGCGCGCCCTATCTCGCAGAGATGGAAGAGGTGATCGGCCAAACCGACAGCCTGCTCTACCGCCGAGGCAACTTTAACGGCACATGGGATGATCTGATCTGTGATGCGCTGCTCAGCGAACGGGATGCCGAAATCGCGCTGAGCCCGGGCGTGCGTTGGGGGCCGACCCTGATCCCGGGTCAGGACATCACGCGCGAGGACATTTTTGGCGTGACGTCCATGTCGTATGGGGAGGCCTACCGCACCGAAATGACCGGTGAGTTTCTCAAGGTCGTGCTTGAGGATGTGGCCGACAACATCTTCAACCCCGACCCTTACTATCAACAAGGTGGCGACATGGTGCGCACCGGCGGGCTTGGCTACCGCATCGACGTGGGCCAACCACAAGGCGCGCGAATTTCCAACATGACTTTGCTCAGCACGGGTGAAGCGATTGACCCCGCACGCAGCTACGTCGTGGCCGGTTGGGCCAGCGTGAATGAAGGAACGGAAGGCCCGCAGATTTGGGACGTGGTGGAAAACCACATCGCCAAACTGGGCACCGTCACAGTCAACGATAACAACAGCGTCGATGTGGTCGGCGTGTGAATGGACATGAGAGATGAGTGAGAGTTTCAAACATTCCCGACGCGCCTTTCTGAGAGGCAGTGCCGCGATGGCAGCAGGCTCCGTCGCGGGCGCAGCCACTGCAGCGGATGGTCCCGACCCTTTGATCACGGAATTACAAGATTGGGCCTCCTACACCGGTGCAGGTGTGGATGAGACACCCTATGGCATGCCGATTGAGTATGAGGCCCACGTGGTCCGGCGGAACGTGGAGTGGCTGACAGCCTCGCCTATTTCTTCGATCAACTTCACGCCGATCCATGCGCTGGATGGCACGATAACACCGCAGGGCTGCGCGTTTGAGCGGCACCATTCCGGCGCGATTGACATGCGCAAGGAAGACTGGCGGCTGATGATCAACGGTCTTGTCGATCGTCCGCTGGTGTTCACCTACGACGATATCGAACGCTTCCCGCGCGAAAACCACGTCTATTTCTGCGAATGTGCGGCCAACACTGGCATGGAATGGGCGGGCGCGCAGCTCAACGGCGTGCAGTTCACCCACGGCATGATCCACAATATGGAATACACCGGCGTGCCCTTGCGGACGCTTCTCAAAGAGGCCGGCGCCGATATCTCAGCTGACAAATGGGTCTATGTCGAAGGGGCGGATGCGTCCTCGAATGGCCGCTCCATCCCGATGGAAAAGGCGCTCGACGATGTGCTCGTTGCGTTCAAAGCCAATGGAGAGGCGCTGCGCATGGAGCATGGCTATCCCGTGCGCCTGGTCGTGCCCGGCTGGGAAGGCAACATGTGGGTCAAGTGGCTCCGCCGGATCGAAGTCGTCGACCGCGCGGTCGAAAGCCGCGAAGAGACCTCGAAATATACTGACGTCTATGAAGACGGGACCGCACGAAAATGGACTTGGGTGATGGATGCCAAATCGGTCATCACCTCACCCAGCCCGCAGATGCCGATCAAACACGGACCGGGTCCGCTGGTGGTGTCGGGTCTGGCCTGGTCTGGCCATGGTCAGATCACGCGCGTGGACGTGTCCAAAGATGGCGGCATCACGTGGGAGACCGCGCGGCTGGGCAAGCAAGGCGACAGCAAGGCGCTGACACGCTTCTACCTCGACATGAATTGGGACGGAAAACCAATGCTGCTGCAAGCGCGGGCGATGGATGAAACGGGATACGTCCAACCCACCAAACAACAGCTCAGAGAGCAGCGCGGCGAAAACGCCGTCTACCACAACAACTGTATCCAGACCTGGTACGTGAGCGCGGAAGGTGTCGCTGAAAATGTCGAAGTCTCTTAAACACATTTTCCTGCCGGCCTTTGGTGGCACCGCGGCCATGCTTGCGCTCGCGCTGTTTGTGGCGAACCGTGACTATGGGCAAGGCCGGATAAAAACGCTCGAAGGCCGGGTCACTCAGGTTCAGGAACAGGTCACGGCCGCAGGCGACAAGGCGCGCGTAGAAGCCGACCGCGCGGCAGAGCTGGAGGCCAAGATTGCCGAAGTGCAGGCCCTGGCGGAAGCGCGCGTTGCCGGGGGCGCCAACCTAACCGCGCCTGCGCCGCAACCGGCCGACACCTATGGTCTGGGCCGCACAGCCCATGAAGAAGAGATCGCCGCCTGGGACGTTGATGTCTTGCCGGATGGTCGTGGGCTGCCCGAAGGCCGGGGCGACGTGTATTGGGGTGAAGAGGTCTTTGCCGAGAAATGCGCGGCCTGTCACGGCGACTTCGCCGAGGGCGTGGACAACTGGCCTGTTCTGGCGGGCGGCTTTGACACGCTGGGTGATGAGGATCCGGTGAAAACCGTGGGCTCTTACTGGCCCCACCTGTCAACCGCGTGGGATTACATCAACCGCTCCATGCCCTTTGGTGAAGCGGGCACTCTGACACCTGATGAGACCTACGCCATCGTCGCCTATATCCTCTATTCCAACGATATGGTGGACGACGAGTTCGAACTCTCGCACGAGAATTTCGCTGAGGTTGAGATGTACAATGCCCAAGGGTTTGTCATCGACGACCGACCGGATCTTGAGTATTCGCAATGGCGCACCGAACCTTGCATGGCCAATTGCAAGCCCGAGGTTCAGGTCACAATGCGCTCGGTCTTCTTGGTGGAAACCCCGCCAGAGGGCGGCAGTGAATCGATCATGAACCAAGCCTCGGTTGACGGTTTGCCATCCTTCTCCGCCGATGGCCCGGCCTTCGTTCCCGAACCCGTTGCGCAGCCTGAACCAGAGCCCGCATCAGAACCGGAGCCCGCCGAAGAGGTGGATGAAGCCTCTCTCTTGATCGAAAGAGGCGAGAAGGTTTTCAAAAAATGTGCCGCCTGCCACGCCGTGGGTGAAGGGGCCAAGAACAAGTCTGGCCCACAGCTGAACGCGGTTCTGGATCGCCCGATCGGATCTGTTGATGGCTTTGCCTATTCAAAGGCGTTTCAGGCTGCGCTCGAAGAGGGTCGCACATGGGATGAGGCGTCTTTGATCGCCTTCCTGGCCGACCCGAAGGGCACGATGAAAGGGACGAAAATGGCCTTCAGCGGCCTCAAGAAGGAAGGAGATCAGGAAGCGATAATCGCGTACCTGAGGACCTTTCTCGATCCATGAGGAGGCGGCCGAGACCGTGACGCCAGACACGTCTGACCTCGTTGTCGCCCAAGCTGCGGTGTCTGCCGCAGACAAGTCGGATGAGACACAACTTTCGGCAGGCGAAACGGCGTTTCAGCAGTGCAGCGGGTGTCATGAGGTTGGCCAAGGCGCCGAACACCGAATTGGCCCGCATCTGAACGGCCTTTTCGGGCGTATCGCCGCAAGCCATGAGGATTTCCGCTATTCCGAAGCATTCCAACGCGCGGGAAGTGGGGGATTGGAATGGCATGCAGATACGCTTGATGCCTTTCTGGCCGATCCGCGGTCCATGACCAGCGGCACACGGATGAGCTTTCCGGGCATCACGGACAAGACCGAACGCGATCACCTGATCGCATATTTGCGCGTGTTCTCGGACAATCCCGCTGACATCCCCGAAGCCGATCCCACAAAACAGGCGACCGATCACGATCTTGATCCCGCCATTCTGGCCTTGGTGGGGGATCCGGAATACGGCGAATACCTCAGCGGGGAATGCACAACATGCCATCAGGTATCGGGTGGCGATACCGGGATCCCCTCCATCGTGCTTTGGCCCGATGAGGACTTCGTGATCGCCATGCATGCCTACAAACAGAAAACAAGAAATCACCCGGTGATGCAGATGGTTGCCGGGCGTTTGGGCGATGAGGAGATCGCCGCGCTGGCCGCGTATTTCGGCCAGCTGGAAGAAGAATAAAAATCATCAATGGGAGACAGAATGATGAAACTTAACAGACGCGCTTTCATAAGCACGACAGCCGCTGTCGCGGGGTCCCTCGCAGCACCGATGGTCATGGCCCAAGGACGGCCGAGGGTGGTCGTTGTCGGCGGCGGGGCAGGAGGGGCAACAGCCGCCCGTTACATCGCCAAGGACAGCAAGGGTGAGGTCGATGTGACGCTCATTGAGCCGACGCGCACCTACTACACGTGCTTCTTCTCAAACCTTTACCTGGGTGGCTTCAAAGAGATTGACGACATCGGGCACACCTATGGCGGTCTGGCCGCAAACGGTGTCAATGTGGTGCATGACTGGGCCGTCGGCGTGGATCGTGATGCCAAGACCGTGGCCCTCGCCGGGGGCGGCTCCGTGGCCTATGACAAGCTGATCCTCTCGCCTGGCATTGATTTCGTCGAAGGCGCCGTTGAGGGCTGGGACATGAGTGCCCAAAATGCCATGCCCCATGCCTACAAGGCAGGGTCCCAATCAGAGCTTTTGCGCGCGCAGCTGCAAGCCATGCCCGAAGGCGGCACATTTGCCATGGTGGCCCCGCCTAACCCCTACCGTTGCCCCCCCGGACCTTATGAGCGGGTGTCGATGGTGGCGCACTGGCTGAAGCTGAACAATCCAACCGCGAAAATCCTCGTGGCCGATCCCAAGCCAAAGTTCTCGAAAATGGCGCTCTTCCAGGAAGGCTGGAACAATCACTATGCCGGTATGGTCGATTGGGTCGGCGAAGACTTTGGCGGCGGTGAAGTGTCTGTCGATCCTGCGGCGATGACTGTCACGATCGATGGCGAAGTGACCAATGTCGATGTCTGCAATGTCATCCCGGCGATGAAAGCGGGCCGCATTGCGGATCTTGCTGGTGTGACCGATGGCAACTGGGCCCCGGTCAACGCCGCCGACATGTCCACCAAGGCGGACCCGGATATCTATGTTCTGGGCGATGCCAGCCAACAAGGTGACATGCCAAAGTCCGGCTTCTCGGCCAACAGCCAAGCCAAGGTTTGTGCCAACGCGGTGCGCGGGGCTCTGACCGGGTCCAAGGTTTTCCCGGCGAAGTTCTCCAACACCTGCTGGTCGCTCATTGAAACCAATGACGGCGTGAAGGTCGGCGCGACCTATGAAGCCACTGACGAGAAGATCGCCAAAGTGGACGGCTTCATTTCTCAGACAGGCGAAAGCGCGGACATCCGCAAAGCCACGTATGAGGAATCTGAGGGGTGGTACACCGGTATCACCACGGACATGTTTGGCTGATCAGACGCCATGAAAACGGCCCCGGCGGACGTTTCGCCGGGGTGCCCCAAATCAGAGGCCCGGCCCCATGCGTTTTGCAATCACAACTGCCGCACCCCTGCTCTTCTCCACCTTCGCCCATGCGGATGAGGTGGTCACGCGTGGCTTTGACGGCAGTTTTGAGGATGCCACCTTCGCGGTCGAAAGCGCCATTTTGGATCGCGGCTTGGTCATTGATTTCGTCAGTCATGTGGGTGAGATGCTCAACCGTACCGGTGGGGACGTCGGAAGCGAAAAGATGATCTTCAAAGCGGCCGATATCTTTATCTTTTGCTCTGCCGTCGTATCGCGACAGGTGATGGAGGCCGATCCCATGAACATTGCGCACTGCCCTTACGGCGTCTTCGTTGCGGAAACGGATGACGGGGTGATTGTGGGTCACCGCACCTATCCTGACGGGCCGATGGATAAGGTTGAGACACTCCTGTCCGAGATTGTCGATGAGGCGGTGGACGGCTGATGAACTATCAGAACTTCTTCAAATCAGCGCTTACCGATCTCAAGGCAGAGGGCAATTACCGCGACTTTGCCGAGTTGGAGCGGCAACAAGGCGCGTTTCCCAAGGCCAAGTGCCACAATGGCCCATCGCAGGTGACGATCTGGTGTTCGAATGACTATCTGGGCATGGGTCAGCACCCCAAGGTCTTGGCCGCGATGCATGAGGCGCTCGACCGAACCGGCGCAGGCGCAGGTGGGACGCGCAACATCTCTGGCACGACCCATGACCATGTCCTCCTAGAGGCGGAACTTGCGGATTTGCATGGAAAGGAGGCCGCGCTTCTGTTCACCTCCGGCTACGTGTCCAATTGGGCCGCGCTGGGCACGCTGGCCTCGAAAATCCCCGATTGCGTGGTCCTGTCAGATGCGCTCAACCATGCCTCAATGATCGAAGGGATCCGGCATTCGCGCGCAGAAAAACACATCTGGAAACACAACGACCTCACAGATCTGGAAACCAAACTGGCGGCGCTTCCACTGGACCGTCCCAAGCTGATCGCGTTCGAAAGTGTCTTCTCCATGGATGGTGACATTGCCCCGATCAAAGAGATTTGCGATCTGGCCGATCGTTACAACGCGATGACCTATCTTGATGAGGTTCATGCCGTCGGGCTCTACGGGCCACGCGGTGGCGGCGTCGCGGAGCGTGAAGGGCTCATGGATCGCATCACTGTCATCGAAGGCACGCTTGGCAAGGCGTTCGGTGTGGTCGGTGGCTACATCGCCGCCTCGGCCGAGCTGTGCGATTTCGTGCGATCCTTCTCTAGCGGGTTCATTTTCACCACGGCGTTGCCGCCTTGCGTCGCTGCAGGTGCCGCGGCGTCCATTCGGCATCTGAAAAACAGCGCACATGAACGCCTTGCCCAACAGGCGCGCGTGACAGAGTTGCGCGCCCGGTTTGACGCGATTGGCCTGCCGCGTATTCCAAACCCCAGCCACATCATCCCCGTCATGGTGGGGGATCCCGTGAAGTGTAAATTCATTTCCGACACGCTGTTGACCGAGTACGGGATTTACATCCAACCGATCAATTATCCGACGGTGCCCAAAGGCACGGAACGGCTTCGGATAACGCCGTCGCCGGTTCACAGTCAGGCAGATATGGATCACCTCGTCGGCGCCCTGGAAAAGCTGTGGACGCAGTGTAAGCTGGCCCGCCTGCCCATCGCCGCACAGTAAACCCCCCGTCACTGCGACCAGGAGGCCTGCGCATTTTCGTAACGGGCCAGAGCCTCTTCTGCCGACACGACTGACAATCCTCGCGCGATCCAGCCGTCTCCTGATGAGTTGCCAAACATGCCTTCTGAAATGTCAGCCACGCCCGTGAGACCGTTCTGCTCTAGCACACGCGCCACATAGCCAGAGCGGCTGCCAGTCGCGCAAATCAGACCGATCTGGTCCGGACGGTAGTGCTGCAAGATCGCCTGCAAACGCTGCGGGAAATCCTCAGTATGCATTGAGACCGGCCAAGCGCCCTCCGCGACGCCACTTTCGGACCATTCCTCCGGCGTTCGAATGTCGAGCAAAACGAAGCTTTCCGTCGCCAGACGCTCCTCAGCCTCAGGGGCCGATAGCGTGGGTGCCTCCGCCCATAAAGCCCCGGCAGAGACCAAAAGGAAACTGGCCACTGTCGCGACGATGGCCAGAGGTCTTGTACAAATGCTCAGCAGTCTTGGCACGTCTTCAGCCCAACAATGCGATAGATCGGGCAAAAGCTGATAAAGGCCGTGCCCACAAAGATAACGCCCAGATACCCCCAAACGCCAATCATTCCAGTGGCGGCGAGTACGATCAGCAAAGCGCCCAAAATCAAACGAGCGACGCGATCAATCTGTCCTACGTTGCGTGTCATGTTCCATGTCTCCAATCTGTTGATGGGACCAAAAACCATCTTTGCCGCCCATCATCAGTGACTCAGTCACATAGCCTCACTCTCCCCATGTCTCTTGAGCGCTGCAGCATCCAAAATTGAAAGCGATCCGCGACCAAGCTTGATCCAACCTCGCGTTTCAAAGGCCTTCAGCGTGCGGGACACCACCTCCCGGGCGGTGCCCAGCTCTTGCGCGACCTCTTGCTGCGTCATCCGCAGCTCGGGCATGGGGCGCGTGCCCAACCACCGCGCCAGCCGCAGGTCGGTTCGGTGTTCCAAAAGATCGTCGATCACATCGGTCAACTCGCCCACCCGTGCCGCAAAGCCTTGGAAAACCAGCTCTTGAAAGCGGGTGTCACGGCTCAGCAGCCTGCGGAAACGATCAGAGGAAATCGCCACGCCTGTCATCTGCCCTTCGGCGTAGCCGTAACCGGAATAAGGCTTGCCAGCCAACAGACAGGCCGTTGTCAAAACACAGCTGTCACCCGCCTCCACGCGATAAAGAACCACCGTACGACCTGCATTGTTGGTCTGTTCCACGCGGACCGTTCCACTTTTGACAATGAGAAAGGCACTGGTGTCATCGCCGGGTCGAAAAATGCAGGTGCCGTCGGGCACCGTCATGGACTGCCCTTCGCCAAAGTAGTCCGCGAAATGGTCGGCCTGCCTGTTCACTCGAACTCCATCTGCTCATACACGCGACCGGCATTGCGCGTGGCCAGTTCCTCGAACGTATCAAGATGCGCATAGGGGCTTTGATCGACATAGTATGCCTCTGCCAGATCGCCGCCCTGATCCAGATGCTCCCCGATCTTTTCACGCAGGTAAACCAGATAGTCCCGCGTGTAGCGCCGCACCTGAGCCATGTTCGTGGGATGCCCGTGACCGGGAATGACATAGGTCGCGTTCAACGCCTCAAACTCTGTTTCCCAGGTCTCGATCCAGTCATAGACGATGGTGTCCTCAAAAATCGGCAGCATGCGTTCATGAAAGGCCATGTCACCGGCAATGACCAAGCTTTGGTCGGGCAACCATACCTGCGTGTCACCCGGCCCATGTGCTGGTCCCAGATGCAGCACCTCGATGCGAAAATCGCCCATTTCGATCACATGGCGGTCTTCAAACGTCTCTGTCGGCGGGGCCACGAACGTGCCTTCAGCCTTGTCGCGATTGTAGCGTTTCATGCCCTCAAGGATCCGGTTGCCGCGCTCTTCGATCTCATGGGCGGCATCCACATGGGCCAGGATTGGAACGCCCTGTTCAGCCCAATAAGAATTACCGAGCATCGCGTGCCCCTGACCGTTTTCATCGATCACCAGTTTCACCGGCTGATCCGTGATGTTCTTGATTTCCGCGTGCAGGGCTTCGGCCAGAATGTAGGCTGCACCACCATTGATCACGACCACGCCATCCCCGGTTACGATGAAGCTCAGGTTGTTGTTGTGGCCAGTGTTTTCATAGGTCGGTGGCGCTGTGGCCCCGATGGCCGACCAGACATGGGGAATGACCTCAACCGGCTTGGAATAGAGCGGTGAACCCGGGTACTGGTCCGCAATGTCCTCGGATGCCACAGCCGCCATCGACATGGTGAGCAACATAAAAATCCAACGCATGATCAAACTCCTACAAATCGAAAGGCATCGCCATCTGTGTCCGCACGGCCAATGCCGCCGCCAGGCAAGTGGAACCCCACCATCATCATCTGTTCTGAGGTCAGCCGGTCAAACAGCATGTTGCGCGTGGCAACGGCCACCGTGGCATCCTGATCTGCCCCACTATCCCAGTTCGGTTTTCGAAACGCCACGTGATGGTTGCCGATGGCGTCACCCACGATCAGCGCCGCCTCAGTCCCTTGCCGCACTTCAAACCCCATATGGCCGGGCGTATGCCCCGGCGTGGACAGCGCAGCGATGCCTGGCAAGATCTCCTGCCCATCCTCGAACAGCACGACCGTATCTGCGATGACCTCCATCCGACGTTTGGCCCCCACGGCAAAAGCCGCACGCGCCTCGCCGATGGTATTCACCGTGTTCGGGTTCCACCAATATTCCCATTCGGCGCGCCCCATCATGTATGTCGCCTCGTAAAAGAGCGGTTCATCGAACTCATCAAGAAGGCCCCAGATGTGATCGGGATGTGCATGGGTGAAAACGACATGGGTGACGTCTTCTGGCGCAAGGCCAAGTGTGGCAAGACTGTCCACGATCCCACCGGCACTGGGCATGAAATCCGGGCCAGAACCCACATCGAAAAGCACTGTGTTGGTGCCATCGCGGTACAGCGCCAGATTGCATTCAGGTGTCAGCCGGTCTTTAGAAAGGCCAAACTCACTGAGAATAGGTGCCAACTCTTCTCCGGTCATCCCCTCAAAAATGAAACTGGCAGGCAAGGTAAGGGACCCGTCACTGACCGTGGTCAATGTTGCAGATCCAAGTTCAACGGCCGCGGTCGCTAGGGTCGGGATGCCTGCCGCCAGATGCAAGGCGGCGGCCTGCTGCATGAATCTGCGCCGTGTGACACGCATAGCGAACTCCTATAAATTCTATTTTATGAATATGATTGGTTTTGCGGCACGACACAAGCGCGATGCGCATTTGTGATTGCTTTTGGACCTGGGGTGTGGTCTATAAATTCAGTATTTTGAATATGATAACGGGCGGCCCCCCATGCCAACTGATTTCACCCCCTATACATCTGCTCTCGGCGGCGGGTTCATCGGTTTGGATCCAGCAACGCCTCACAAACAGACAGATTAGGAGAGGACTATGCCTGCAGATTTTTTGGATTTGGACTTCGCGGTCAGCCCTCAGATCGAGGTAGAAGAGCTGGAACGGCTCAAAGCAGAAGGCTTTCAATCGATCTTCTGTCATCGCCCGGACCAAGAAGACGAAGACCAAACACCCTTCGCTGAGATCGCAAAACGTGCCGAGGCTCTTGGCCTCAAAGCATATCACTTGCCTGTCGTTCCCAACCAGATCACCGACCAAGACCATGCCGCGTTCAAAGCCCTGATAGACGCAGCACCGAAACCTATACTGGCCTATTGCAAAACAGGTGGCCGCGCCAAAATCCTCTGGAACGCGGCGCACCCACAAGATTGACTGACCTGCTCTTCTGGAAGAAGCCTCGGGTCAAACCCACAGGTCACGCAGCGCCGTGAGATAAAGGATGGTGCGGGTGAGAGGAGAAACCTCGAACCAAATCTGGCCTCAAGTAGCGCTCCGCGCGGTAGGCCAACTAAAAGTGGTGCCCAGGAGAGGACTCGAACCTCCACGTCCATACGGACACTAGCACCTGAAGCTAGCGCGTCTACCAATTCCGCCACCTGGGCCGGTGTCGTGAGGAAGGCGTTTATCTCTGGCCCTCGGGGCTGTCAACTTGGAATAGCGCGCAGCACGGGATGATCCGCGCCTGCTTGCCGGATAGGTCGCGCCGCCTATCTAGCAGGGACAGCATTTCACAAACTGGAGCGTGCTCTCATGGCGCAGATCGCAACCCTCTTTGGCGGCTCAGGTTTCGTGGGCAGCTATATCGCCCGCAGGCTGACCGCCCTAGGCTGGGAGGTGCGCATCGCCTCGCGCAAACCGGATGCATCGCCGCTCAAGGGCACAGCTGGGATCGTGCCCGTGGCCTGCAACATCAATGACGACGACACAGTGCGCGCCGCAATGGATGGGGCTGAGGCCGTGGTCAATTGCGTGGGGACGTTTGACAAGGCCGGCGACAATGGGTTTCAGGCCATTCAAAATCAGGGCGCGGGCCGCATCGCCCGCATCGCGGCCGAGCTTGCGATCCCGCGTCTTGTACATCTGTCGGCCATCGGCGCTGATCCCAACGCGGCCACGCTTTACGGGCAAAGCAAAGGTCAGGGTGAGGCGGCAATCCTGTCGTCTTTTCCCAAGGCGGTGATCCTGCGCCCGTCCGTGATCTTTGGCCCCGAGGATCAGTTCTTCAATCGCTTTGCCGCCATGTCGCGCTTCAACCCGGTTCTCCCGGTCGTGGGTGCCGCGACCAAGTTCCAACCGGTCTATGTGGATAACGTCGCCGAGGCCGCAGAGCGCGCGGTGATCGGTGAGGCCGCCCCCGGCCTCTATGAATTGGGCGGGCCCGAAGCCAAAAGCTTTCACGACCTTATGGAGCTTATGCTCAACGTGTTGGGCCGCAAGCGCCTGATCGTCAACATCCCCTTTCCGATCGCGCATCTGATGGGCGTTGGTATGGAGCTGGGCCAAACCCTTACCGCCGGTCTTCTGCCCGCGCAGATCACCCAAGATCAGGTCAAAAGCCTGAAATCCGACAACGTGGTCAGCCCCGGTGCGCAAACGCTTGAGACGCTTGGCATCACGCCCACGCCCATCCTCGACATTCTGCACAGCTACTTGCGATAGCAGATCCCGCCTTGGCTTCTTTCTTGTCAAAAATACCTAAATCCCGATCCAACCACGGGCTCAGGTATACGCAATGAAGAGCAACACGACGCCAAGAACCACGCGATAGATCACATAAGGC
This sequence comes from Pseudomonadota bacterium, assembly GCA_039030635.1. Classification (GTDB taxonomy): domain Bacteria; phylum Pseudomonadota; class Alphaproteobacteria; order Rhodobacterales; family Rhodobacteraceae; genus Roseovarius. The sequence continues at coordinate 13,089 of JBCCDT010000038.1, forward strand.
GTAAAGCTCACCGACCGCAAAAGCCGCATCATGATCCCCAGCGCCAGAAGGGCGGCAACAAACGCGATCACCGCCGCGATACCTCCTTCGATCAAAACCTGCCGGTCAGCTTTGTAAAACGCCTCCCCTGCCACCAGCGCGCCACTGGCAATGATCGTGGGCACCGACATCAGCATCGACAGCTTTGCCGCATCATGTCGGTTGTAGCCCAGAAACCGCGCGCCGGTGATGGTGATGCCCGACCGCGACGTGCCGGGGATGAGCGCGATCGCCTGCCACACCCCCACCACCATCGCATCTGTGAGCCCAAAATCGGATTGGTCCTTGCGCGTCTCGCCAAACTGATCCGCCCAATAGAGCACGATCCCGAAAATCAGCATGGCCCAACCGATCACCGCGACAGATCGCAGATCCTGATACAGCCCCGTCACCTTGAGCAAGACACCCAGCGCAATCACCGGGATCGACGTGATGAGCAAAAGCAGCGCCAGCCGCGCGCCTTCGGTGTCCGCCCGCCCGATCAACAGCCGCGGCACCCCCCCAAAGGCCAGCTTCATGTCTTTCCAGAAATACAGAACCACCGCGGCCAGCGATCCCACATGCACCGCCACATCGAGCGCATAACCTTTATCCTCCAGCCCGGTCAGCTTCGGCAACAGGATCAGGTGGCCGGATGAGGATATTGGCAGGAACTCGGTCAGCCCCTGTATCACCGCGATGATGATGATGTGGAGAAGGGGCATAGGTGGCCTGTATCCGTTCTAAGCGGGTTTTGTGGGATGCTATACCCGAAAAGAGGCGGTCGCAAAGATGGCTTTTCCCCCGCGCCTGCGATTATCCGGCAAGAGATATCCAAAGGTCACGCCCCATCGCCCACACCGTCCGCGATCTTGCACGCACCTCTCAAAAAAGTTGGCGAATACGGTGCTGTGTGATCCAATAGATCACGCCACTCCAGGCTCCCTTGTGCAACAAGATTGAAATGTCATGAAACCAATTGAAACTCGCATGACATGGGCCCTCAGGGCAACGGGCGCTGTGATTGTCATGGAAGTCGCGTACTTTATGGCTTCCATTCTGTACCTTATCGATCTCACTGAATTGGCCGGCAACCAAACCTCCTTTGCATCTGAGGAGGACCTGATCTTTTTCGCAGATCAGATGAACGATCTGCACACCTTCGTCCTTCTGGCCTATCTGCTGGTCATCGTTGTGGCCTACGTGATCAACGCGGTCTGGATCTACCGCGCCACTACCAATGCGGCCGCGATGTATTCTTATCCCAAACGGATCGGCCCGGGCTGGGCTATTGGATTCCATGCCATACCGATCCTGAATTTCTGGAAGCCCTACGTCTCTGCGCGACAGACCTGGAACACATCCACCCGGTCTGACATGGATCCAGATGCGTCCGCCCCTAGGTTTCTCAAAGTCTGGTGGGTCTTGTGGCTGACGCTATCGGCCTTGGGGATCCTCTCACAAAACTTCTATTCGACCTACACGTTGGAGGGATACCGCGCGAGCACCATCGCCGACCTGTGCAATGGGCCTGTCTCGCTAATGTGTGCAGTGTTGTTCTATCGCTTTGTGCGTGACGTCTCTAAAGCGCAAAGCGCGGCGGGCGTTGAAAAGGTGTTTGCCTGACAAAGACGGTGTTTTGAGATGCGCGGCGAATAGGGGATACTTCGCTTGGAACTTGGGGAGAATCACAATGAAAAAAACAAACCTGCTGGCCGCGCTTGCGGTTGCCACAACCTTTGCCGCGCCTGTCAGTGCCGGACAGTGTGGCGCAAATTACTGTTGGGGTGCGGTTGCGTTTAATCCAAATACCGGGGCTTACGGATATTCCTACAGCTATTTCTCAGAAAGCGATGCCTACAACGCCGCCCAAGACGGGTGCGGCTATAACTGTTCTGAGGTGAAAACCTTTGCCAACCAATGCGGGGCGGCCGCTGTCGGTGCGAATGGCGGGTTCGGATGGGGCCTGGGCCCAAGCCGCAGCGCGGCACAGAACGTGGCGATGTCTTACTGCAACAATTACGACTATGGATGTCAGGTTCTCGTCTGGTCCTGTTCACCCTAACGCACGACACATCCTTGGCCTGATCACGTTTCCCCCTCTTGCCAGATGCGGCGCTGGGGGCTAGCCAAATTACATGGCCAAGAAACCCGCAGCCAAAAAGAAACCCGCCCGCGGGAAATCCCGGCGCACCGCCCGTCGCGGGCCTGTCCGCTGGGTGTTAAGATGGACATTCCGGCTCACCATTCTGGCCATCGTCATCGCGGTCCTGATCATCACGGCCCATTCCGTCATGACCCCGCCCAAGACCTATTACATGCGCCAAGAGGCCAAACGCCTGGGTGAAATTGATTATGTCTGGGTCTCTTACGAAGAGATCGCACCCGTCATGGCCCGCGCCGTCGTCGCCGCCGAAGATGCCAATTTCTGCGAACACTGGGGCTTTGACATGGCCGCGATCCGCAACGCGATTGAAGCGGGCGGCAATCGCGGCGCCTCGACCATTTCTCAACAAACGGTCAAAAACGTCTATCTCTGGCACGGGCGCAGCTGGGCGCGAAAGGCGCTTGAGGCGCTCATCACCCCGGTGGTTGAGGTGATTTGGTCCAAGCAGCGCATTGTCGAGGTCTACATGAACATTGCTGAATTTGATGAGGGTGTGTTCGGGGTTGAGGCCGCCGCCCACCACTATTTCGGCGTCGGACCCGAAGACCTGACCGCGCAACAGGCCGCGCAACTCGCCGCCGTCCTACCCAACCCCAAAGACCGTTCCGCCTCGCGCCCCACGGCGAACCTTCGAAAACGGGCCGCATCGATCCGTGACGGGGCGGCCACGATCCGCCGTGATGGACGCGCAGAGTGTTTCGAGGATTGAACCCGCGCCCCAATCGGGGCATCAAATATGCAGTATTACCCGTGAAAGTTGCCCCTCAATGGCCAAATTGTATCATGTTCCCCTTTCCCCCTATTGCCGCAAGGTGCGCCTTGTGCTCGCGGAAAAGCGCATTGAGGTCGAACTGATCGAAGAACGCTATTGGGAGGCGCAGCCAGAGTTTCTGCGCCGCAACCCCGCCGGCAAGGTGCCGGTCCTGCGGTTTGAAGATCGCGTGATGTCGGAAAGCACGCCAATCTGTGAATATATCGAAGAACGTTTTCCCGAACCCCCGCTTATGCCCAAAAGCGCCGATGCCCGCTATGAGGTGCGCCGCCTTGTGGCGTGGTTTGATGATAAATTTCACGCTGAGGTCACCTCGAAACTGCTCTATGAACGTGTGAACAAAAAGGTCATGAAGCAGGGCTTTCCCGACAGTGGCAACGTCAAGGCGGGCGCAAAAGCCATCAAGTTTCACCTCGATTACATGGCCTGGTTGCTGGATCGGCGCCGCTGGCTGGCCGGCGACGCCATGAGCATGGCCGATTTCGCCGCCGCCGCGCACCTGAGCAGCTTGGACTACATCAGTGACGTCGATTGGAACCGCTCTGAGGTGGTGAAGGACTGGTACGCCAAGATCAAATCGCGCCCGGCCTTCCGCGCCATCCTTGCCGATCAGGTCTCCGGTTTCCCGCCGCCTGCGCATTATGCTGATCTCGACTTCTGAGCTGAAAACACGCGCGTTTGACGAAGGGTTTGACCTCACCCGCATCTGCCGCCCTTGGGACGTGCCACAGGTGCCGGAACGGTTGCAGAATTTTCTCGACAAGGACTATCACGGACAGATGTCCTGGCTCGCTGAGCGCAGCCATTGGCGCTCTGACCCGGCCGCGCTTTGGCCAGAGGCACGCTCGGTCATCATGTTGGGCGAAAGCTACACACCGGACGGCGATCCTCTTGCCACGCTGGAGGACCCAGAAGTCGCGACGATCTCGGTCTATGCAAGGCACAAAGACTACCACGATCTGGTCAAGAAACGCCTCAAACGGCTGGCCCGCTGGCTGATCGAAAGCGCGGGCGGCGAAGTGAAGGTGTTTGTCGATACCGCGCCTGTCCCCGAAAAGCCCTTGGGCCAGGCCGCGGGCCTTGGGTGGCAAGGCAAACATACCAACCTTGTCAGCCGCGATTTGGGCAATTGGTTCTTTATCGGATCGGTCTTTACGACGCTGGACTTAGACACTGATACACCTGAAAACGATCATTGCGGCAATTGTCGTGCCTGCCTTGATGCCTGTCCCACCGATGCTTTTCCTGCCCCCTATAAGCTCGACGCGCGGCGCTGCATTTCCTATCTGACGATTGAGCATAAGGGCCCGGTGGACCATGACCTCCGCCCCAAGCTCGGCAACCGCATTTATGGCTGCGATGATTGCCTGGCTGCCTGCCCGTGGAACAAGTTTGCCGTCACCGCGCGGGAGGTGCGTTACCACGCTCGCGACGATCTGAAATCGCCTGCGCTGGCTGATCTGGCCGCGCTCGATGATGCGGCGTTTCGCGCGAAATTCTCCGGCTCTCCCATCAAACGCATCGGGCGTGATCGGTTTGTGCGCAACGTGCTCTACGCCATCGGCAATTCCGGGTCTGCCCGCCTTGCGCCGGTGGCCCAAACCCTGACGAATGACCCGGATCCAACGGTGGCGGACGCCGCGCGCTGGGCCGTGGCGCGGTTGCGTGGCTGATTTGGCTGGACCCGCGCGCAATTCCCGCTAAACCCCACTGAAACAAGCGTGAAAGGGACGGCAATGGCGCTGTTGCTAGGGGTTGATACCGGCGGAACCTACACCGACGCGGTGATCATCGAGGACGAAAAAACCGTCATTGCCAGCGCCAAGTCGCTGACCACGCGCGAAGACCTCGCCATCGGCATCGGCAAGGCGGTTGAGGCCGTCCTATCCGACAGCGGCGCCGCACCCACAGCCATCGGTATGGCCTCTCTGTCGACCACGCTCGCCACCAACGCCTTGGTCGAAGGGCAGGGCGAACGCGTGGGCCTCGTCTATATCGGCTTTCGGGAACAAGACCTCGGCACCCATGGTTTGAGTGAGGCCTTGGGCACGGACCCGGCCATCGTCATCTCTGGCGGTCATAACCACGCGGGATCAGAGGCCAAATCGCTTGATTTAGACACGCTTTCGGCCTGGTTAGACACTGATTTGGGCGTGTCAGGCTTTGCCGTCGCAGCCCAATTCGCCACCCGCAACCCCGCTCATGAACTCGCCGCGGCTGAGATGATCCGCGACAAAACTGGGCGGCCTGTTTCCCTGTCGCATCATCTTTCGGCCAAGCTCAATGGCCCCAAGCGCGCGCTCACGGCGGTGCTGAATGCTCGCCTCATCGGCATGATCGCCCGCCTGATCAATCGCGCTGAAGGCAAGCTGCGCGATCTCGGCATCGACGCACCGATGATGGTCGTGCGCGGGGATGGGGCGCTCATCTCCGCCGATCAGGCCCGTGAACGCCCGATTGAAACCATCCTCAGCGGCCCTGCGGCCAGCATCGTTGGTGCCCGTTGGATGACAGGGGCGGACCATGCGCTGGTCTCCGACATCGGCGGCACCACGACCGATGTGGCTCTATTGCGGGACGGAAAGCCCAAAATTGACCCCGCCGGTGCCCGTGTCGGCCCTTGGCGCACGATGGTTGAGGCCGTGGCCATGCGCACCACCGGTCTTGGCGGCGACAGCGAAGTGCACGTGATCGACGAAGGCCTCACCGGTGGCGTTACCCTCGGGCCCCGCCGCGTGATCCCGGTCAGTCTTATTGCGTCTGAGGCGCCCGATATTGTCCATGCCATGCTGGATGAGCAGCTCCGAAGCGACACGCCCGGCGAACATGACACCCGCTTTGTGCGGGCCGTGCCCGGCGTCGACGCTGGGGGCCTTTCCGAAAAGGACGCGGCACTTCTGGGTCGCATAGGCAATCAGCCGGCGCCCCTATCCAAGATCCTCAAAAATCGGCTCGAAACCTCTGCTCTCCGCCGCCTTGTCGCGCGCGGTCTGGTGCAGGTCTCGGGCGTCACCCCGTCTGATGCGAGCCACGCCTTGGGCCGTGTCGACGCCTGGGATAATGACGCCGCCCGCAAGGCCATTGACCTGATCGCCCGCAAGCGCACCGGCAGTGGTGACAGATTGGCCACCACCACCGATCAAATGGCGCAGATGATCATTGACCAACTCACGCATCAGACATCTTTGGCCTTGTTAGAGACTGCTTTTGCCGAAGAGAGCACCGATTTCGGCCTCCCCCCCACTGCGCTGGCCGAACATGTTCTCACTCAAAAAGGCCTCTCCAATCATCGCGGCCTGATCCGCATCGACACGGGGTTGAACCTGCCCGTCGTGGGCCTCGGGGCGTCTGCGCCCAGCTATTACCCCGCTGTCGGCGCGCGTGTGGGCACAGAGATGATCCTCCCCACTCATGCCGGTGTCGCCAACGCTGTGGGCGCCGTTGTGGGCCGCGTCAGTTTTCGCCGCTCAGGCACCATCACCGCCCCGTCCGAAGGCCGGTTTCGCGTGCATCTTGAGACCGGACCCGAAGACCTGGTCGACGCAGATGCCGCCATGACCCTGCTTGAGGATCATCTGACCCATGAGGCCCGCCAAGAGGCGCAAGCGGCGGGCGCGGAAGACATCACCATTTCCGCCACCCGCGACATCCGCATGGCCAAAGCGGAGGCGCGCGAAGTGTTTATCGAGGCAGAGATCACTGTCGAGGCCAGCGGCCGCCCACGAATTGCCTCCTGAGATATCAACGTGTTAGGCGGAACCACGCCGACGCACACCCTGATTTGACTTGGGAAACAGCGACAACTCGCTTACATTACGATCCAAGACCCGAAAAATCGGGCGGTTACCAATTAGAGGCCAGTTATGACACGAGCACGTCACCCTATTCTAGTTTTGTCCGCCGCTTCGCTGATTGCGCTGTCGGCATGCACCTCCCCCGACCATCTGGGTGGAACAGATCCCCGCAAAAACACCAAACAAGGCGCGCTTCTCGGCGGTTTGCTTGGGGCCGGTCTTGGCGCGCTTGTCGCCGATGACAGGGCAAAGGGGGCTGTGATTGGGGGCGCTGTGGGCGCGGGCACCGGCGCGCTTGTCGGCAATTCCCTGGACAAACAAGAAGCGGAACTGCGCGAGCAGCTGCAAAATCAGGATATCCGTATCACCAATACGGGCGACCGCTTGATCGTGACGATGCCCAATGCGATCCTCTTCCCCGTGGACAGTGCCGTTGTGAACTCCGCTTTGCGCAGTGATCTTTTGACGGTGGCCTCAAGCCTGCAACAGTATCCTGATAGCAACGTGCAGGTCGTGGGCCACACCGACAATTCCGGTGGCGCGGCCTATAATCAGGGCCTGTCAGAGCGTCGTGCCAATTCGGTGGCGGATGTGTTGCAAGAGGGCGGCGTGTCTTTCAACCGCATTCAGACCGTGGGTCGCGGAGAGGATCAGCCGATCGCGTCCAACCTGACCGAAGACGGCAAGGCGCAAAACCGTCGGGTAGAGATCGTGATCTTGCCAACAGCCTAAAAATCAAACGCCTCCGGCGGGAGTATTTTTGGAAAGATGAAGCCGGGGTCTGGCACTAGGATGCCAGGCTCGGCAACCACAAGACAATCGATGGAAACGCGACCAAAAGTGCGATGGTGATGGCGTCTGCGATAAAGAACGGCGTCACACCTTTAAACACATCCTGAACGCTGAGATCGTCGCGCACGCCGGCGACCACAAAACAGTTGAGTCCGATCGGCGGGGTGATCAAACAGAACTCCGCCATTTTGACCACCAATATCCCGAACCAGATCGCGCACATCGTGCCTGACATGCCAAAGGTGCTGTCGGCGGCGGCGACATTTTCCCCGCCATTGAGCGCCATCACCGCCGGATAGACCACCGGCAGGGTCAAAAGCAGCATCCCAATCGCATCCATGAACATGCCCAGCACGGCATAGGCCAACAGGATGCACACCAGGATCAGCCAGGGCGACATGGTCAGCGATGTGATCCAATCCGAGAACGCGCCGGGCAGATCGGCAAAGCCCAAGAAACGCACATAGATCAACACGCCCCAGATGATGGTAAAGATCATCACCGTCAGCTTGGCCGTCTCGATCAGCGCCGATTTCAGCTCTGGCAGGCGCATCCCCCGGTAGAGCGCCATGCAAAAGACGATAAATGCCCCCACCGCGCCGCCTTCGGTCGGCGTGCCCCACGCGTCGCCAAAGGGATTGTAGACAAAGAAGATGATGATCACGACCACCGCCACGATCGGCAGGGCCGGCGGCAGGGAAACCAGCCGGTCTTTCCACGTAAAGCCCCGCACCGGCGGCCCCACATTCTTGAAAATGACGGCAATGGAAATGATCAGCACGGCATAGACAAAGGCCGAGAACGCGCCGGGGATGAAGCCCGCAAGCAGCAGCTTGCCCACGTCCTGTTCCACGATGATCGCATAGATCACCAGAATGGCCGAAGGTGGGATCAGGCTCGCCAACGTCCCGCCCGCGGCCACGACGCCCGCCGCGAATTGCTTGTTGTAGCCAATCTTGAGCATTTCCGGGATGGCGATCCGCGCAAACACCGCCGCCGTTGCCACAGAGGCGCCGGAGACGGCGGCGAACCCTGCCGTGGCAAACACGGTGGAGACGGCCAAACCGCCCGGCACCCATGCGATCCAACGCTTGGCCGCCTCGAACAACGCGGTGGTCAGCCCGGCGTAATAGGCAAGATATCCGATCAGGATAAAGGTCGGGATCAGCGACAGCGCGTTGGCCGACACTTTGGAATGCGGCACCTGGCCTGCGATCTTCACGCTGACTTCCAGCGCCTTCCAGAATCTGTCCGGATCATAGTCAAACCCGTTCCAGCGCAGCCAGACAAGCCCAACAAACCCGGCCAACCCTGCGGCAAAGGCCACGCGCATCCCCAGAAACACAAAGGCCAGCATCCCGCCGGTGACCCAAAGACCGATCGTAATAGGGTCCATCACCCGCGCCCTTGCAATTGTTCGGCCTCTGCCGCGGCCTGTTGCGCCACGGATTGATGCAGCGGCACCGCGACAGGCCGTTCCAGCCCGAGAAAGAGTGCGCGCCCATATCCCACCGCTTGCAAGATCAGCCGCAAACACAACACGGCAAAGGCCACCGGCACGATCAGTTTTGCAGGCCAGATCGGCAGACTGACATCAATCGTGCTATCGCGGCTCCAGAGCGGTTTGGTCATGTCAAAGCTGCGATCAAAATGGGACCAACTGCCCCACACAAGCGCCAGCATCACCAACAGGATAAAGAGGATTAAAATGAGTTCGATGGCCCACAACACGCGGCCATTCAGTTTCCCGATGATCAGGTCCATCCGAATATGAACGCCGTTGCGCTGCACATAGGACACGCCCATGATCGCGATAAGCGGCATCAACAATTCGATCCAGTCCACGTAACCCAGCATTGGCGAGGCAAAGAATTCGCGCCCGGAGACGGAATAGACGGCGAGAAACATGAGGGAAAACGCGGCCAAACCGCTGAGAAACGCAAAGAAGGTTTCAACCTTCAGCAAAGCCCGGTCAAGCCGGCTGAGCAGACTGCTGTCTTCCAGAACAGTGGCTGAACTGGCCATGGTGCCCCCCAAAATAATAGGCCGGGGTGAACCCCGGCCTACATCTTCGAATCATCAGCTTCCGCTGCGGTGATCTTCCAGCGCTTTGATCACCGTGTCGTAAAGCTCCTGACCCGGCAGGCCCTGAGCTTCCATATCGGCGATCCAGGCCTCACGGATGGGATCAGCTGCTTTCGCGCGGAAGGCGTCAATTTCGGACTGGTCCAGTTCCACCTTGGTCACGCCCTTTTCTTCCAGCACGCTGTCCCATTTCTGAAGCAGCTCACCGTAGTTGGCGAGGTAGTGATCCAGCGCCTCGGACACAGAACTGTCAAGCGCGTCACGATGCTCATCGCTAAGGCTCTCATAGGCGTCGATATTCACCACAACCGGGCAGTTCACTGTCCCGGGGTTGAGGTTCGCCGTCCACCATTCCGCCTGATTGATCGTGCCAAAGCTTAAGTGAGCATGCTGGGCAAAGGCCACGGTGTCGACCACACCAGATTCCATCGCCTGATAGGCCTCTGTCGCGGTCACGGACGTGGGCACAGCCCCCACCGCTTCAAACGCTTTGCCAAGACCGCCGGTCGCACGGACCCGCATGCCTTCCATCGCGGACAGCGTATCGCGCGGCTCTCCCGTGCCGACGATGTTGTACTGCGGCATGGGCGACGTCATCAGAAGTTTTGCATTCCACTGCGCCATCTCTTCCGCGGCGGCCGGGTGGGAATAGACAGCGGCCGACACGGCCATCTCCTCATCGAGGTTTGCAACCCCCAGGAACGGCAGCTCAAGCACGGTGATCACGCGGTTTTTGTCACGGTGATAGCCCGCGCAGAATTGCGCCATCTCAAACGCGCCAATCTCGATCCCGTCGAGGTTCTCTTTGTTCTTCGACAGGCCGCCATAGCTGATGTTGAGGGTGAACTCGCCACCTGTCTTCTCGCTGACCAGTTCTGCCAGCTTCTCAACATGTTCGGTAAAGGCACGGCGCTTGCCCCAAAGGGACACGTTCCATTCTGTCGCCAAAGCCTCCCCCGCGAAGGCAAAACTGATGGTTGCGGCCACACTGGCCCCGAAAATCTTGTTCATTGTTTTCTCCCTGGGTGATCTGTTTTCAGATTCGACGTGGCGTAATGTAACAGCCCGTTCTCAAAGCGCCACAGGGGAAAATCGTCTACTTATTCAACAAATTGATCGCGGTCATAGCCTTGCAGATACAGCAGCGCCGTCAAATCGCCGTGGTTGATCCGAAGATCACACTCCGCCGCGACCACCGGCTTGGCATGGAGCGCAACACCGCTGCCCGCCAGACCCAACATGCCCAGATCATTGGCCCCGTCACCCACGGCCATCACGTCATCTGGCGTCACACCCTGGGCTTGGCTGATCCGGTGCAGCGCTTCGACCTTGGCCTCTCGCCCCAGGATGGGCCGGGCCACCTCACCACTCAACCGTCCGACCTCTTCAAGCAGCGTGTTCGCATGATGCTCATCAAATCCAAGCGCGTCCGCCACCCGCTCGGTAAAGCTCGTGAACCCGCCAGAAACGAGCGCGGCATACCCGCTATGGGCCTTCATCGTCGCGATCAGCGTCTTGCCTCCCGGCGTGAAGGTGATCCGCTCTTCAAAGACCCTTTGAATGATCCCGCTGTCCAAACCCTTGAGCAGTGACACCCGCTCAACCAACGCCTCTTCAAAATCCAGCTCGCCATTCATGGCACGGGCGGTGATGGCCTTGACGTGATCGCCCACACCCGCCTCATCGGCCAGTTCATCAATGCATTCCTGCCCGATCATGGTGCTGTCCATATCCGCCAGGAGCATCGCCTTGCGCCGCCCCTCCTTGGGTTGCACCACCATGTCGATCTGCGCGCCCTGCAAGCTTTGCCAGACGTCCCATTGATCACCCGGCGCGCGCTCCACGGCAAATTCGGCGGCCTCCCCTTCTGAGAGCCAGCGCAGATCCTCGCCTTGCCACTGGGCCATCAGCGCATTCACCTGGGCCAGGCTCAGCCCGCCCGGCTGTGCAATCAATGTCACGATCAACATGAATCTGCGTTCCTCTCAAGGTTTGGCCCTTACTACGCCCATCGAACAAGATCGAAAAGCCGCCTCTGGCACGTCCTCAAAAACCTTGATTAATCAACCCCTTCCGCCTATCCAAGACAGGTTTGATAATACCCGTTCGGCGGCGTGTCCGACCCAGCATCTTTTGCGTCAAATCGTGGTCCGCGCCGCCGAGGGCTTTGCCCAAAAGGACATTTTGGATGGATCAGATCACCACTCTTCATGTGATTGAGGCGATTGGCTGGGCCGGGTCGGCTCTGACGGTTGCGACCTACGCGATGAACACGATGGTGCCGTTGCGCCTCTTCGCGGTCGCCTCCAACATCTGCATTGGTGTCTATGCCGCGCTGCTTGGCCTCTGGCCTCTTTTGGTGATGGATCTCGTCCTCTTGCCCATCAATCTCTACCGCCTCTGGCAGATTGTCCGCCTGCGCCGCGCGCTGGAATACGTGCCCGAAAGTCATGAGCCCGATTTTTCGGTGGTCAAGGCCTATGGCAAACGCCGCCAACTCGACGCCCGCAGCATTGTTTTTGAAAAAGGCGACGCGGTGGATAGCCTCTATTTTCTTGAACACGGCAAAGTGGAAATCGAAGGCCTTGGCGTGGAGCTATCAGACGGTGAGATCTTCGGCGAAATGGCGTTTTTCACAGACAGCGCCACCCGCACCGCGACAATCCGGTGTCTTGAGGATACGGTCGTCTATGAATTGGACAAAACCCGTTTCATGCGTCTGCAATTCGAGGACCCGACCTTTGGTATGGCGGTCATGCGCACGATCACGCGACGTCTCATGCTTGCCTCAGCGGCACCACAAGCCAATGCCTGAACAGACCACACGCATTGGATGTTTGAAGGGGTGAGTTGTCAATTCTGAGCATCAAAATTCGAAATGCCGCTCAGAATTGTTGATCGAATACAAAAACTTACGTATGTGTCGCTGGCTTGAAGACGCCGGACGGGCGAAGCTTTGCGCCAAACCCGGTTCCGAACCATCAAACGCAGCCCCCCGTCCGCAGATTTTGAAGGGGGGACTGTAATGATCGAGCTCACAACATACCACTTGATAGAAGCTATTGGATGGGCCGCGTCCCTTTTAACGGTCGCGGCCTATGCAGTGAACACGATGCTCCCGCTGCGCATTCTCGCGATCGCGTCCTCCGTGTTCTTTCTGGTTTACGGCATCCTGACGGCAACCTGGCCTTTGGTGCTCATGGAGGTGCTGTTGCTACCCATCAACACCTTTCGGTTTTGGCAAGTTCTGACCCTTCGAAACGCGTTGACGAAAGTCACAGAGGATGAGGAGCCGGACTTCTCCGTTGTCAAATCCTACGGCAAAAAACGCACCATTGATGCGGGCAGCATTGTTTTCGAAAAAGGTGACGCCGTCGACAGCCTGTACTTTCTGGCCGAAGGACGTGTCGCCATCGAAGGCGTCGGCGTGGAACTGCATGAAGGCGAAATTTTCGGCGAAATGGCTTTTTTCACCGACAGCGCGACGCGAACAGCCACCGTGCGATGCGTGGAGAATGCGCTGGTCTATGAACTCGACAAAACCCGCTTCATGCGGTTGCAGTTCGAAGACCCCAGTTTCGGGATGGCCATCATGCGCACCATCACGCGCCGCATGCAGGCCAACATGGTGCAGCCGCAACCGGCCTGAGAAAACGGCGTCCTTCATCGGAAACTTTTGTCCTTTTCCGCGCGGCTGAACCGTTTTTTTGACATGTATCAGTGTCAAGTTGCCCTTGCCGTTCAATGTAGAGAGGCGTAGTCCCGTATGTGGGACACCCCTCCCCAACGAGGGGCGCTTATCTGGAAGGGTAGCACTGATGGCTATTGATACACCGGCGACGCGGCCGGTCTCTAAACCTGTCGACGTACCGTCGAACCCGCGTTTTTCCTCTGGCCCTTGCGCCAAACCCCCCACATTCACCGTTGATGCGTTGCGCGATGCCGCCTTGGGCCGTTCGCACCGCGCCACCATTGGCAAGGCCAAGCTCAAGGCCGCCATAGATGGCACACGCGAAATCCTGGGCGTGCCCGCCGATTACCGCATCGGCATCGTGCCTGCCTCCGACACCGGCGCGGTTGAGATGGCCATGTGGTCGCTCCTCGGCGAACGCAAGGTGGAGATGCTCGCCTGGGAAAGCTTCGGCGCAGGCTGGGTCACGGATGCGGTGAAACAGCTGGGTCTTAATGCTGAGGTCAAGACGGCTGAGTACGGCGAAATCGTCGATTTAGCCAATGTAGACACTGATAATGACGTGGTTTTCACCTGGAACGGCACCACCTCCGGCGTCCGTGTCCCGAATGGGGATTGGATCAAGGAAGACCGCAAAGGGCTGACCATTTGCGATGCCACCTCGGCCGCTTTTGCGCAGGATCTGCCGTGGGACAAGCTCGATGTGGTGACGTTCAGCTGGCAAAAGGTGCTGGGCGGGGAAGCCGCCCACGGCATGCTCATTCTGTCGCCCCGCGCCGTCGAACGGCTTGAAAGCTATACGCCCCCCTGGCCCCTGCCCAAGATCTTCCGCCTCACCAAAGGCGGCAAACTGAATGAGGCCATCTTTGAAGGGGCCACGATCAACACCCCCTCCATGCTGGCGGTCGAAGATTACCTGCTGGCCCTCGATTGGGCCCGTTCTGTGGGCGGTCTGAAGGGTCTTATGGCCCGCGCCGATGCCAACGCCAAAGTGGTGGCCGATGCGGTGGACCAATACGATTGGCTTGATCACCTCGCTGTCGATCCTGTCACGCGCTCCAACACCTCGGTCTGTCTCAAGTTCAACGATCCCCGGATCACCGACGGCGCGGCTTTTGCCAAGGCGCTGGTCAAACAGCTCGATACTGAGGGCGTGGCCTATGACATGGGCGCCTACCGCGATGCCCCTCCGGGCCTGCGCATCTGGTGCGGTGGCACGGTGGAGACCGCCGATGTTGAGGCGCTCATCCCGTGGATCGCATGGGCCTTCACTTCACAAATCAACGAACAGACTCAAGCCGCTTGACCCCGCAAAAGCGAGACTGTCCCGCAGGGACGGACGAGCGGTCTTAGAAAGGACGTGCCAAAATGGCTCCCAAAGTACTCGTATCCGACAAGCTCTCAGAAACCGCCGTGCAGATCTTCCGTGATCGCGGCATCGATGTGGATTTCATGCCCGACCTGGGCAAGGACAAAGACAAACTGGCAGACGTGATCGGCCAATATGATGGCCTCGCCATTCGGTCCGCCACTAAGGTCACACCCACCATCCTCGCCGCCGCCGACAACCTCAAAGTCATCGGCCGGGCCGGCATCGGCACGGACAACATTGACAAAGATGCCGCCTCGAAAAAGGGCGTGATCGTCATGAACACGCCTTTCGGCAACATGATCACCACCGCCGAACACGCCATTGCCATGATGTTCGCCGTCGCCCGCCAAATCCCTGAGGCCTCCGCCTCCACCCACGCCGGAAAATGGGAAAAATCCCGCTTCATGGGCGTGGAGCTGACGGGTAAAACCCTGGGCGTGATCGGGGCGGGCAACATCGGCGGCATCGTCTGTGACCGCGCGCGGGCTCTCAAAATGAAAGTGCTCGCCTATGACCCGTTCCTGAGCCAGGACAAGGCCGACAAAATGGGCGTCGAAAAGGTGGAGCTGGAAGATCTCTTGCCCCGCGCCGATTTCATCACCCTGCACGTGCCACTGACCGATCAAACCCGGAATATTCTCAGCCGCGAAAACCTCGGCAAGACCAAGCCCGGCGTGCGTATCGTGAACTGCGCCCGTGGCGGCCTGGTGGACGAAGACGCGCTCGCCGAGATGCTGCAATCCGGGCACATCGCCGGGGCCGCTTTTGACGTCTTCGCGGTGGAGCCTGCCAAGGACAATCCGCTCTTCAACCTGCCCAATGTCGTCTGCACGCCGCATCTGGGCGCCGCCACCACGGAAGCGCAGGAAAACGTCGCTCTCCAGGTGGCCGAACAGATGTCGGATTACCTGCTCACCGGCGCGGTCAGCAACGCGCTCAACATGCCCTCGGTGACGGCGGAAGAGGCCAAGGTCATGGGCCCCTGGATCAGCCTTGCGGGCAATCTTGGTGCCTTCATCGGCCAGATGACGGAGGAACCGGTCAAAGCCATCAACATCCTCTATGACGGCGTCGTCTCCACCATGAACCTTGAGGCGCTGACATGCGCCGCGGTGGCCGGGATCATGAAAGCCGCCAACCCAGAGGTCAACATGGTCTCCGCCCCCCTTATGGCCAAGGAACGGGGCGTGAAAATCTCCACCACGCAACAGGACAAATCGGGTGCTTTTGAGGGGTATATCAAACTCACCGTGGTCACGGACAAACGCGAACGCTCCATCGGCGGGACGGTCTTTTCCGACGGAAAACCGCGGTTTATTCAGATCAAAGGCATCAATATCGACGCCGAGATCGGCCGCCACATGCTCTACACCACCAACCGCGATGAGCCGGGCATAATTGGCACGCTGGGCCAGACCATGGGCGAAAACGGCGTCAACATCGCGAACTTCACGCTCGGGCGAGCCGCTGCAGGCGGCGAGGCCATCGCGCTTCTCTATGTTGACGCGCCAGTGCCCGCGCCCGTGATTGATAAGCTTAACGCCACGGGCCTCTTCCAATTGATCCGGCCGCTGTCTTTCGACGTGTGATGGCGTGATCCTCGCGGTCCCGGATATCCACGGATACAAAGGTCAGCTTGACCGCGTCCTTGCCTTGGCCGATGCGCATTTTGGCAAGGACGCCGCAATCGTCTTTCTGGGCGATCTGGTGGATCGCGGGCCCGACAGTTCGGGCGTGATCGAAACGTTGATCCAAGGCATTGATGCGGGCCGGAACTGGACCGTGATCTGCGGCAATCACGATCAGCTGTTTCTCGAATTCATCGATGGCGGTGACCCGGCCACGCCCGGCGGTCTCAGTTGGCTGAACGAACGGATGGGGGGCCGCGAAACGCTGGCCTCCTATGGCGCGGACCAGATCACAGGGCGCGATCGGGCCGAAATAGTCTCACATATCCCGGCGCACCATGCCGATTTTCTGCGCGCCCTGCCTCTCACACATCACGCCGAAGGCGCGCTGTTCGTCCATGCCGGGATCCGCCCGGGCGTGCCGCTTGCGGCGCAAGAGCCGCAAGATCTGACCTGGATCAGAGCCGAGTTCCTCAACGACACCCGTGACCACGGCCCCTTGATCATTCACGGGCACACTCCGATCGATGCGCCAACCCATTGCGGCAACCGCGTCAACCTGGATGCTGGGGCGGGCTATGGCCGTGACCTCGTGATGGCCGTGGTTCGCGGCCGCGACGTGTCGCTGCTCTCGGATGCGGGTGAAACGCCGCTGATCCCACAGCCCGCAACCTAGCGTCATGCTGGACAAGCCCCGGCACAGGCGGTCCAATGCGC
>JBCCDT010000039.1:0-29697 GCA_039030635.1 Pseudomonadota bacterium
GCATTCCCCGACGCCAAGATCATTCATACAGAGCGTCCTGAGGAGGATTGGTGGGCCAGTTACGACTACACCATCAATCGCTTTTGGCAGAACCGTAAAAACATCGCTTTGCCGCCTGCTGTTCAATCCGTGTTCGAAGATTTGGATAAAATCCTGCACCAAGGGGGCGACGCGGGTCTCGACCGTGAAACCGCGATCTCCGCCTACCGTGCCAATAATATGAAGGTTCGGGAAATGATCCCGACCAACAAGTTGCTGGTTTTTAACCCTATAGATAGCTGGGAGCCGCTGTGCCGTTTTTTGGGCGTCGACATCCCAACATCCGACTTTCCACGCAGCAACGCCCGTTCCGAATTTTGGGACTTGTTCGGCGGCGAACCAGTGGTCCGGTGACATGCAACACAAGATATCAAAAAAGGGAAGTCATGTAATCAAGAGATCTTTGCGTCGAGCGGTCTTCTGGGTCTCTTGCATGATCACTTTGCTCTCCACTCCGGTCGTACATGCACAAGAGGCTTGGATGATCGTGACCCACGAAGTTGACGATTTCGACCGTTGGAAAGAGGTTTTCGATCAAGCTTTGCCAACTCGCCGCTCAGTAGGAGAGACGTCGTTTTATATACTGCACAATCCTATGAACCGTAACTTGGTTACCGTCTGGTTTGAATGGGACACGATGGAACGGGCACGATCTTGGGCGTCTGATCCCGCATTGGCAAATGGCATGGCCGCAGCGGGTGTTGTTTCAGTTCCCGTGTTCTCTTTTCATGAAATACAGGCGGCAAACTGACAGGATACAACTGGAAGCCAACAGTCACTGAAGGTCGTTTTGCCGAGTGTTCCCTCTAGCTCAAATCCCGCCACGCGAAAGCGGTCCTTCGTGAAATTGCAGCGAATTCTCACTTTGTCCCGCATTCCGGATTTTCGCGAAACCAGCATCAGCCTTGAAATCTTAGCGCTCGGCCACTCTACGCCAGAAGCATCTTCAAACCCTGCGTGACGTCCGAGCGCACTGCCAGGCGCAAGCCCGGTTCGTCGCCGGCCTTCAGCGCGGAGATGATCAGGCGGTGGTAATGCGGGGCCTCGGTGCGTTGGAGGCGACCGTAAAGGGCGCGCATGCTGGGGCCCATTTGCAGCCACACGGTTTCGGCCATGGCCAGCATCGCCGGCGCTTGGGCGCGAAGATAGAGCGTGCGGTGAAATTCCAAATTGCGGCGGATGTAATCAACACTGTCATGGTGTTCGATCGTCTCGGCGATGCGGGCGTTGATGGCTTGCAGCCGGTCGATGAGGGCGATGTGGGCGCGGGGCAGCGCGCGGCTGGCAAGCTCAACTTCAACCAAGGCGCGCAGGGCGGCGAGCTCTTCTATGCGGTCATTGGCAAGCTCGGGCGTGGTGACGCGGCCAGAACTGGACACCGTGAGCGCGCCTTCGGCAGACAGGCGGCGGATCGCCTCGCGCGCGGGCGTCATGGACACGTCGTAATTGGCCGCCAACCCGCGCACGGTGAGGGCTTGTCCCGGGGGCAATTCGCCATGCATGATCGCCCCGCGCAGCCCGCGATAGACGCGCTCATGAGCGGAGGTGGGCGTGGGCTCGGGTTTGGTGGTGATCAACATGGGGTATTTGTGATCACAAACGCCACGCGCGTCAATTGTCGAAACGGTAGCGGTGCAGCCCGTTGCCGTCCGTGCGCAGCCAGCGGCGATGGGTGTCATAGTCCGGGCACAGACGCGCAACGATGGACCAGAAGGCGGGGGAGTGGTTCATCTCTTGCAGATGCGCGACCTCATGGGCGGCGACGTAGTCGAGCGCGGCCGGCGGGGCGAGGACGAGACGCCACGAATACATGAGCCGCCCCTCAACAGAACAGGACCCCCAGCGCGAGCGCGTGTCGCGCAGGGAAATGCGGCTATAGGGGCGGCCGATTTGGGCCGCATAGCCATCGGAGGCGGCCACAAGCCGGTCGCGCGCCAGATGTTTCAGCCACGCCGCAAGCCGTTTGCCCACACGCTCATGCGTGCCCGGCACTTCGATCCTGTCCTCATAAAGCCGGATCGCACGCCCTTGCCCTTGCACCACCTCACGCGGTTGACCCTCAATCGGGAGAACGGCCCCGAAGGTGACATCCACATCCTCTTTGCGTCGGGCGAGATGTTTGCGCAGCCAGCTTTCCTTTTCACGGGCGAACGCCAGCGCCTCCGCCTCAGCAATGTGACGCGGCAGGGTGAGCGTGACGCGCCCATCCAGAGACGACACGCGCAGTGAAATCCGCCGCGCCCGGGCCGAGCGGCGCAGGATCAATTCCACCGGGGGGTTGCCTGGAAGAAAATGTTGCCCCATATGCGCCTTTCATCCTTGCCCATTTGCCTTTGACACCTGACCCGCGTTATGGCAGTTGGCGCGGATCGTCTGCAAGACTAGAGAGATTTCAAAAGGGATATCCCATGCCCAAGGAAGAATGGGGCGTCAAGCGCCTCTGCCCCACCACCGGTAAGCGGTTTTACGACCTCAACAAGAACCCGATTGTCAGCCCCTATACGGGCGAAGTGGTGAACATGGAAACCGGCAAGAGCCGGTCGATCACCGCCGATGCGGAAGATGCGGAAACCAAGAAGATGAAGAGCGCGGACGTGGAAGCGGAAGTGCTGGAAGATGATGAGGACGATATCGATGTCGATCTGGGCGATGATGTGCTCGATGACGACGATGACGAGGATAACGTCTCTCTCGACGAAATCGCGGACGTGTCCGATGAGGACACCGAAAACTAAGACGTGACGGGCGCCTGCGGCGGGACTTTTGACTTGATCCCGCCCATGGCTTTGCCTAAACACCCGCGTGGTTAGGGGCCTTAGCTCAGCTGGGAGAGCGCTTGCATGGCATGCAAGAGGTCAGGGGTTCGATCCCCCTAGGCTCCACCAACACCTACCCGTTCAGATTGATTGCGAATTGGCCGGGGGCAAACGCGTCTGCGCCTCATGTGTCATGGATACCGCCGCCCCACCGAAATAGTCTATTGTGCGGTGTTGGGCTGCCATAGGCCCAGAATGGCCTCGTTGAACTTGGACCGGTTCTTGCCAGCAAATCTGACGCGCTGAATGAATGTGACGATGCGTTGGTTGTCAGCCGCTTCAGAGGCCTTGATCGCGTCCAGCATGGCGCCGCGGTGGGCCTCCTCCATCGGAATGCCGTTCAACTGCGTCAAGAGGTTCAGCTGAGCCTCTGTCAGGCGCGCATTGCTGCGCTCCACGGGGTCGAGGAGGTCAATATCCACGCTGAGAAGCGCCAAAATCTCTTTTGAGGTGTTGGAACTGTACGGGATGCAAACGACATCGAAGACCTTGTTCCAGCGATCGATTTTCGGCTGGGCCAAATCGCGTGCAGGCTTCTTGGCGCCTTGGACCACGACCCCCTGCCGGGTTTGATGCGCGATCCAGGACCGTCGCCAATCCTCCGCGTTTCGTTTGACACAGATGGGCACCACGTCGTGATCTGACAGAATGTCCTTTAGGTAGGAAAGCCCGTCTTCCTTGATATTCAGAAACGCCTCACTGGAGATCAGGACAGTGTGGGTCTCCCGTGACAGCTGGTCCAAATAGTCGGTGAACTCTTGCCAGACGGTGTCAGCCGGGGCTTTGCCTTTGATTGCAAATTGCGGCCATTCGGGCAGCAATGAGAAGGCAAGCCTGTGTTGCCCCGATCCCGTGCTGTTTTGCATCGTTCCCAGCGTGGGATAGGCGACACCCATGCTCGCCAAGGTCGCACGGTTCCGTGTGAGCAACCTTTGAAGCGTCGTCGTGCCGGTGCGCGCGTCGCCAATATGGATGTAGATTTTCATGGCTCACATAGGTCGGGGAGGTCAGGTTTGTCAGATGCGCATTTACGCGAAAGGGCGGACACTATGAAGCCCCGTCATGGGCATGCACGTTTTGAAACACGTGGATCTTGTGTCTGACCCGGGACGCCCAGCGCGCGCGCCTGGTGCCTGCACGGCTGTCAACACGGTCTGACGTAGTGGTGAGCCGTGCAGGGTTCGAACCTGCGACCCACTGATTAAAAGTCAGTTGCTCTACCAACTGAGCTAACGGCCCACTAGGGGGCCTAACTAGAAAGACCGTGCGGGTGGGTCAAGGGGGAATCGCGTCTGCTGTGACCAAGCGTCTGGATTTGACGCAGCGCACCCGCTATATCGCGCCAAATGAGCATGCGCACACATACCGGACTGCCCTTTCGCAAGATGCATGGGCTGGGCAACGACTTTGTTGTCGTGGATGCGCGTGCGCAGGCGTTTGAGATTGATGCGCGCCTTGTGCGCGCGGTGGGCGACCGGCGGCGCGGGATCGGGTTTGATCAGTTTGCCCGCATGGATCCCGGTGAGAATGGGGCAGATGTGCACCTGACCTTTTGGAACCCGGACGGATCAGAATCGGCGGCCTGCGGGAATGCCACGCGCTGCATCGCGCGCGCCTTGATGGAGGAAACCGGTCGCGATGCCATCACACTGACCACCGCGCGCGGCGATCTCTATGCCGAGGATGCCGGTGACGGGCTGACATCGGTGAATATGGGCGCGCCGCAATTGGAGTGGCATGAGATCCCGCTGGCGGAGGCGATGGACACGCTGGAACTGCCGATCCCAGGCAAGCCCACGGCGACCGGGATGGGCAACCCCCATTGCACGTTTTTTGTGGACGATGTGGATGCGCTGGCCCTCGAAGAGTTCGGCGCGCGCTATGAGCATCATCCGCTCTTTCCGGAACGCACCAATGTGCAGATTGTCCATAAGGTGGGGCCAGATCACCTGCGCATGCGGGTGTGGGAGCGGGGCACAGGCGTGACGCTCGCCTCTGGATCGTCCTCTTGCGCGGTGGCGGTGGCGGCGGCGCGGCGCGGGTTGACCGGGCGCGCGGTTGAGATTGATCTGGATGGCGGGCGCATTCATGTGGCATGGCGCGATGATGGGGTCTGGATGACCGGGCCCACCGCGCATGTCTGTGACGGGGTGATCACGCCTGATTTTCTGGAGCGCGCGACATGAGTGCGCCGGTTTTCACCACAATGGGCTGTCGGCTCAATGCCTATGAGACCGAGGCCATGAAAGAGCTGGCAGCTGAAGCCGGTGTAGAGAATGCCGTGGTGGTCAACACCTGTGCGGTGACGGCGGAAGCGGTGCGCAAGTCGCGCCAGGAAATCCGCCGGTTGCGGCGCGCCAATCCAGAGGCGCGGTTGATCGTGACAGGCTGTGCAGCGCAGACCGAGCCGGAGACCTTTACGGCCATGGCCGAGGTCGATGCGGTGATCGGCAATACCGAGAAGATGCAGCCCGGGACATGGGCCGGGATGGCCGCCGATTTCATCGGAGAGACCGAGGCCTGTCAGGTCGACGACATTATGTCTGTCACCGAGACCGCCGGGCATCTGATTGACGGGTTTGGCACGCGCAGCCGGGCCTATGTGCAGGTGCAGAACGGCTGCGATCATCGCTGCACCTTTTGCATCATCCCCTATGGGCGCGGCAATTCGCGGTCGGTGCCAGCGGGCGTTGTTGTCGAACAGATCAAGCGGCTGGTGGGGCGCGGGTACAATGAGGTCGTGCTGACGGGTGTGGATCTGACCAGTTGGGGCGCGGATTTGCCTGCGGCACCAAAGCTCGGTGATCTGGTGATGCGGATCCTGAAGCTGGTGCCCGATCTGCCGCGTCTGCGCATCTCATCGATTGATTCCATCGAGGTCGATGAAAACCTGATGCAAGCGATTGCGACAGAGCCACGTCTGATGCCGCATCTGCATCTGAGCCTGCAGCACGGCGATGACCTCATCCTCAAGCGGATGAAGCGGCGGCATCTGCGCGACGATGCGATCCGATTTTGCGAAGAGGCCAAGCAGCTCAGGCCCGAGATGACCTTTGGTGCCGATATCATCGCAGGCTTTCCCACCGAGACCGAGGCGATGTTTGAAAATTCGCGGCGCTTGGTGGCGGAGTGCGATCTGACCTGGTTGCACGTCTTCCCCTATAGCCCGCGCCCCGGCACACCCGCCGCGCGGATGCCACAGGTGCGTGGGGCCGAGATCAAAGCGCGTGCCGCCGACCTGCGCGCCTTGGGCCACGCACGTGTCGCAGCACATCTGGCCGAACAACAAGGACAGGTGCACAATGTCCTGATGGAAAGCCCGCGCATGGGTCGGACGGAACAATTCGCCGAGACGCTCTTTGACGCGGATCGCCCGGAAGGCGAGATTGTAACGGCCAAGGTGACCGGTGCCCGCGATGGACAGCTCCTCGTGGCCTAGGCGAGCCTCCCGCCCTGCTTCTTTCTTGTTCAAAATACCTCGGGGGTTTGGGGGCTGGCCCCCAAGACAGCGACCACCTGGACTTAACTGCGATAGAAAGCTGGCCCTAACCCAAATCGTGCGGGCAAACCATCCTGCAACAGCCAAGCGAGGAGACAGGCCATGCATCCCAATCGCACATTTCGAACCTCATCTGACGCGCGCAACATCGCATTTGCCCGGGAACAAGGGTTCGGCATCCTAGGTGTGAATGGCGAGGATGGGCCTTTGATGGTGCATGTGCCTTTTCTTTTGTCAGAGGATGGAAAGGTTGCCGATTTCCATCTGGTCAAAACCAACTCCATTGCGCGTCTGATCAAATCGCCCATGCGGGCGCGGCTCGCCGTACAAGGGCCGCATTCCTACATTTCACCGGATTGGTACGGCGTGATCGATCAGGTGCCCACGTGGAATTACGTGGCCGTGCATGTGCAAGGCGTATTGGAGTTGCGCCCGCAAGAAGAGATGAAGGATTTGCTCGATCGCCAATCAGACCTTTTCGAGACGAAGCTTGCGCCCAAACGGCCCTGGACCACGGGCAAGATGAGCGATGGTGTGATGGACGCGATGATGCGTCAGATCGTGCCTTGCCGGATGGCGGTGGACAAAATTGATGGAACGTGGAAGCTGAACCAGAACAAGCCCGATGACGTGCGCCTGCGGGCCGCCGATGCTGTGGAAATCGTCGGCATGGGGCGGGATGTGGAACAGGTGGCCGCCTTGATGCGCGACCCGGAGGAGACCAAGACATGATGAAGCTGATTGCCGCCAAACCGTCGCCCTTCGTGCGCAAGGTGCGGGTGTTGATCCTGGAGACGGGGCAGACCGACGATGTTGAGATGGTGTTTATCATGCCCACGCCTGTGGCGCCGGATGATCAGGCGGTCGTGGCCAATCCCACGGGCAAAATCCCCAGTCTGATCCGCGACGATGGCCCGGCGATCTATGACAGTCGGGTGATCACCCGGTATCTGGATGCCCGCGTCGGCGCCGGGCTTTACCCGGAGGCGCGGCTTTGGGAGACGCTGACGCTGGAGGCGACGGCAGATGCGATCATGGATGCCGGTGTTTTGATGGTTTACGAGCATCGGGTGCGACCGGAGAACATGGTCTCAGAGGCGTGGGTTGAAGCACAATGGGGCAAGATCGAACGCGCCGTGCAAGCGATCAATGAGCGTTGGATGAGCCACCTGCAAGGGCCGATGGATATGAGCCATATCGCGGTGGGCTGTGCCCTTGGGTATCTGGATTTTCGCCAACCGGATCGGGATTGGCGCGCAGGGGCCGCGGATCTGGCGGCGTGGTTTGACACGTTCAATGCGCGCGAGGCGATGCAGGCCACGCGGCCCGAGTGATGGAGATCAAGCGCGTCCAAGCAGGCGTTTTGGAGATCGGGTATTTTGAGGCCGGGCCAGCGGATGGTCCTGTCGTGATGCTGATGCACGGATTTCCCTATGATGCCCATTGCTATGTCGAGGTGATGGAGCAGTTGGCGGCCCAAGGTGTCCGGTCCATCGCGCCGTTTTTGCGCGGCTATGGGCCTACGCGGTTTCTATCCGAGAGGACGCCGAGATCGGGCGAACAGGCCGCACTCGGGGCGGATCTTGTGGCGTTGATGGATGCGCTGTCGATTGAACAGGCCACGCTGGCGGGGTTTGATTGGGGCGGGCGGGCCGCCTGCATTGTGGCCGCGCTTTGGCCAGAGCGGGTCACCGGGTTGGTGAGTTGCGGGGTCGGCTATAACATTCAGGACATCGCGCGCGCCAATGATCCGATGCCGGCCGAAGAGCATGGGCGCTATTGGTATATCTACCTTTTTCACACGGAGGCCGGGCGCGCCTCCCTCGCCCATGACCCGCACGGGTTTTGCAAATACATCTGGTCGCGGTGGTCGCCCGGATGGGCGTTTGATGGGGCCACCTATGATCTTACGGCGGCGTCCTTTGACACCCCGGATTTTGTGGACATCGTGATCCATTCCTATCGCCACCGGTTTGGCGGTGTGGCGGGCGATCCGGCCGTGGCGGGGATTGAGGCGCAGCTGGCCGCACAGCCCGAGATCGCGGCACCAACCGTGATCTTGCAAGGCGAAGATGACGAGGTCGACCCACCTTTCGACAGTGCAACGCTCAAAGAGAAGTTCACCGGCGGCTTTGAGCGGCAAGTCCTGGAGGCCACGGGTCACAACCCGCCACAGGAAAACCCAGATGCCTTTGTCGCGGCAGTCATGAAAGTGTCGGGGTGAGCGTCTTCAGACCACGTGTCCCGGGCTTGACCCGGGACCTCGCCCCGTGAGGCAAGAGGCCCCGGATCGGGGTCCGGGGCGGGTGTGCTTTAGAAGCTGTAGCTGATGCCGAAATTCACAGCGTGGGTCAGGATTTCGGTGTTGAACTGGCCCGGGATCTGGCCCAGCACGACCGGATCAACGGTGATGTCGTTGTCCGACCAGGTGAATTGGTATTCGCCAAAAATCGCCCAGCTGTCGGTCAGGTTGTACTTGAGGCCCGCGAGGCCGCGCAGGGCAAGACCGGTTTGTTCAAACCCGAAGGTGCGCGGCACGGCGCCCGCGATCTGAATGTCGACATGAGGCACCGCGATGCCGACGCCGCCACCCAAATATGGCGTGAACCGGGGCGACCCAAAGGCGCCGGGGAACCGCTTCATCGCGTTGACCG
Source organism: Pseudomonadota bacterium (assembly GCA_039030635.1). Lineage (GTDB taxonomy): Bacteria > Pseudomonadota > Alphaproteobacteria > Rhodobacterales > Rhodobacteraceae > Roseovarius. The sequence goes on from JBCCDT010000039.1 coordinate 9,009, forward strand.
TAAAGATGTTGTGCCCATCGGACAGCTCAAAGCGGGTCAGGCCGAGGGCGATGATGTCTGCTGCACTTGCATAGGCTTTGGTGTGCGTGCCTTCGACACCGAAACCCCATTGGGACTGCGTCCACCAAATGGCGCGGCCACCGTAGTAGATCGGGCTGTCAAAGCTGTCACCGCTCCAATCGATGTTGCGGTTCACGGGCACACCGCCGGGCAACGCGCCGCTGACCGTGCTGTCATTCACCTCTTGCCAGCCGAGATAGAAACTCAGCTCTAGCTCTGCCGCGGCCGGAGCTGCGGTGACGAAAAGGGCGGCGATGGCGGCTTTGAGGGTGCGGAGCATGTCAGGATTCCACTTTGGGGTTGTGCGACTTGCTTACACCCGCGACCTGCCGGTCACAAGCGCGACAGATGCGCGCTCTCCTAAAATAGTGCCTTTGTTGCACTAGACCTACTGGCTCACTCTGCTAAGTAGCCGGTTGATGCCGCGTTTCCGATAGGAATCGCGCGAACAAAACCGGACAAGTCAGCCCGCTCAGGGCCAGCAAAACGGAGTACATACCTCGTGTCCCACGCAGACGAAAATGAAGGCACCCGACGGGATTTTCTCTATTATGCAACCGCAGGTGCAGGAACTGTGACCGTAGGGGCCGCCGTGTGGCCGCTGGTCGATCAAATGAACCCTTCCGCCGATGTTCAGGCCTTGGCGTCCATCCAAGTGGACGTGGCTGATATCGCCGAAGGCACACAGCTGACGGTGAAATGGCTGGGCAAGCCCGTGTTTATCCGTCGCCGCACCGCCGAAGAGATCGAAGCGGCGCGCAGTGTCGATCTGGCAGAGCTGCCAGACAATGACGCCCGCAACGAAAACAATCCGGGCGCGGATGGCGCGGATGAAAACCGGTCCATGGATGAGGCCGGTGAATGGCTTGTTCAGATGGGTGTGTGCACGCATCTGGGCTGTGTTCCGCTGGGCGATGCCGGTGACTTTGGCGGGTGGTTCTGCCCGTGTCACGGATCACACTACGACACTTCGGGCCGCATCCGCAAAGGGCCTGCACCGTCGAACCTGCCGGTTCCGGTGGCGGAATTTGTCGACGAAACAACGATTCAACTGGGATAAGGAAACGCGCTATGGGTGGTATCCCTCACGATCATTACGAACCAAAGTCTAACGCAGAAAAGTGGCTTCATAAGCGTCTGCCCATTGCCGGGCTCATGTATGACACGCTGATGATCCCCACGCCCAAGAACCTCAACTGGATGTGGATCTGGGGCATTGTTCTGACATTCTGTCTGGCGTTGCAGATCATCACAGGCATTGTCCTGGTCATGCATTACACGCCGCATGTGGATCACGCCTTTGCCTCAGTTGAGCATATCATGCGCAACGTGAATGGCGGGCACATGATCCGGTACCTGCATATGAATGGCGCGTCGCTGTTCTTCTTTGCGGTGTATCTGCATATTTTCCGGGGTCTTTACTACGGCTCCTACAAAGCCCCACGTGAGATCACGTGGATCATCGGCATGCTGATTTACCTGCTGATGATGGGCACGGCCTTCATGGGCTACGTTCTGCCCTGGGGTCAGATGTCCTTCTGGGGTGCGACCGTGATCACCGGCCTCTTTGGTGCGATCCCGTTCATTGGGGAGCCGATCCAGACATGGCTTTTGGGTGGACCGGCGGTGGACAACGCGACACTGACGCGCTTCTTCTCGCTGCACTATCTGCTGCCGTTTGTGATTGCGGGCCTTGTCGGGCTGCACATCTGGGCGTTCCACACGACAGGCAACAACAACCCCACGGGTGTTGAAGTGCGCCGCACGTCGAAGGCGGAAGCCAAGAAAGACACGGTTCCGTTCTGGCCGTATTTCGTGATCAAGGATCTGTTCGCGCTGGCGGTCATCATGGCAGTGTTCTTTGCCATCGTGGGCTTTATGCCGAACTACCTGGGTCACCCGGACAACTACATTGAGGCGAACGCCCTGGCGACACCGGCGCACATCGTGCCCGAATGGTATTTCCTGCCGTTCTACGCGATCCTGCGCGGCTTTGATGACACGGTCTGGATCGTGATTGCCGCGAACTTCCTGACCGGCGGCATCGTCGACGGGAAATTCTTCGGCGTGCTGGCCATGTTTGGTGCGATTGCCGTGATGGCGCTGACACCGTGGCTCGACACGTCATCTGTGCGCTCTGGCCGGTATCGTCCGATGTTCAAGGTCGCCTACTGGATCCTGGTTGCGGATTTCATCATGCTGACATGGGTCGGTGCGATGCCCGCCGAAGGCTGGTACCCGGTGATCTGTCTGGTCGGTGCGGCCTATTGGTTTGCGTACTTCCTCGTGATCTTGCCGCTTCTGGGCGTGATCGAGAAGCCGCAGGCGCAGCCGGAAACCATTGAAGAGGATTTCAAAGCCCATTATGGCAAATCCTCGGACGCGGGCGCCGGTCCTGTCGAAACACCTGCGGAATAAGGAAGGTACAACCATGTTCAAACGTATTGCACTTTCCGCCGCCACCGCACTGTGCCTGACGGGCACGGCTGCGCTGGCCGCTGGTGGCGCGGGTGAGGTGAAGGATATCGACTTCTCCTTCGAGGGTCCGTTCGGCACTTTTGATGAGAACCAGCTGCAGCGCGGTTTGCAGGTCTACACTGAGATCTGTTCGTCCTGTCATGGTCTGAAGTTCGTGCCGCTGCGCACGCTGTCTGATGCCGGTGGGCCGCACCTTCCGGAAGACCAGATGCGCGCCTATGCCGAGTTCTATGAGGTCTATGACGCGGAGCTGGACGATTGGCGCCCGGCCAAACCCACGGATCATTTTCCGGAATCGCTGTTGGAAAACGCCCCTGACTTGAGCCTGATGGCCAAGGCGCGCGCGGGTTTCAGCGGGCCCTATGGCACCGGGATCAACCAGCTTGTCAAAGGCATGGGCGGCCCGGAGTACATCTATTCCTTGCTGACCGGGTATACCGGGGAAGAAAAGGAAGAGGCCGGTGTGATCTTGTATGAAAACAAGGCGTTTCCGGGTGGCTGGATTTCCATGGCACCGCCGCTTTGGGGCGACGACGTGGAATTCAATGATGGCCATGCCACGGATATCAGCAGCATTTCCAAGGATGTTGCGGCCTTCCTGATGTGGACGGCGGAACCCAAGATGATGGATCGGCAATTCTCCGGCCTGGTCGGGTTCCTGATGCTCAGCGTCTTGGCAGTGCTGCTTTATCTGACGAACAAGCGCATCTGGGCACCGATCAAGGGCAAAGGGAAATCCAGCGCGGAAGCAACGCCTGCGGAGTGATCCCACCCTAAACAGTTCAGAGACCCCCGTCATTTTGGCGGGGGTTTTTGTTTTGGGGGTTGAACGTGGGAAATCTACCTACTAGATGGTAGATATGGACACGAAAACCGCCCTTTTGGATTGCGCAGAGCATCTCGCCCGAACGCGGGGATTTGATGCGTTTAGCTATGCCGATCTGGCCGATGAAATTGGGATCAGGAAAGCGTCGATCCATTATCACTTTGCCACCAAAGCTGATCTCGCCGGGGCTTTGATCGACCGCTACAACCACCGCTTTCTCGCGCAGCTTTACGCGATCATGGACACGGGTCAGACAGCCGCGGATGATCTGCGCGCATATATTGATCTCTACCGCGAGGCGCTGGACCGTGGCACGCGGCTTTGCCTGTGTGTCTCTTTCAGTTCCGCGCGGGATAGTTTTGATGATGCGACGCTGGCGCATCTGAACAGGTTTCACGACGACAGCGTGACGTGGCTCACCCAAGTGTTCGAGAAAGCCGAAACCGATGCTTCTGTGCAAGGCCCCTCTGCCCCGGCGCGGGAGGAGGCGCATGCGCTCCTTGCCCTGGTGGAAGGTGCGCAGCTCTCTGCCCGGGCGCGCCAATCACAAGACCCTTTTGACCTCGCTGTAAGGCCGTTCCTGAGACGGCTTTCACCACCTAACCCTCTGCAATGAAAGGCCCTCACCATGATGTTGAACGCTGACTTTTCCGAACGTGTCGTGATCCGGCCTGAGGAGTATGACTGGGTCCAATCGCCATCTGCCGGGGTGGAGCGGATGATGCTGGATCGGATCGGGGATGAGGTCGCCCGCGCCACGACCATCGTACGGTTTGCGCCCGGTTCCTATTTTGACGCGCATACCCATGGCGGCGGGGAAGAGTATTTTGTCCTCGACGGTGTTTTCTCAGACGAAAGCGGGGATTACCCGGCGGGCACCTATGTGCGCAATCCAATCGGAACGAGCCATAAGCCCCACACGGTGGAGGGCGCGACGATTTTCGTGAAGCTGCATCAGTTTGATGAAGAGGACACCGAGCAGTTCCATATTGACACCAACACGGCCCCGTTTCGACCGGGCATGGTCGAGGGGCTTTCCGTGTTGCCATTGCACAGTGCGGCCTCTGAGAATGTCGCACTTGTGCGGTGGGCACCGGGGACGAAGTTCACACCGCACAACCACTGGGGCGGGGAAGAGATATTCGTGCTGGACGGCACGTTCAACGATGAGCATGGCAGCTATCCGGCGGGGACGTGGATGCGCAGCCCGCATATGTCGTCCCACGCACCGTGGTCAGATGAGGGGTGCCTGATCTACGTCAAAACCGGGCATCTGCCGCAAGCGGCTTAGCGCGGAAGGGGATTGGTGGCCTTGTTATAGGGCAGCCAATCCGTCACCTCGGGGTAATACATTTCCCGCCAGCGGCGCACGCGCGGGTTCATCACCCGGCGCCAGAGCGACGGCACCATCGCTGCCATGGTCATGATCGGGTAGCCATAAGGCAGCTGCGGCGCTTCATCCTCTTCGTAGTTTTGCAGAAGCGGGAAGCGGCGATCCGGTTTGTAGTGATGATCGGAATGACGCTGTAGGTTGATCAACAGCCAGTTGGAGGCTTTCTGCGCGGCATTCCAGCTGTGGCGCGGTTGAACGTATTCGTATTTGCCATCGCCCAGATGTTTGCGCGTGAGGCCGTAATGTTCGATGTAATTGGTCAGTTCAAGCTGCCAGACGGCGACGAAAGCCTGCCAAAGAAAGAGCGCGAGACCGGTCCAGCCGCCGATGATCAGAGCAAGCACCAGCATTACGGCTTGCAGCGCCCAGTAGCGGAAAAACGGGTTGGACAGATCGGTCCAGGGTTTGTCCTTGCGGGCGAGCATGGCCTTTTCCGCGTCAAAGGCAGAGGCGAAGCATTCCTTGAGCACGCGCGGGAAGAATCGGTAGAACCCTTCGTTGTAGCGGGCGGATACCGGATCTTTGGGTGTGCCGACATAACGGTGATGGACCAAGAGATGCTCTGACCGGAAGTGGGAATAGAGCACCATCGACAAAAGGACATCGCCTAGAAAACGCTCCGTCTTGTTTTTCTGGTGCATCAATTCGTGGGAATAGTTGATGCCGACCGTACCGGTGATCACGCCCATGCCGAAGAACAGCAGGATCGTTTCCAGCGCGGACAGATGCGCGTCACCCGGCCCCGTCACGTACCAGATCATGCCAAAGAGCACGCACATCTGGATCGGGGCCCAGATGAGCGTGATGAGTTTGTACCAGTTGAGCTGTGCCTCAGTCGTGTCGAGGTCCGCGTTATCCTTTTGCAGGCCCAAAAGCGCGTCGAGCAGCGAGAAGAGGTACCAGGTGCACAGCGGCAAGAGGATCACGGCCCAACCGCCCGTCGTCGCGCTGAACCAGGCGACGGGCACGAGCAAGATCGACATCCAGAACGGGATCGCGTTTTGGAAGCGGGCGACTTGATTGGCTGGGATCACGGACATGCGGTTCTCACCTTTGGTCTGGATCATCTACTCAGGATTTGTGGCATTTTCGAAGCGATGACGGGCCAAGTCAAAGACCTTTCGCATAACGGTGGGTAAGTTTGCAGGGCGGAACTCTTGCGCTGCGACGAAGTGACCCTGGGTCGGCGCGGCGTTGAGGGGCAGCGTGGCGATCTCAACCCGCAGGCGAAGGTGGAAATGGGTGAAGGTGTGGCGGGCTTCCTCAGGGAGCGTATGCCAATCGGCCTCAATCGGCGGGGCGGCTTGGGGCGCGTCATTCCAATCGCTGCCGGGCCAGCCGAGCATACCGCCCAAAAGGCCCTTGTCGGGGCGCTGTTCCAAAAGCCAGGCCCCATCGGCACGGCGCGCGACATAGGCGATGCCAAGGCGGGTGGGTTTGGGTTTTTTGGGCGTTTTGCGGGGGAGATCGGCCTGAACACCCTCTGACCGCGCGACACAGGGTTTTTGCCACGGGCAGATGCCGCAAGCGGGGTTTTTGGGCGTGCAGATGGTTGCGCCAAGATCCATCACGGCCTGGGCATAATCACCCGGGCGCAGATTGGGAGTGAGTGTGCCGGCGGCCTCGGTCAATTCGGGTTTGGCGGCGGGCAAGGGCGTGTGAATGTTGAACAGGCGCGCCATGACGCGTTCAACATTGCCGTCCACCACGACCTCAGGCGCGTTGTAGGCGATGGCGGAAATGGCGGCAGCGGTATAGGGGCCGATGCCGGGCAAAGCCTGCAGGCCTTCGCGGGTCTGGGGGAAGGTGCCACCCATCTCAAAGGCCACGACCCGGGCGCATTTCAACAGGTTGCGGGCGCGGGCGTAGTATCCCAGCCCCGCCCATTCGCCCATAACCTCGGCATCCTCCGCGCGGGCCAGATCGGTGACCGTGGGCCAGATCGTGGTGAAGCGTTCGTAGTAGGATTTGACGGCCGCGACGGTGGTCTGCTGCAGCATGATCTCAGACAGCCAGACGCGATAGGGATCGGGCCGTTCGCCGCCCGACAGTCGATCCGGCGCGACCCGCCAAGGCAGATCCCGGGCGTAGCGGTCATACCATTCCAACAAAGTTTGCGCCTGCAAGTCACGCATCTGTTATCACTGCACCGTTTCGTGAAGGGCTGTTATTCGTGTGTCCATATATTAAGTTAGTGCAAACGACCCGGGAGGTCAGCCATGCCTGTGCATCAAGGCACAACAAAAGGCTTCAAACGCAGCGGCACGGTCCTGTCACAGAGGATCCGCAAGGCAACCGAGACGCGCGGCTTTGCTGTGAGCCGTGTTTTGACCCATTGGGCGGAGATTGTGGGCGAGGATATCGCCGCCATCGCACGGCCGGTTGAGGTCAGCTATGGCCGACAGGGGCTGGGTGCGACGCTGACGGTTTTGACGACGGGCGCGCAGGCCCCGATGCTGGAGATGCAAAAGGAAACGCTGCGCGAAAAGGTAAATGCCGCCTATGGCTACAACGCGATTGCGCGGGTGCGCCTGACACAGACGGCCGCCACAGGATTTGCCGAAGGGCAAGCGGTGTTTGCGCCAAAACCGGCCCGGACGGACATGCCAGTGGATGATGTGACACGCAAACAGGCCAGTCAGATGGCCGAAGATGTGAATGACGAAGGGCTGCGCGGGGCGCTTGAGGCGTTGGCGCAGAACTTTTTAAAGAAACGCGATTAGAACACGCAAGGATGAGAGATATGAACAGACGTGACAGCCTGAAGATGCTGGGTGGGACGATGCTGACGGGCACCGGGCTCATGGGCGCGACTGCTTGGGCACAAGACAGCGAGATCGACACATCGCAAGTCGTGGAAATGGCGCTTGGCGATGAAAACGCGCCGGTGACATTTATCGAATATGCCTCCTTCACCTGTCCGCATTGTGCGCGGTTCCACCAGAACCAGTTCAAGGATCTTAAGGCGGATTTCATCGACACTGGCAAAGTGCGGTTCATCCATCGTGATGTGTATTTCGACAAATACGGGCTTTGGGCCTCTATGGTGGCGCGCTGCGGCGGGCCTGAGCGGTTCTTTGGCATCACCGATATGATCTATGCAGAACAGCGCGATTGGATCGGCGATGGCGAGGATGCGGGCGTGGCAGAACGGCTGCGCAAGATTGGCAAAGTGGCCGGGCTGACAGCGGATGAACTGGACGCGTGCCTGTCGGATCGCGACCACGCCCAGGCGCTTGTTGCCGCGTATCAGGAAAACAGCGCGGCCGATGACGTCAATTCGACACCGACTTTGATCATTGACGGGAAGAAGTACCAGAATATGGCCTATCCCGAGCTGAAAGAGATCATCGAAGGCAAGCTTAACTAAGCCCTTTCGATCGGAGCGCGTGATCCAGCGCGCTCCAATCCGGGATCTGTAACCGCACCGGCAGGGTGACGACTTTTTGTTGAAACTCGCGCGGCAGACGCACGGCGTCTTTTTCAGTCGTGACAAGCTGTGCGCCGAGAAGTTTCGCCTCAGCCTCCAGCCGCGTCATCAGGGCGGGTGTCAGGGGTTGGTGATCTTCCAAAGGCTCGGCACGGGCGAGATCCGCCCCAAGGCTGCGCAGGGTCGCAAAGAATTTTTCCGGCCGCCCGATGCCGGCGAACGCCAGGGCGCGGGTGTCGGACCAATCCATCCCAGTTTGCAGGGGTTCGAACCGCGCTGTGAGATGCGGCAGATCACCCAGAGCCGCGCGCCAGATATCCAAGAACGTCTTTTGCGCGGTGCCCTCTCCGATGGTCAGGACCATATCCGCGCGTTTAAGACCCGCGGGCACGGGTTCCCGCAAGGGACCGGCGGGGAGGCATTTGCCATTGCCAAACCCGGTGACCGCATCGACCACGATGATCGAGATATCCTTGGTCACGGATGGGTTTTGAAACCCGTCATCCATCAAAATCACATCCGCTCCGGCGCTGGCAGCCATGCGGGCGGCGGCGGCCCGGTCTTGGCCGATGATCACGCGCCCGAAGGCGGCCAGAAGCAGAGGTTCATCGCCCACCTCGGCGGCGGAATGGGTTTGAGGATCAACCTCAACAGGGCCGCTGAGCGACCCGCCATAGCCGCGAGATATCACGATGGGCGTGTGACCCGTATCAGACAAGCGCTGCATCAGAGCCATGGCAACGGGGGTTTTGCCGGTGCCGCCCGCGTTGAGATTGCCAATGCAAATCACCGGCACGGGCGCGGTATAGCCCGGCGCGGCGCGCATCCGCCGTGCGGTGACTGCCCCGTAAAGCGCACCCAGAGGCGACAGCGCCTGCGCCTGCCACGCGGGTCGGTTCGGCGGGGTCGACCAGAAAAGCGGCGCGCGCATCAAGAGGCTTTGCCCCGGTCAAGTGCGGTGTCGACCATATCCACGATGCGGTCCATGACGGCCGCGCTTTGCGTGGCGACATCCCAGGCGGCATGGGCCATGGCGGCGGATTGATCGGCGGGGATGATCCGCTGCACCGCGGCCGCGAGTGTGCTGGCATCGCGCACAATCCGCGCCGCGCCCACCTCGGCAAAACGGGAATAAGTCTCAAGATAATGCCGCACGTTGGGACCATAGAGAATGGCCGAACCGTGTGCCGCCGGTTCGTTGGGATCGCTGCCAAAGGTGCCTTGCACCAGCGAAGAGCCCATGAAGGAAATAGGCGCCACACGGTACCAAAGCCCAAGTTCGTTTGGATCATCTGCCAGGATGACTTGCGTTGTTTCATTGGGCAGCTCGCCCTGACTCCAGGTGATGAAACGCAGACCGGTTTGTTCCAACGCGGCTCGGGCGACGATTGTGTCCTCGGGATTTTGCGGGGCGAGGATCAAAACCGTTCGGTGCGAAAGGTGGATGATCTCTTGGTGTGCGGCGATGATGGCCGGGATTTCCTCATGGGCGAGATGCGCCCCGAGCCAGACCGGGCGGCCGAGAAGCAGCTTTGACAGCTCTTCGCGGTCACTGTCATTGCAGGGCATCGGGCGCGACCCTTGCCAGAGCGGGCCACCGACGGACAGGCGCATCTCTGGCACGCCAATTTTGCTGCGCAACATGTCTTCGGTCACGCCGTCGCGGGTGATGATGGCATCGAACAGCTTGAAGGCCGCACGGTGCCCATTGGGCAACCAGCGCCACCCCAGTCCCGAAAGGCGCGTGTCCACGGCATCCACCAAATAGAGCGGCATCCGGCGCCGATGCGCATGGGAAAGCAGGACAGGGCGAATATCACCGGCGGTCCAGATACAGAGATCAGGCGACCACGTGTCGAGAAACGCGCGCGCGCTGCCGTTGGTTTCCGGCGGCAATTCGGCGTATTGCGCGCTGACAGAGCTGGTGGAATGCGGGGGTATCGGATCGGCACTGGTCACAAGCAAGTGCAGGTCTGGGCGATCTTGGGTCAGTCGATCCGCCAGACGATGGGCCACCTCCACATGCGCGGTGTCCGCGGCGTGGCACCAGACCAACTCTCCGGTCGGGCGTAGACCCGGCGCGTGCTCTGTGTCCGTCTGTTCGGTTTTGGTCGCGTTGCCCAACGCTCCGCTGCCTCCGCGCTGTTTCAGCCCAGTTCTTCGGTCGGGGAGGCCTCTGCCTCTTCATCGCGCAGGCGGTGAATATGAGCGATGAAGTAGCGCATGTTGGCATTGTCGACGGTGCGCTGTGCTTCACCCTTCCAGGCGTTATAGGCGCTGTCGTAATCGGGGAAGATGCCCACGACATGCAGGTCGTCAACATTCTTGAAGACGTTCTTGCTGACATCCAAAAGCTCGCCCCCAAAGACGAGGTGCAGGCGTTGACCCATGGCGATGATCCTTGAAATTGGTGCGGTAAGTGCCCGATGCGTAGCCTATTGGATTGCCGGGCGGGGTCAAGCATTGGCAGACTTGACGCCCGGGCGGAATGCAGTCAGGCACGACGGGCGAGTGCGCGAGGATACCCCGGGATGAAGCCCTTTTTGATCTTGCAACTGAGGCCGGAGACGGAAGCGTCAGACAGTGAATTCGAAGCGATCCTGCGCAAGGGCGGGTTGACCGAGCCGGAGGTGCGCAGGGTGCGTCTGGATCAGGAAACGCTGGAGCCGGATTTTGATCTGGATGCAGTGTCTGGTGTGATTGTCGGCGGCGGTCCGGGCTGTGTCAGTGATGCGCCGGACGAGAAATCTGAGGTTGAGGCCCGGATTGAAGCGCAGGTTCTGGGGCTGATGCCTGCGGTAACTGAGACCGATACGCCGTTTCTGGGATGCTGTTACGGGATTGGGATTTTGGGCAAGCACCTGGGCGGGGATGTCAGCAAACGCGCCTATGGGGAGGCCGTGGGGACATCAGAGTGCGAAGTCACTGTGGATGGCAAAGCGGACCCGCTGCTTGAGGGGGTGCCCACGGCGTTTTCGGCCTTTGTCGGGCATAAAGAGGCCTTGCAGGCTTTGCCGGAGGGGTGTCGCCATTTGGTGCGGTCAGAGACCTGTCCGTTTCAAATGTTCAAATATGGCGAGAATGTTTACGCCACGCAGTTTCATCCAGAGGCGGATGCGGACGGGTTTGAAACGCGGATCCGGATTTATCGCGACAAGGGGTATTTTCCGCCTGAGGATGCCGATGGGCTGATTGCGATGTGCCGGGCCGCGGATGTGTTTGCGCCCGAGATGGTGCTGCGCAATTTCGTGACGCGCTACAGGGCGTAGGGGACCCGAAATCTTTTAAAGATTTCGCCGCCAACGTTGGCGTCAGAATTTTTGAAAAATTCTGCGCATTTTCTTGGTCAGAAAATGGGGCCTAGGACACCGGTCAGGTGTTGAAGAGGAAGTGCAGGACATCGCCGTCCTTGACAAGGTAGGTCTTGCCCTCGGCGCGCATTTTGCCGGCTTCCTTGGCGGCCTGTTCGCCGCCCAGCGCGACGTAGTCATCATAGCCAATCGTTTCGGCGCGGATGAACCCTTTCTCGAAATCACCGTGGATGACACCGGCGGCCTGTGGGGCAAGCGTGCCTTGGCGAATGGTCCAGGCGCGGGCCTCTTTCGGCCCGGCCGTGAAATAGGTTTGCAGGTGCAGCAGGTCGTAGCCTGCGCGGATCAAACGATCGAGACCCGCCTCATCGAGGCCCATCTCTTCGAGGAACATCACGGCCTCATCGGCTTCAAGTTGACTGATTTCTTCTTCGATCTGGGCGGAGATCACCACGCTGGCCGCGCCTTGGGCATCGGCCATGGCCTGCACCGCGGCGGAGTGATCATTGCCGGTCGACGCGCTGGCCTCATCGACATTGCAGACAAACAGGATCGGTTTTGTCGTCAGCAGTTGGAGATTTTTCCAGGCACGAGCGTCTTCATCGGACACCTCGACCATACGGGCGGGTTTGCCCTCTTCCAGCATGGCTTGTGCCTCGGCCAGCAGGCGATCTTGTAACAACGCTTCTTTGTCATTGCCTTTGAGCTTGCGCACCAGACCCGCACGGCGTTTTTCGATGCTTTCGAGATCAGCGAGCATAAGCTCTGTCTCAATCACCTCGGCGTCCTCGACGGGGTTCACGCGACCTTCGACATGGGTGACATCGCCGTCTTCAAAGCAGCGCAGGACGTGGGCGATGGCATCGACCTCACGAATATTGGCGAGGAACTGATTGCCGAGGCCTTCGCCTTTGCTCGCGCCTTTGACGAGGCCCGCAATGTCGACAAAGGTCATGCGGGTCGGGATGACCTGTTTGGATTTCGCGAGCTCGGCCAGTGTGTCGAGGCGGGCGTCAGGCACGGCAACCTCACCCACATTCGGTTCAATTGTGCAAAACGGGAAATTCGCGGCCTGGGCGGCCGCGGTTTTGGTGAGCGCATTGAAGAGGGTGGACTTGCCCACATTCGGCAGCCCGACGATGCCCATCTTGAAACCCATGAGGTGATCTCCGCTTTGGTTTGCGGGCCTTCTATGCGCAACCAGCGCGGGGTTCAACGGGGAGCGCTCGTCCGCCCTGCGGGCAGTCTCGCTTTTGGATCAGATCCGGAAGAAAGGTTGCAGGATGCGCGGCAGCCAGGAGTTGAATTTCAACGGGGCATCGGTGACCGTCAGACAGATGCAATCTTCACCGATATCGGCGACCGGGGTGTGATCATCATCCTCTCCGGCGACTTCGATGTCGCCGGGACCGAACCGGTCATGGCCATCGCTATAGGCCCCCTGAAAGACGACCGTCATTTCCATGCCACGGTGACCGTGATCCGGCATTGCGCCGCCGGCCGGGATATAGAGAAGCCGCGCATTGGCGCCGCCTTTGACCGGCAGGATCGCCTGTTTCACGCCCATGCCCACGGGACGCCATTTCACGGCATCCAGATCGCCGCCCACGTAATCCTGCACGGGCGCAGGCAGGATGCCCGGCTTGCGCGCGGGCGCCTGGGTCTCGGGCGCCATCGTGTCAATCATATCGAAGGTGGCGGCGAGACTGTCAGCTGACATCTCGGCCACATCGGCGTTATCCACCAAGGTTCCGCCGACGGCATCATAGGCGTGCATACGGGCGCGCGATTCGTCACACATGGAAATATGCGCGGCCACCGCGAGGCTGTAGGCCTCAGGCAAGGTGCCTGCGGAGTAAGCCATGAGCAAATCATCGGTCAGATGGTGCTTGATCTCTTCTTGCTTCATCATCGTCACTTCAGTTGGTGGCGTAAGCGGTCCAACGCCAATCTAATCCTTGATTTGATTGTGCCTAGAGGCAATCCCGTCTCTGCGGCAATTTCGCTATGGGACAGGTCCCCGAAATAGGCCTTTTCAATCAAATCTCTCTGTTTGTCCGGAAGGGACGCAAGCGCCTCTCCCAAAGCTTCGGTTTCCTGTTGCAGTGCCAGGGTCTCTGCCTGGTCTGGTTCTTCTTCGGGGCCCCAGGACAGATCCTCGGGCTCTGGTCGTCTCATCTTGCGGATCGCATCGATCTTGCGGTTACGCGCGATCGTAAAAATCCAGGTCGCCGCACTGGCGCGCGACGGGTCGTAGAGATGGGCCTTTTGCCAAACGGTGGCCATCACCTCTTGTGCACATTCCTCAGCCATGGTGACGTCGGCTCCCGACCGCATGAGAAAAGCCTTCACGCGCGGGGCGAAATGTTGGAACAACTCGGCAAACGCCTCACGATCCTGAGTGTCGCGGATCCGGACAATGCAATTTGCCCAGCGCAACGCCTCTTCCTGAGGGTTCGGCTTTCCCGTTCCAACCGTCACCGCAGCCAATTCCGCCCTTTTGCCTTCACTCGTGTCACGCCTAGCACGGCCAACCGGCAGTGGCGACTCTGTCTCGACGACAAGCGATGCGGTTTCGCTGTACATGGGAAACATACGTGGGGTAGATCAAACTGGATCACTCTTGAGCCAATTTTTTTCTTTATCATCCGATTGCTGGCCCCGTCCGTATTCCTTGATAGACATCATCACAGACGGACCACTACGCCATGCCATTTGAACATGCCTCATCCGGGCGCAAAAAGATCGCGATCATTGGATCAGGTATCACGGGGCTCGGGGCGGCATACACGCTTGCGCCGTCTCACGATGTCACTCTGTTTGAGGCAGAGGCCCGGTTGGGCGGGCACGCGCGGACAGTTGTGGCCGGCAAGAATGGCGATCAGCCCGTGGATACCGGGTTTATCGTGTTCAACTACGCCAATTATCCCAACCTGGCGCGCGTTTTTGATGAATTGGACGTGCCGGTCACCGAAAGCTCCATGAATTTTGGGGCGTCCCTGCGCGGTGGTGGGTTGGAATACGGGCTGGACGGGTTTCACGCCTTTTTCGCCCAAAAACGCAATCTGGCGGATCCGCGGCATTTGAACATGCTGCGCGATATCTTTCGGTTTAACGCCAATGCGGTGAAGATGGTGGGGGCGTATCCCGACCTGACCATCGGGGAATTTCTAGACAAGATGGGCATGGGGCGGCGGTTTCGGGACTATTACCTGTTGCCGCTGACCGGTGCGATCTGGTCGACGCCCACGCGGCAAGTGGCGGAATTCCCGGCCCATGCGATGGTGCGGTTTTTGAAAAACCACGGGCTGCTGTCTTATGACCAGCAGCACCAATGGTACACGGTGGTGGGCGGGTCCGTCACCTATGTCGACAAGATGGCGACGGCCCTGCGGCGCATGGGCGTGACGATGCGGCTGAGCTGTCCGATTGAGGTGGTGACCCGCAATGAGATTGGCGCGCAGGTCAAAGCGCGCGGTGTTGAGCCGCAGGATTTCGACGAGGTGATTTTTGCCACGCATTCGGATGTGAGCTTGGGTCTTTTGGGCGATCCCTCTGAGGAGGAGGCCAGCCTTTTGGGCGCGGTAAAGTATCAACCCAATGAGGTGGTTTTGCACTGCGACCGGTCGGTGATGCCCAAGCGGGAGGCGGTGTGGTCATCTTGGAATTACTGTGAGAGCCCGGCGCAGCGGGATGGGCAGATTGACCTGACCTATTGGATGAACAGCCTGCAGCCGATCCCCAAGAATGACCCGCATTTCGTGACGCTGAATTCCAACCGGGAGATCCGGGAAGAGATGATCTATGACCAGGTCACACTGCATCACCCGGTCTATGATCTGGCCGCGCTAGAGGCACAGGGCGGCATCCGCGCGGTGAACGGGACGCGCAACACGTGGTTTAGCGGGGCCTGGATGAAGGATGGCTTCCACGAGGACGGGTTGAGCAGCGGGCTGGAGGTGGCCGAGGCCATTCTGGCCGGTGACAGCGTGGCGATGGCGGCTGAGTAAACCGGCATGAAAACGATCGACCATATCGCAGGCCATACCTGGCACGGGCGCAAGGGCGCGGTGGAGAATGCGTTTCGCTATTCCATCGACTACCTGATGCTCGACGCCGAAGAGGCGGTGGAGACACCGTGGCTTTTCGGGCGCAACCGGGCGGGGCTGGCATCCCTTTGGGACAGCGATCATGGGGGGCCGCCCAAGCAAGGGCGCGGTGCGGCTTGGGTGCGTGAGGTGCTGGACGCCCATGGGTTTGACGCGCCTGCGCGGATTGAGTTGCTCGCGCAGCCACGGGTGATGGGGCATGTGTTCAACCCGGTGGCATTCTGGATTTGCAGGGATGCGAAAGGCGATGTGCCGGTGGTGATCTCGGAGGTGACGAACACCTATGGGGATCGGCATTCATACCTTTGTTTCCGTGAAGATCGCGCGCCGATTGGGCCGAAGGATCGGCTGACGGCGAAGAAAATTTTCCATGTCTCGCCGTTTCAAAAGATTGAGGGCGGGTATGAGTTCCGCTTTGACCTGCGCCCTGACCGCATCGGGATCTGGATTGATTTCACAGGCGGCAATGGCGGGTTGATCGCCACGCTTGTGGGGCATCGCAAGACGCTGACCACAGCCGGCCTTGTGCGCGCCTGCCTGCGGCGGCCCTTTGGGTCACGCCGGGTGCTGGCGCTTATTCATTGGCAGGCGTTGAAGCTGTGGTTCAAGGGCGCGCGTTTTCAGAACCGGCCAGAGCCCCCTGTGCAGGAGGTGAGCCGATGACGCGCGCGCCGACCTTGCCCGCTTTTGCCGTGTTTGCGGCGATGATCGCAGCCGCCGGTCTGCCGCTTTATATTCACGCGCCGAAATTTTACGTGGATGAGTATGGCGTGTCTTTGGCCGCGCTCGGCACGGTTTTGTTTGGCTTACGCCTGTTGGATTTCGTGCAGGATCCGGTGCTGGGCAAGCTGGCCACGGTGTGGCGGGCCAAGCGTGGGCTGTCTGTGTGCATCGCTGCGCTGACGATGGCGGCGGCCATGCTGGGGCTGTTTTCCGTGACACCGGCCACGGCACCGTTGCTGTGGTTTGCGGTGATGCTGACGCTGGTTTTTTCGTCATTTTCCTATCTGACGATCTGTTTTTACGCCGAAGGGGTGTCAACGGCCGGACGGATTGAAGGGCAAGGGCATATCAAACTGGCGCGGTGGCGGGAAACCGGCGCGCTTTTGGGGATTTGCGCGGCCTCTGTGGCGCCGATTGCGATTGGCGGCTATGGCGGGTTCGCCTTTGCCTTTGCCCTGCTGACGGTGGTGGCGCTCTGGGCGATGCGGCGCGAATGGGTTGGCGCGGAGATTGAAAACAGCACCGGCTTTTCCGGCGTGTTGTCGGATCCTGTTGCGCGGAAACTGCTGATGGTGGCGCTGTTCAATGCAGCCCCTGTGGCGGTGAGTTCGACGCTGTTTTTGTTCTTTGTGGAAAGCAAGCTGGCGGCGCCGGGATGGGAAGGGCCATTTTTGCTTTTGTTCTTCCTGTCCGCCGCGCTCGCCGCTCCCTTTTGGTCGCGGCTCGCTGAGGGCATCGGGGAGCGTAAAGTGCTGCTCATTGCCATGGTGCTGGCGATTGCGGCCTTTGGGTTTGCCGTCACGCTTGGGCCTGGCGACACATGGGCGTTTGGCATGATTTGCCTTGCGTCCGGTGCGGCCCTGGGCGCGGATATGACGCTGCTTCCGGCGCTGTTCGCGCGGCGCATGGAAAAAGTTTCCACCGGTGCGTCCGAGGGGTTTGGGCTTTGGTCCTTTGTTTCGAAATTCACGCTGGCCTTGGCCGCGGTGACATTGTTGCCGCTGCTCGAGTCCGGCGGATTTCAGGCTGGTCAGGAGAATTCGGAAGACGCGCTCCGCCTGCTCAGCCTGCTCTACGGTGCGCTGCCTTGCGTGCTGAAACTGCTGGCAATCGGATTGCTGGTGTCGATCAACTTTGAGGACAAGGAGTAATACGGGATGACTTCTTTGCTGTGGTTCGTTGTGGGGATCGCCCTGGCACTGACCGGCGTGATTGCTGGACAACGCTATGTGGGGTTCGCCTCTCAACGGCCGGAACATTATGAAACGGGCAAGCCAGTGATGGACTTGCGCCAACATCTGAACGGGCCGATCAAATGCGAAGGTGTGATTTATGGTCCGCTTGGGCGGGTCACCTCGCGCTTTGACGCAGATTTCGTGGCCAGCTGGGATGGCAACAAGGGCGTGATGAAAGAGCATTTCCGCTATGACAGCGGCAACACGCAGGATCGCGAATGGCGGCTGGAGCTGGGCAATGATGGCTCAGTCAAGGCGGATGCCGATGATCTGGTGGGCACAGGCACGGGTCAGCAAATGGGCTCTGCGCTGCGGCTCAACTACAACATCCGGCTGCCGGAAGAGGCGGGCGGGCATGTGTTGGCCGTGACCGATTGGATGTACCTCACGCCGTGCGGCACGACGATCGTGAACCGCAGCCAGTTCCGCAAGTTTGGGATCAAGGTGGCGGAGCTTGTGGCCACCATGCGGAAAGCCGAGGCTGCATGAGTGATTTCGCTGGCAAGACCTATTGGCTGGTGGGGGCGAGTGAGGGCCTCGGTGAGGCGCTTGCCCACCAGCTGAGCGCGCTTGGCGCCAATCTGGTCCTGTCAGCGAGGAACAAAGAGCGGTTGGATGCGGTGGCGCAGGCCGTGCCGGGTGAGGCGCGGGTTGTGACCATCGACATCGCCGATGACGCCAGTGTGGCGGAGGCCGCTGAGGCGGTGGGCGATGTGGACGGCATGGTGTTCTTGGCGGGCATTTACTGGCCCATGCCCGCGACGGAATGGGATCTGAGACAGGGTGTGGCCATGGCAGATGTGAACTTCACCGGGGCCTTTCGCGTATTGGGGCATGTGGTGCCCAAGATGGTGGCGAAGAATGCCGGCCACATCGTGATCACCGGTTCGCTTTCGGGGTTTCGGGGGCTGCCCGGGGCCATCGGCTATGGCGCGTCGAAAGCCGGCGTGATGTCGCTGGCCGAGTCTCTGCGCGCGGATCTGTGGCGCACGGGCGTGAACGTGCAATTGGCCAATCCGGGCTTTATCAAGACGCGGCTCACGGACAAGAACGAGTTCAAGATGCCGTTTCTGATGACGTCAGACGAGGCCGCAAAACAGATGGTCGGGCTGATGAAGACGACCAAATTTCAGCTGCATTTCCCGATGGTGTTTTCCTGGGTGTTTCGGCTATCGCGGCTTTTGCCGGATTGGCTTTATTATCGCGTGTTTGCGTAAAGAGCGCAGGGCATTTTCTTCGAAGAAAATGCGCAGAAAATTCGAATTTTCTGACGCAGAATTTTCAAAAAATTCTGGCGCCCCGACACTCAGTTGATCGTTGAATTCAGGTTTTCCGGCTGACCCACGACCACGAAGGTCAGGGTCTCGGGATCCATGTATTCCTTTGCCACGCGGTTGAGATCTTCCAGCGTGACGGCGTTCACCTTGTCATTGCGCGTCTGAATGTAATCAATCGGGATATCGCTGATCTGCATGGCCACGGTGATGTTGGCGATCCGGCTGTTGCTGTCGAACCGAAGCGGGTAGGCACCGGTCAGATAGGTCTTGGCATCATCGAGCTGTTCCTGTGTCAGGGCGCCTTCACTGATGTCTTGCCAAATGTCGCGGATCACGGTGATCGCCTCAGACACACGATCATTGGCTGAGGCCACGGAGCCCATCCAGAGGTCTGATCCGTCCTTATCGGCGAGATAGGAGTAGACGCCATAGGTCAGCCCCCGCTTGGCGCGCACTTCGCTCATCAAATAGCTTTCAAACCCGCCACCGCCGACAATGTGGTTCAGCACAAAGACCGGGAAGTAATCCGGGTGATCGCGCGCGAGGCCGGGTTGGGCGAAAATCGCGGTGGATTGCGGCGTTTCAAAATCCACCACCTGCACACCGCCGGGAAGGTTGATATCGGCGTCACCGGGCAAGGGCGCGCCGGTCGCCGGCAAATCGCCCAGCAGATCATCGAGGAGTGCGGCCAGCTGCGCCTCAGTGATATCACCGACGGCACTTATATAAACGCGGTCCTGGGCCATGGTTGCCTGATGCGCCGCGACGAGATCATCGCGTGTGAGGGCTGTCACGCTCTCGATCGTGCCTTGTTCGGACGAGCCATAGGGGTGATCCCCGAACACCAGTTTGGAGAATTCCAGCCCGGCGATGGATTCGGGATCCGTGGCATCGGCATTGATATTGGCCAAAATCTGCGCGCGGACCCGTTCAATCGCGGACGCGTCAAAGCGCGGTGTGGTGATGCTGGTCTTAAGGAGTGGCAGCACATCGGCCTTGGTTTCTGTCAGGAACCGCGCAGAGACGGACACGGAATCGTCGGACACATCGTAGGAGATGCTGGCCGCTTGATCCTCTAGGGCGCGTTGAAAGCTGCGTGCATCGAGATCACCGCTGCCCTCTTCCAGAAGGGCGGTCATGAGGTTGGTCGCCCCGCGCGCATCCGCTGAATCAAGGGACGCGCCACCTTTGAAGCGCAGCTCAAGCGCGACGAACGGGATGGTGTGGTTTTCCACCAGCCAAGCCTTGAAGCCGCCGGGGGAGGTGACCTCTTTGATTTTCACATCGGCCATGGCCAGGGAGGCCACAAAGATCAGGACGAGACCCAGAATAGGGGCCAGGAATACAGTGCGGATCATTGGGTGACCTCCGGGGATTTCAGGTAGCCGGTGACGGAGTTCCTGGGCTCAAATATTTCACGGGCTGCGGCCATCACATCCTCTTCGGTGACCGCCTGCAAAACATCGGGCCAAGCCTGCACATCTTCGACCGTCAGGCTGGTCGTGAGGGCGCGGCCATATTTGTTTGCAAGAGAGCTGATCGAGTCGCGGGCGTAGATTTCACTGGCGCGCACCTGACGCTTGATCCGATCCAACGCACCCTCGGGAACGCCGTTGACCATGAAATCGGCGATGACCCGATCCATGGCGGCCTCAGCCTCTTCCAGGGTGACGCCAGCGGCGGGTGCGACGTAGATGTCAAACGTCGTGTCATCGAGCGCGCCACCACGGTAATAGGACCGGCTGAAGACAGCCGTCTGGCTTTCGAATTGCAGCTTCTCATCGAGAAGCGCGGTCGGTCCGCCGCCCAGCACTTCGGACAGCATCGTCAGGGCCGCGGCCTTTTCC
>JBCCDT010000040.1:0-29628 GCA_039030635.1 Pseudomonadota bacterium
CATCGCGCCTGTTCTGCAGTCCGGTGCCGACACGCTGGTTCTGAACCACTACGGCGGCAACATGGTGAACTCGCTCACGAACGCGGTTCAGTTCGGTCTGCGCGACAAGCAGGTGAACGGCAAAGACTTCCAGATCATCGTGCCGCTCTACTCTCGCCTCATGGCGAAGGGTGCGGGTGCAAACGTGGCTGGTATCTTTGGCTCCACCAACTGGCACTGGTCGCTGCAGGACGAAGGCTCCAAGGCGTTCGTCAAATCCTTCGGCACCAAGTACGGCTTCCCGCCGTCACAGGCCGCGCACACCTGCTACGTTCAAGCGCTTCTGTACGCAGACGCCGTGGAACGTGCCGGTTCGTTCAACCCATGTGCGGTTGGCGAAGCCCTCAAGGACTTCGAATTCGACGGCATGGGCAACGGCGCAACGCTGTACCGTGGCGACGACCACCAGTGCTTCAAAGACGTGCTGGTCGTGAAAGGGAAAGAGAACCCCGACAGCGAATTCGACCTTCTCGAAGTCGTTGAGGTGACCCCGGTTGAGCAAGTGACCTACAGCCCCGACCACCCGCAGATGGGCGGCCCCGAGGCAACACTGGGCACCTGCAACCCCGGCGCCTAAGCCAAATCAAACACCAACCGGGTGGGCAATTTTTGCCCACCCAACCTGCACGACTGTCCCCCGCCACGCGGGACCAGGGAAGCTGTGCTGACATGTGAGGGGCACTCCGATGGAAGCCATTGTTCTGCAAATTCTAAACGGTCTCGACAAAGGGTCAGCCTATGCGCTGATCGCGCTTGGTTTGACGCTGATTTTCGGCACGCTGGGTGTGGTGAATTTCGCCCACGGCGCGCTCTTTATGATCGGGGCGTTCTGCGCGGTGACACTGAACCGCATCCTGACCTTGTCACGTGAGGTCATCGACGAGACCAAGACCGACTTCCTCGGCAATCCGCTAAAGGTGGATATCCCTTACGTCTACGACTACTTCGGAGAGGCCACGGGCGCCTCGATCATCAACTGGTCGGTGCCTTTGGCGATCCTTTTTGCCATCCCCATCATGATGCTTATCGGCGTGGTGATGGAGCGTGGCCTGATCAAGCATTTCTACAAGCGGCCTCACGCGGACCAGATCCTTGTGACCTTTGGCCTGGCGATCGTGCTTCAGGAAATCATCAAGTATTTCTACGGTGCCAACCCGATCCCGACGCCCGCCCCTGACGCGTTCCAGGGCTCGTTTGATTTCGGCGCCATGCTGGGCTTTGACCCCAACCTGATCATCTACCCCTACTGGCGGATCATCTACTTTACCTTTGCCATGTTCCTGGTCGGTGCGGTCTTTGCCTTCCTGCAATTCACCACCTTCGGGATGGTCGTGCGGGCCGGGATGGCCGACCGCGAAACGGTTGGTTTGCTGGGCATCAACATCGACAAGCGCTTTACCATCATGTTCGGCCTTGCCGCCGCCGTGGCGGGGCTTGCGGGGGTGATGTACACGCCCATCAACTCGCCCAATTACCACATGGGCATGGACTTCCTCGTGATCTCCTTCGTCGTGGTGGTTGTGGGCGGCATGGGCTCACTTCCGGGTGCGGTGCTGGCCGGCTTCGTGCTGGGTATCCTCGAAAGCTTTGCGTCGATGCGCGAAGTGCTGGAGATCCTGCCCGGTCTCAATCAGATCATCATCTACCTGGTGGCGATCATCATTCTGCTCACGCTGCCACGCGGCCTGATGGGCAAAAAAGGCGTGATGGAGGATTAAGCGATGCTCGGACTAGACAGAAAAGACTTCCGGCTGATGATGTTCGTGGTGGTGCTGACACTGCTCGCCCCCTTCATCCTCAACCCCTTCCCCGAAGGCTCTGGCCTGGCGCAGTTCAACGCGGGCTACCCCGACCTGATGCAGCGTTTCGTGATCTTTGGGATCTTTGCCATCGGGTTCAACATTCTCTTCGGCCTCACGGGCTACCTCTCCTTTGGCCATGCGGCCTTCCTCGGGGTGGGCTCTTACGGCGCGATCTGGATGATGAAGCTTGTGACGCTCAACGTGATCCCGGCCATCATCGCAGGAATCATCGTGGCAGGCATCTTTGCCATCGCGGTGGGCTACATCTCACTGCGCCGCTCCGGCATCTATTTCTCGATCCTGACACTGGCCTTCGCGCAGATGTCTTACGCCTTGGCCTACTCGGTGCTGACGCCTTTGACGGGTGGTGAAACGGGGCTTCAGATCAAGCCCACGGACCGCCCGATCCTGTCCAACCTCCAAGATGGTGAGATCGGCCGCGCCAACCTCTTTGGCATGGATATGCGGCAGAGCTTTGAGCTGAACATGGGCGATTGGCTTTTTACCTTTAACGCGGGTTACTACATCGCCGCTGTCGTGATGCTGATCAGCTTCTACGTCTCGATCCGCATCTTCCGCTCACCCTTTGGCGTGATGCTGCGCGCGGTGAAATCGAACCAGACGCGGATGTACTACACCGGCCTCAACGCGCGGCCCTACACGTTGGCGGCCTTCGTGATCTCTGGCATGTATGCCGGTCTTGCGGGTGGTCTGCTGGTGGCCATGGACACCCAAGTGGGGCCTGAGCGCATGTTCTGGACGGCCTCAGGTGAGGTGGTTCTGATGACCATCCTTGGCGGTGCGGGCACGCTCATTGGTCCGGTCCTCGGCGCGGGTGCAATCAAGTACATGGAAAACATCCTCAGCAAGATCAACAAGGATATCCTGTATGAATGGTTTGCCTTCCTGCCGGACGGGATGACCGATTTCTTGGTTGCCATCGTCTATCCTTTCGTGGGCAAAGGCTGGCACCTCACGCTCGGCATCATCTTCATGGCCGTGGTGATCTTCTTGCCCGGTGGCCTTGTCGAAGGTGGTCAACGTCTAGCCCGGATCTTTGGTCGCGGTAAGACCAAAGAAGCCGACGCCACCCAATCCACCCCTGCGGAATAAGGAGCGAGAACGATGGGAATTCTTGAAGTCAAGAACGTCAACAAGCGCTTCGGCGGTCTGCAGGCCCTGGGCGATGTGAACCTCTCGGTGGCGGAGCAAACGGTGCATGCCATCATCGGGCCTAACGGTGCGGGCAAATCCACGCTTCTGAACGTGCTCATTGGCAAACTGATCCCGGACACCGGATCGGTGATGTTTGACGGGCAATCGGTCCTCGGGCGCAAGCCGTTTGAGATCAACCAAATGGGCATCTCGCGTGTGTTCCAGACGCCTGAGATTTTCACCGATCTCTCTGTCATGGAAAACATGATGATCCCGATCTTTGCAGCTCGCGATGGGGCCTTCCGGATGCACGCCATTGGGCATGCCGACGATGAAAAGGACGTGATCACCACCGCCGAAGAGATGCTCGACAGCCTCGGCATGCTCGACAAACGCAATATGCATGCCGGCGCGATGTCGCGCGGTGACAAGCGGCGGCTTGAGATCGGCATGTGCCTGTCTCAGAACCCACGCCTTCTGCTGCTTGATGAGCCTACGGCGGGCATGGCGCGCGCCGACACCAACAACACGATCGACCTTCTCAAGCAAATCAAAGACGAACGCGACATCACCATCGCGATCATCGAACACGATATGCATGTGGTCTTTTCCTTGGCCGAACGCATCACCGTTCTGGCCCAAGGCAGCCCGCTGGTCGAAGACACGCCCGACAAGATCAAGGGCCACCCCAAGGTGCGCGAAGCGTATCTGGGCGAAAGCGTGTAAGGGAGCACGGTCATGAACGTCAAACCCGATTTCAACAAAGGCAAGAACTACGCCGAAACCGCGCCGGCATACCTGTCGGTCTGGGACATGCAAAGCTACTATGGCGAAAGCTACATCGTGCAAGGCATCTCGTTTAACGTCCACGAAGGCGAGATCCTCGCGCTCTTGGGCCGCAACGGGGCTGGCAAGACCACCACGCTGCGCTCTATCGCCCGGATGGACGACCCGCAGGTGACCCATGGAGAGATTTGGCTCGACCACGAACCGCTGCACAAAATGGCCAGCTATCAGGCCAGTCAGGCCGGGATCGGCCTGGTGCAGGAAGACCGCGCCATCATTCCCGGCCTGACGGTTGAGGAAAATCTCCAACTGGCCCAGATCGCCCCGCCCATCGGCTGGTCGCTTGATCGTCTCTATGAGCTTTTTCCCCGCCTCGCCGAACGCCGCAAACAAGAAGGTGTGACGCTCTCAGGCGGTGAACAGCAGATGCTCGCCGTGGCCCGCGCCTTGGCCCGCGACATCAAGGTGCTGCTCCTGGATGAACCCTATGAGGGCCTCGCCCCCGTGATTGTCGACGAGATCGAAAAGACACTCCGCGTCATCAAGGAACAGGGCATCACGACCATCATCGTCGAACAAAACGCCATCCGCGCGCTGGAACTGGCCGATCGCGCCGTGATCCTCGACACGGGCAACATTGTCTTTGATGGCTCTGCCGAAGAAGTGCTCAGCAACGAAGAGCTGCGCGCCGAATATCTGGCCATCTAGGCCCTACGACCTTGCCCTGCCCGCTCTTGGGCGGGGCCAAATACACGACCTGAGACAGGATAATTCATGTCTGACAAGACCTACGCCCCCGCCAAATCGCTCACCGAAACCGCGCATATCAATGAGGCCAAGTACGACGAAATGTACGCGGCATCTGTCAAAGATCCCGATGGCTTCTGGTCCGAGCACGCCCGCCGCATCGACTGGATCAAACCTTTCTCCAAGGTCAAGGATGTGAGCTACGAGTTTGGCAATGTCTCGATCAAATGGTTCGAGGATGGGCAACTCAACGTCGCCGCCAATTGCGTGGACCGCCATGTCGCTTCCCGTGGTGATCAAACCGCCATCATCTGGGAGCCGGACAACCCCGATGAGGATGCCCAACACATCACCTATGCCGAGTTGTCGCAACAGGTGAACAAACTCGCCAATGTGTACAAATCATTGGGCATCGGCAAAGGCGACCGGATCGTTCTCTACATGCCCATGATCCCGGAGGCGGCCTATGCCATGCTGGCCTGCGCCCGCATCGGTGCCATCCATTCCATTGTCTTTGCCGGTTTCTCGCCTGAGGCGCTTGCCGCCCGCGTACAAGGGTGTGACGCCTCTTTGGTGGTGACCGCAGATGAAGCCCCCCGTGGCGGTCGCGCCACCCCGCTCAAGGCCAATGTCGACAAGGCGCTCGCGATCAGTGGCGATGTCAAAACCCTCGTGGTGGGGCGCACTGGCGCGGATGTCGGAATGAAAGAGGGGCGCGATTTCGCCTATGGCGATCTGATGGCCGATGCCAGCGCCGATTGCGCGCCCGAGCCTATGGGCGCCGAAGACCCGCTCTTTATCCTCTACACCTCCGGCTCCACCGGCGCGCCCAAAGGCGTGGTGCACACGACCGGGGGCTACCTCGTCTACGCCGCCATGACCCATGAGATCACCTTCGACTACCACGATGGCGATATCTATTGGTGCACGGCGGATGTGGGCTGGGTCACCGGCCACAGCTACATCGTCTACGGCCCGCTCGCCAATGGGGCCACCACGCTCATGTTCGAAGGTGTGCCCACCTATCCCGATGCCTCCCGCTTCTGGCAGGTCTGCGAAAAGCACAAGGTGAACCAGTTCTACACCGCCCCCACTGCCATCCGCGCGCTGATGGGGCAGGGCAATGACTTCGTCGAAAAATGCGATCTCAGCGCGCTCAAGCTTTTGGGCACCGTGGGTGAACCGATCAACCCAGAGGCCTGGACCTGGTACAATGACATCGTGGGCGGCGGGCGCTGTCCCATTGTCGACACCTGGTGGCAGACCGAAACCGGCGGTCACCTGATGACGCCCCTTCCTGGTGCGCACGCGACCAAGCCCGGCTCTGCGATGAAGCCATTTTTCGGGGTGGAACCTTTGGTGCTCGATCCGACGTCGGGCGAGGAAATCACCGGCAATGGGGTGGAAGGCGTGCTCTGCATCCAATCCAGCTGGCCCGGTCAAATGCGCACCGTCTGGGGCGATCACGAGCGGTTCGAGAAAACATATTTCTCAGATTACAAAGGCTATTACTTCACCGGCGACGGGTGCCGCCGCGATGAAGATGGTGATTATTGGATCACAGGCCGCGTGGATGACGTTATCAACGTCTCCGGCCACCGCATGGGCACCGCAGAGGTGGAAAGCGCGCTGGTCGCGCATCCCAAAGTCTCCGAATCCGCCGTGGTGGGCTACCCTCACGACATCAAGGGCCAAGGCATCTACTGCTATGTCACATTGATGTCTGGAGAAGACCCCTCCGAGGATCTGCGCAAAGAGCTGCGCAACTGGGTGCGCCAGGAAATCGGCCCCATCGCGTCGCCCGATCTTATCCAGTGGGCCCCGGGTTTGCCGAAAACCCGCTCGGGTAAAATCATGCGCCGCATCCTGCGCAAAATCGCCGAAGATGATTTCGGTGCATTGGGCGACACGTCCACACTGGCCGAACCCGCGGTTGTGGACGACCTCATCGAAAATCGCATGAACCGCAGCTGATCCAAATCGGGGGCCGAGCGCAGCGAGGCCCCCTCCCCCCCACACACACCCGCGGCGCGCAGCGCCGCTACCTGCACATACGGCGCGCAGCGCCGCCACAAGCCGCCAAGCGAGACGCGACCGAAGGGAGCGGCGAGCGATCAATTGCGACACGGCCCACCGGTCGCAAACAAGCCAGACAGACGGCGGCACGCCGCCTACCTTTTCGCCATGACCCTCACAACCAGTCCAACCCGCGCCCCGTCTCGAACGCTCACGGGCATCGCCTGCGTGGTGATTGGTATGAGCTTTTTTGCCATCCAGGACGCGCTGATGAAGGATTACCTGCCGTCCTACTCGATCTGGTTCTTGCTCTTCCTACGCTCCTGCATGGCGGTCGTGGTGCTCGTCCCGCTGATCCTCTTAGTCGGCGGTCCGTGCATGTTGCGCACGCGGCTGATGCATATCCACTGTCTGCGTGGGGCCCTCTTCGCCATAGGGTTTGCGATCTTTTACATGGCCTTCCCCTTCATGGGGCTCGCCGAGGCCACCACCATCTTCTTTTCCGCACCTCTCATCATCGCGCTGATGGCCGTGTTCTTTTTGGGTGAACGCATTGGCCCCCACCGCGCGGGCGCGCTGACCATCGGATTTCTCGGCGTTCTCATCGCGATCAACCCCATCTCCAGCTTTTCAGGCGGAGCTTTCAGCTGGGTCGCGCTTTTGCCGCTGCTTTCGGCCGTGCTTTATGCGGCCTCACAAATCCTGGCCCGCCATGTCGGGGATCGGGAATCGAGCCTCACGGTGGGTCTCTATACACTTGTCTGGTCTGGTCCCGTGGTGCTCGCCATGGGGTTTTTGATCAACCAGATCTTCACCTTCGGACCAGAGTTTTCGCACATGACATGGCGTTTCCCAGTGGTCCCTGCCGCCGATGTGATCGCCCTATTGGGCCTTTGCGCCTCGGGCCTTGTGGGCTACGTGCTGCTGTCGCGCGCCTATCAAGTGGCCGAACCCAGCAAGATCTCGCTCTTTGATTACAGCTACCTGCCCATTGCCACCACCATGGCTTGGGTGATCTGGGCCGAGGTGCCGCCGCTGAACACCATGATCGGCATGGTTCTCGTGATCCTCAGCGGCATCTATATCGGCATCCGCGAAATGCGCCAAAGCTCAGACGACAGTGATCCCGCGCCGGTGTCAGAGACCCCCACCGCCCCCGGCAACCCCCTGCCCGGCCAAAGCGCGAGCGACAACCTGCCCAACTGACCCGACCCAAGCGGCAAGGCTCCGCTAAGCGGTTTCGCGCGTATTTCAGCCCCCTTTGCCACGACATAGGTTGCACGCACGTCCAACGTAGAAAGGCAACGCC
Source organism: Pseudomonadota bacterium (assembly GCA_039030635.1). GTDB lineage: Bacteria > Pseudomonadota > Alphaproteobacteria > Rhodobacterales > Rhodobacteraceae > Roseovarius. The sequence continues at coordinate 7,855 of JBCCDT010000040.1, forward strand.
ATGTACAGGCACGCAGTCAAACCCGCACTCCTCACCCTTCCGCTGATCCTCGCAGGCTGTCTCAGCCCGCAACAAGATCGCCAAATCGGCGGGGCCGCCATTGGCGCGGGCACAGGCTTTATCGCAGGCACGATCCTCGATCTAGACGATGGCTGGCTGGCCGCCAGCACATTGGCCGGGGCCGCGGCGGGCACGCTCATTGCCTCCAACACGGCGCGCAATGAATGCGCCTATGCGGACGGTCGTGGCGGATACACGACAGGCCCCTGCTAGGGCCACGACATCTTAAAAAGATTTCGGCCGCATTCCTCAGCCGGATGGGCCTCAACTCAACCGGCTGACAATCACCGTCACCTCAGGCTTCTTGCCGATCTCAAGCTGTGCGGTCTGTCGCACAACCCGGCGCATGCCCTCTTCGATCTTGTCATCATCGGTCAATGTCTTGTCACCGGCACGTCCGATAAACTGGCTCAGATCCTCCTCCAGAATATCCACCAAAGGCGCGCGGCTCGATCCCTCTTCAGCAAGCCCCATCACTTCGCACCAGGGCTCGCCCAGCGGCTCGTCATCTTCGTCGAGGATCAGGTTCACCATCACGTGACCATTGAGCGCCATGCGGATGCGGTCCCGCACGATCCCATCAAGCGCACCCACTTGGACATGCCCATCAAGATAGACGCGCCCCGTCTCGACATAGTCCGCCACAGACGGGCTCGGCCCGGTCAGCTCAATCATTGTCCCATTGGGGGCGAGAACCGCCTCAAACTGCCCGGATTTGGCCAGCTTCACATGTTCGCGCAAATGCCTGTGCTCACCATGCATGGGCACCACGATCTTGGGCTTCACCATCTGATGCAAGCGCTGCAGATCAGGCCGGTTGGCATGGCCCGAGACGTGATATCGCCCGGAACTGTCATCGACCACGTCCACACCCATCTCACTGAACAGGTTGATGATCCGGTTCACCCCCCGCTCATTGCCCGGAATGGTCTTGGACGAAAAAAGAAACGTATCCCCGTTCTTCATCTCCACGCCATTATACTTGCCCTGCGCCAACTGCGCCGAAGCCGCGCGCCGCTCGCCCTGGCTTCCGGTCACGATCAAGGCCAGGTTCTCGCGCGGAATGTTGCGCGTGTCTTCAATGCTGACGGTCTTGGGAAACCCGGTCAGAACGCCGGTTTCCACCGAGGCCTCAATCATCCGCCGCATCGCCCGCCCCATAAGGCACACCGACCGCCCTGCCCGCTCTGCCGCCTCGGCCAGCGTTTTCACCCGCGCCACGTTGGAGGCAAATGTCGTGGCCACAAACATGCCCTTGGACGACGCAATCAATTCTTGGATATCTGGGCCCAGCGTGCCCTCAGAGCGCCCGTCATAGGCGTTGAACACATTCGTGCTGTCACACATCAACGCCAGAACACCGGGTTCAGACAGCGAGGTCCAAAGCGCCTCATCAAAAGGTTCGCCCACGACCGGGTTGGCATCGATCTTGAAATCACCCGAATGCACGATCCGCCCACCGGGTGTGTCGATCACCAAACCGGAGCTTTCGGGGATCGAATGCGAAATCGGCACAAACCCCACCTTGAATGGACCCAGCTCAATCATTTCTGGCCAGGGACTCGCCGTCACGACGGCCCTCTCAGGGTGGCCGCGCTCATCCATCTTTCGTCGCGCGATATTCGCTGTAAAGGCCCTTGCGTAGATCGGCGCACCAAGGCGGTCATAGTAATGCGCCACCGCGCCCACGTGATCCTCATGGGCATGGGTGATGAACACCGCCTCCAGCCTGTCCTTGCGCTCTTCCAACCAGGAAATATCGGGGAAAATCAGATCAATCCCCGGCGTCCCATCCATATCCGGAAAGGTCACGCCCAGATCAACGAGGATAAACCGCTCTTTCCCGGGCGCACCCACACCGTACACATAGGCGTTCATACCAATTTCACCCGCCCCGCCGAGGGGCAGATAGACCACACGTTCACTGCTCATTTTGCCTATTCAGCCTTTCACATTATGGGCATGGATCACGGTCAACCCATGCATTGTCAGATCCTCTTCGATGACGTCAAAGAGCATGTCCCCTTGCGCAAAAAGCGGCGCAAGCCCGCCAGTTCCGATCACACGCATCGGGCGGTCATACTCACCCTTGATGCGCGCGCATATCTCATTCACGACGCCCACATAGCCCCAGAACACGCCTGACTGCATGCAATCGACCGTGTTGGTGCCAATCACCTGCTGCGGCTTGGTCACGTCAATGTGCGGCAAGGCCGCCGCCGCCGATCCAAGCGCCTCCAGCGACAGGTTCACGCCGGGTGCGATCACCCCGCCCACATAGGCCCCATCATCTGCCACCACGTCAAATGTCGTGGCCGTCCCAAAATCCACCACGATCAGGTTGCCGCCATGCCGGTCATAGGCCCCCGCCGAATTCACCAAACGGTCCGGCCCCACAATCGTGCCTTCATCCACGCGCGGCGCCACCGGCAGCGCGCAATCAGGCTTGCCCACCACCCACGGCCTGCAGCCAAAAAACCGATCGGTGAAGACCCGCAAATTGAATACCACGCGCGGGACGGTCGAGGAAATGATCACATCCGTGATGTCCACGTCGAGGCCGTAATGTTTCACCAGCGTCGAATACCAGGTGAAATAGGCATCCGCCGTGCGCGCATGATGGGTCGAGGTGCGCAATGTCACCAGAAACTCCGACCCGTCCCAGATCGAAAAGACCGTGTTGGTGTTGCCGCAATCAATGGTCAGGAGCATGCGCGCCTCGTCTCAGAAAAACACGTCGGCGGCAGAAATGGCCTGCCGCCCGCTCGCGGTCTTTAGAACAAGTCGCCCGGTCTCGTCCACCGTCTCGAACGTGCCGGTGATCTCATGGGTGCCCATGCGCGCTGTGATCACCTCCCCCAACCGCGCCGCCCGCGTGAGCCATGCCGCGCGGATCGGTGCAAAGCCAAAAGTCACAAACTGATGCTCCCATTCCGCATAGGCGGTCGCCAGATGGTCCAGAAACGCCTCCGGGTCCACTGCCGCGCCTGTCTCGGACAGGACGGCCACAGGCCGCAACGCGCCCGCCTCCACCTCGCCCGTATCTGGCGCCACGCGCAAATTCACCCCAATCCCGATCAGCAAATGCCGCGCCGCGCCGCCATGGCCCGCGCTTTCCAGCAAAATCCCGGCCAGTTTGCCACCATTGAGCAGCACATCGTTGGGCCATTTCAGGGCAAAGCTTTCCGGACGCCCTGTCACCCCAACCAGCGCATCAAAAAGCGCAAGGGCCGCCACGAAAGAGCGCAGCGCCACCTGCTCGGCAGGTTCCTGAGGTTGCAAAACCAGCGTGGCGGCAAAATTCCCTTCCGGCATCACCCATCCCCGGCCGCGCCGCCCCCGCGCCGCTGTTTGCCGGTGCGCCATGATCCAGGTTGGCCCCGCCAGATCGCTCAAGATACGCTGCCCTTCTGCATTGGTGCTGTCCACCTCTGCCAACACGCGGCGCAAATACCCCGATGGCCACCCCCCCGTCTTCATCTTGCCAAAAATACTCCCGCCGGAGGCATCCGCCCGCTCACTCACGCGCCGCCGCTTGTGCCTCTTCATACCCGATCACAAGCGCCTCCACCGTGGCGCCCGTGCGATCGGTGATCAGCCCAGGGAACAGGCCCAGATAGAGGATCATCGCCAAAAGCACGGCAAACACCGCCCCTTCGCGCCGATCCAGATCGTGCAGCGTTTTCAGGCTTTGCTTGATCAGAGGGCCAAAGACCACGCGCTTGAACAGGCTCAAGAGCCCGCCTGCCGAGATCACCAAGCCCAAAAGCGCCAGCGCCGCCACAAACGGGCTTTGCTGAAACATGCCCACCATGGTCAAAAACACCCCCACAAACCCAGAGGTTCCCGGCACGCCCAACGCCGCCAGCGTGAACATGATGGCCCCAAAGGCCAAAACTGGCATGCGCATGGCCACCCCGCCATAAGCGGCGATTTCTGTACTGTTCACCCGATCATAAAGCGCGCTCAGCACCAGCATCAGCGCGGCCATGACCAAACCGTGGCTCACCATCTGGAACACCGCACCGTCCAACCCCTGTTGGTTTGCAGCGAAGATACCCAAGGTCACAAACCCGATATGCGCGACCCCGGCATAGGTGATAAGCCGCACCATATCTGTCTGCACCAGCGCCACGATGGCAGCATAGAGGATGGTGATGACCGACAGCCACAGGATCACCGGGCTCAGCACCATCACGCCTTCGGGAAACATCGGCAGCATGAAGCGCAAAAACCCATAGGCCCCGATCTTCATCAACAAGGCGGCCAAGACGATCGAGGCACCGGGCGGCAGGCGCATATGCGTGCTCGCCACCCAGGCATGCAGCGGCCAGAGCGGCAGCTTGACCGCGAAACTCAAAAGAAACGCCAGCGCCAGCAGCGTCTGCGCCCCGCCAAGCGCATTGATGCCCAGAATGCTGACCACATCGGCACTGAATTGATGGGTCAGCAGCGCCTCCATATCCGTGGTCTGGGCGTCAAAGGCCATGGTCACCATCGCCACCAGCATCAGCACCGCACCGGGCAGAACGTAAAGCACCAGCTTGATGGCGGACAGACGGCCATGGTCCCCGCCCCAGATCCCAAGGATCACCAGAAGCGGGATCAACGCGCCTTCGGCAAACAAAAAGAAAAACACCAGATCAAGGGATAAGAACGCCCCGAGGATCAGCGTCTCCAACACCAAAAGCGCGATCATGAACCCTTTGGTACGCGCCACATGGCGCCACGCGCCCGCGATAATGAGCGGCATCAAGAAGGTGGTCAGCAGCACCAGAGCCAGGCTGATCCCATCCACGCCGACCTTGTAGGTCAGGCCAAAAGGCCAGTCATGCTCTTCCACGAACTGAAAACCGGCATCGCCCGCTTCAAATTCAAAGATAATGAAAAGAGAGACGACAAAGGTCATGGTCGAGGCGATGAAGGCCACCCATTTGGCATTGCCTTGCGCCTCAGGGTCGTCACCGCGCAGGAAAATTCCAAGGATCGCGGCCGCAATCGCCGGGATGAAAATCGTGATCGACAGCAGGTTATCCACTAGCCCTGCCCTCCGGTCAGAACGGTCCAGGTGATCACGGCCACCAGCCCAAAGAACACCAGCACGGCACAGCATAACAGCAGCCCGCCAAACCGCCTGTCGACGATGTCTGACACGCCCGGCGCGAGCCGGGCACTCATCGCGGCAAATCCACCGTCCAGAATGCGACCATCACCGGTTTTGCTCAACACCGCGCCCAGCCGTTTCAGCGGGGTCGTCAGGGCCAAGTCGTATAAGCGGTCGATGTAAAACCCTTGTCTCAAGGTCTCATGAGCGCCTTTCATGGACGTGGCCAAACCTTTGGGCAGGCCCGGTTGCAGAATGTAAAACCACAAGGCCAGGACAAATCCCGCGACCGTCGCCACAAAGGGCGACATGGAAATCCAGGCCGGTGCGGCCAAACCCGGCAGCGCGCTCAACGTGTTGATTTCCCACACCACGGAGCCCAGCATCAGCACGCTCAGCACGGCCAGTGTGACCACCATCACCGTCGGGCTGCCCTCTACCGCGTCAAACACATCTTGGAGCGCGCGGGATGGACCGTTGAAACTCAAGAAAACCACGCGCCAGATCGAAAAGACGCCCAAGCCCGCCGCAACCGTCAGCGCCCAATATGTCACTGGATGCGCGGCATAGGCAAATTCAAACAGCAAGTTGCCTGTCTCAGGGGCAAACACCGCCAGAGATGATTGCGCCACGCCAAAGCCTGTGGCCACCAGCGCGGCAAGCGTCATGGTCAGCGCGATGGTGGGCAGCTTCTGGCGCAGCCCGCCGAAACCGCGCATGTCGCGATTGTCGTCAAAGGCCCGCGTGATCGCACCCACACAGAGCACCAACATCACCTGCACGACGACGAAAAGCGGGATCTGCACGCTGGCAATGTTGTAGAGCCCAAGCCCAAGATCGAGACCAAGGGCGGCAAAGATCATCCCCACCTGTGCCGAGGCCACGAACCCCATCGTGCGTTTGATGTCGGTTTGCGCACAGGCCGCAAGCCCTGCAAAAAGCGCCGTGGCGGTTCCGATGCCCAGCATGAGATTAGAGACCGCGCGCACCTCGGCATAGATCGGCGCAAGCCGCCAAATCACGAAGGCACCACTGACCACCAACACCGCGCTCAACAAAGCAGCGGCAGGCGCTGGCGCCTCCATCGCGTCTGGCAGCCAGACGTGAAACAGGATTTGCGCTGACACGGCCAAAGCGCCCAAAAGGATCAACCCCGCAGACAGCTCAAGACCCGTAAGACCAAACACCACCGGCGCTTGATCCAACTCTGGAAGTGCTGCGAAAATATCATCGAACGCCACGCTGTCGGTGAGCGCAAAGAGCCCGGCCACGCCCAGGATCAGACCCGCATGGCCGATCCCACAGAGCACGAAACTTTTGATCGCGGCCGCATTGGCATTCTTGTAATGCAGGCGAAACGCGATCAGCAGATAGGCCATCACCCCGCTCACCTGCAGCCCCAGCAGGAGTTGCAACAGGTTGTCCGCAGTCACCAAAATCAACATCGCGAAGCTGAAAAGAGACAGATACGCAAAGAAGCGCGGGCGAAAACTGCGCCCTTCGTCAAAGGCCTTGTCGCGCTCCATGAAGCCCATGGCGTAAAGATGCGCCAGCGCCGAAAGCGTGGTCACGATCACCATCATTTCGGCTGAAATGGCATCCAGGCGAATGGCCAAGGCGGCATCCAGCGTGCCAGAGCGCACCCAATCGAGCACGTAGATTTGCTGTAGGTCCCCGTTGAAATTGATCCACACGACCCAAGACAGGATGGCCGCAAAAAACGCAAAGCAGGTTGCGGCCCATTGCGCCCCTGCATCCGAGATCACGCGCCACGTCAGCCCGGCCACCAGCGCGCCCACAAGAGGCGCAAAAAGGATGATGGTTTCCAAAACCCCTACCCTTTCTTCCCTGTTCCGCGCGCCAGAATTGGCCCGGGTCTGGCGGTGATATTGACGGATCGGGGGAGGAGTGCAACGGGCATCGGGTGCAAGGTCTTCAATTGTCTTTGAAAGAGGTAGCCCAAATGGCGGCAGGGCAACGGTTGGTGTCGGTTTTGTGAGATCAAGGGAGCCGCGCAGGGCGTGGCAGACCGGCGGTCAGCTGTCATCCAGCTCAAACCGGGTCTTGTCGCCCCGCAGCTCTGTGTAGAACGCCGCACAGGCACAGGATTCGACCTCCCACCTGCTGAGGGACACGTCCCGCGCAATCCTGTCCAGATCCTCGGCCATCCGCGCCAGTGTCGCAAAAACCCGTGCGCCCCCTTCATGGCGTTCAATGACCTTCAACGCGTCCTTGGTGCGGTCAAACGGCGTTTCATTGCCCATGTTCACCGAAGCGGTGCGAAAGGTGAGCGCCTCGCCCGGGGCGCAATCCATGATCGTGTAATCGGTGGCGGTGCCTTCCTGGGACCACCAATCGCGCCATATCACGCGTCCCTCGCCCAGATCACGGTGCATGTCCTGACCACCATGGCTGATATGGGTGATGCGGTCGCATTGCGTCACATCGAGCGCCTGCACTGGCAGGACCGTCACCATCAGCCAAAACGCACTGGCACGCAGTCTCACTCTTCTGTGCTCGCGTCGCCCTCAAACACCTCGCGCGCCAGATCCATCGCCCGCGTCATGGAGGGGATCCCCGCAAAGACCGACATCATAGAAATGGTCTCCGCAATCTCATCTTGCGTCGCACCGGCCTCTAGCAGATGCCGCACCGTCAGCCGGATCTGCGTGTCCGATTGTGCGCCCAGCATCGTAAGCCCCGCCAGCGTGATCAAAAGCCGCGTTTTGGCATCCAGACCGTCCTTGCTGATCCCCTTGCCAAAAAACATCTCCATCACGTCCTTGGGCATGGTCGGCCACAGCTTTTCCATGTCTTTGGGGGAGAACGTGGTCAGCGCGGGGTTCATTGCCTTGGCCATTTCCTGGGCCTGGGCCATCATCGCCTCAAACGGGTTCTTGTTGTCTGTCATGGGGCAAAGCCCTCCTGCTTTTTCCACAGGTTAGCGAGAAAACTAGACCAAAGGTATCCCATTTTCCGCGCAATCCTGCGCGACCACCTCGGCGTCTATTGTTTTCACCCCGTCGGGCAAAGCGGAGGAAATCGTGTAGACAGCATCGCCTTGCCATACCCCGCCGCCCTGCTCCACCACATTTGTGCGGACATGTCGGGCAAAGCCGAACCCGCGGATCAGCGCATATTGCGCCGCGGCACATTGGGCATAGCGATCCACATCCAGCCGGTCCCGCGCACCGCGCATGGCCACCTGAAAGTTCACCAGGTCCCCATCCAACAGATGGGTTTCAATGCCCATGTAGTCTGGCGCGAAGTCCGATTGGTCAACCTCGGGCGTGGCGCCAGTATCGGCCCCGTCCGCGCAAGCCGAAAGCATGATGGCACATGCCATACCGGCCCAGAACCCTGCCTTGCCCTTCATGCGCCCCTCACTTGGCTTTCAATAGATGCCCTATGCGGCTTTTACGGGCAATCTCAGCATGTCCCAAAACACAAAGCGAGGCAGGATCAAGATTACTGGCGCCGTGGCTTTCGAAATACACATTACGCAATTGGCGCACCTTGGCGCGCTCGGCCTTGCTTTCGAGATAGGCATCAATTTCTGCGTCGGAATAGCCCCGCGCCCGCGCCACATCCTTGAGATCATTGGCAAAGCGTTGCGCCTTGAACATGCGCCCACCGATCGTGTCGCATTCGCGCCGGATTTTATCGGCGGCTGCAATCTCGACCAGGGCCTCGTTGATATCCGTCTCTTCGGCCAGACCGGCCCATCCGGGCGTGGCCGCCATCAGCAAACACAAAGCCATCAAAGAAACGCGTGTCATGTGACACCTCCATCAAAAACTCTGACAGCTAAGATGGGGGTTTGACCCATTGCTATGCAATAACATGGGCGCATCACCGCCTACCAGAGCACGCAACTCCCGTTCAAAACCAGCCGCCCGCCTTCTGCATAAAGTGGCGCGTTTGTATCGAACGGCCCGCGTGTCCATTCGATCTCGGAGGTGCCAAAGCTTTTGAGGCAATACCCCTTGGCGTCATGCTCACCGGCGGCCAGCGCACCATTGATCCCCTGTTCGGGTTGGCGCACCACGGTTTCGAATTGTTTGCGGTCGTCTTTGCTCACGGCTGTGGTCTTGGCCTTGTAGAAGTTGCCGTCAAACAGCACACGTGTCTCATCGCGCTTGCCACAGCCCGCGACAATCGCCGCAACCATCACCAACGGCATCACGCCGCGCATACTCACGCTTAAAAGCATTGTCACGTCTCACCCACCTCGTTCATGACCCGTAGTATAGTGCCCCGCCTTGTGGATAAAAAGGCCCCCCGTTCGCACATCTACGTGCTTGGCCCGCAGCGTGACTGCGCTCTGTCAGTCCTCAGAAAACCTTGGAGTGGGCTGGCCGCAAAATCGGACCTTTGTCCAAGGCAACCATAGAATCGTGCACGTGAATGCCCGACACCGAGGCTTCCATCTCAGGCACCTGCAGATCCTTGCGATGGTAGGCATAGTGCATGTCATCGATCATTTTGCGGATCGTGTTGTAAAAGTTGTCCGGTGACCGAAATCCGCCCCCCATGCCCGACCAATAGGCCGCGTGCAGATCCTCAATCATATAGGTGCCGTAGGTTTCGAGCAGCGGAAAGAGCGTGTAGAGCGAGGTCGCGATATGCGCCATGCGATGGCTGCCATCATCGAGCACAACATCAATGCCGCCCATTTCGTCGACCACGTCGCGCAAAAATGCCGTATCCGTCTGAGACCCGATCCGCACTTGCCCCGCAATCCCGTCAAGCGTGGCACAATCGGGGTTGAGGTCTATCCCAAAGAGCACCGCATCAGGCCCCAAGAACCGCCGCCACATCTGCAAGCTGCCGCCCTTGTTGACGCCGATTTCCAACATCCTGACCGGCGTGCCGCGATAGCGCCCTAGATACCGATCATAAAGCGGGATGTAGTGGTGCCACTTGTGCACCTCATAATCGCGGGTGGTGGCGTAAATCTCAGCCAGGTCGCCATCATAATTGTAGCGTTCGCGGATATCGGCGGCGACATCTTCGCCGGTGAACTCGTAGCGTTTGATCATCGCCGGTCACTGCCCATCATTGCGGCCGTCGCGCCACATCTGAAAAATCAACCAAAAGGCAAACAGAAAGCCCGCCAGCGCCACCAGATCACCCGCAATGCGCGTGCCAACGTCAAAGCCTTCCTTGTCAGCGATCATCCCAAATAGAACCCAGCCGATCCCGGTGCCTGCGATGATCAGAGCCGCCCGGCGTCCTTTTTGTCCTGCGCGGTCGGGTCTGGTCATGATGGGTTAGTACACGTCGCCTTTGCCCACTTTCTTGGAAAACTCGGTGGTGCCGCCTTTGGCCAGAATTTTGGCCTGTTTCACCCATTCATCGCGGGATACGCGGCCTTTGAACCCTTCGAGGTTGTCGTCGACCCAGGCGATCTCTTTTTTCTTCCACGCGGCGATCTGATCAAAGTGATAATAGCCCATGGAGTGCAAAAGCTTCTCAAGTTTCGGGCCCACACCTTTGATTTCCTTGAGGTTATCAGGTTTGCCATCCCGCGCCGCCGTGAGGCCGGCAGGCTTGTTTTCTTCACCCGGAACAACCGCTGCTGGCGCCGGGGCGGCCTTTGCCTTCGGTTTCGCTTTGGGCTTGGGTTTGGGCTTTGGCGCCGGTTTGGGCGCAGCGGCGGCTGGCGCGGGCGCGGCGGCAGCGGCGGGTTTGGGAGCCGCAGCGGGCTTGGGGGCCGCAGCAGGGGCCGCGGTGGTTTGCTGGATGGGTTTCGGCAGGTCGCGGCAGAACAGCACAATCATGAAAACGCTGACAATTGCCGCGGTGACCAATCCTAGAAAGATCGACGCCGCACTGCCGTAATCCATTACGAAAAACAGCGCCGCCGCCAAGACCACACCGGCCAGCGCGCCCATGATCGCACATCCCAACATGCAGCTTTGTTTCGCATTCTCGTCCCGTGCAGCCATTGAAGGACCCCTTTTCTTTCCGTGTTATTTGGATGATCGGCATTACAACCGACCGTTTTGGCCAGTTTTAGCGCCGTTTTCCGGTGCTGTCTCGTTTATATGACAGGTTTTCTCAGACCGTGACCGTGCGGGCGCATCTTAGTCACGCACCCGCTGTAGCACAGGCCCCAGCGGTCACGCGCACACCACCTTCGGGCAGCCCTTGGGCATCCCCACGCGCCAAAAGAAAGCCTGAGATATCCAGCGCCTGCTCACGTGTCAGCCCGGCCTGGAATTCAACCGGGGCGTAATCGGAATCATGTTTCAACTCGCACCCAATGGTGGCTGCCGCTGCGATAAAATCGGCAACATTGTCTTGTGACGTGCCCTCTGGCGCGGCAGAACATCCCGCCACGATCGCCAAAATTCCCAGCGGCATCAAATATTTGCCGATCATTCTTTAACCCCCATACGTCCGACCATACGCTTTGCCCGCGTAAGTTTTGACCTAACGCTTTACGACGCACGAACACGCGCCCGCGATAGGTTTAACCCTTTTTCGGGGGAGAGAGAAAGGCCATCACATAGAGTAACGCAAGCGCAAAGAGCGGAAAGATCGCCGCAATCGCCCAATAGGGCGACAGGCCATAATGGGGCAACAGCCTCCAAAACGGGATCACAAACGCCACCGACACCAGAATGAACCAAAGCATGTCACTCTCCTTTCCGCTGTCTCTCTGAGCTAGGAGATGCGCCCGGGTTTCGCAACCAATGCCCGTCATGTTGCAGGCAAATGTTGCTCATAGATTGACAAAAATATTCTCGAGATCGTCTTCGGTTTCCGGAAACGGTTTGGGCCGTTTTCTGGATGCTGCCGCGTCATCGACCGCCCCATCGCTCAGCCCGATCATCTGTTCTGTGGGCGCAATCAAGGGTCGCAAGGACCGCACAACCACGTCTCCGCGCCGCGTTTTGGCCTGCCGCGCGGACACCCGGCGCGGGGTCACATCCTTTTGCAGGACGCGCGCGGCCCCACCCCGAACAAAGACGGTCGAAAACAAAGCGGCCTTGTGCAGTTCATGCGGTTTGAGCGGCGCATAGCACAAAAGGATCGCCGCCCCGAATGCGCAGGACTGCCAAAGGTTTGCCGCGCCGACCGGTACGGCCCCCAAAATTGTTTGTCCCACGCAGGTCAGGATCAACACCGCCACAAGCGCCAGCGAAACAGGCCGCAGCATGATCCCGCACACAAAGGTGACCGCCAGCATCAGCACCAGACCCGATCCGATCACGCCCGCCAAGGCCGAGGGCAGCACCAGGGAAAACAAAAACCCCGGTTCAAAGCCCACCGGCATCCCAAAGGCCGCTGCACAGAAATACGATCCGATGACACCCCTGATCAGGTTGAGACCGCTTTGCTCCATACATCCTTCGCGCCGTCCGTGCACCGCACTCGTCCTATTATTGCCAAAGTGTTCAACGCCGCAGAAATGCGCTTCAATTGTGGCGAAACGGTGCGATTGCTGCTGCGCAATGATGCGCTATCAGCCGGGTTTTCATAAAATGTGAGCTGTTGCTGACCGGTCAGCTTTCCACGTCTTCGGCTGCAACATCCTCGTCTTCGCCTTGATCCGCAATCCAGGCGACGCTCACCACTTTCTCACCTTGGCCTGTGTCAAACACCTTGACCCCGCCAGCAGAGCGCGATCGGAATGAAATCCCCTCCACGGGCACGCGAATGGATTGACCGCCCGACGTGGCCAGCATGATCTGATCTTCCCGCTCCACCGGGAAGGACGCAACAAGGGGGCCGCCCCGCATCGCTTTGTCCATCGCCTGCACGCCCATGCCGCCGCGCCCGCGCACCGGGTAGTCATGGCTGGAGCTCAGCTTGCCCGACCCACCGTCGGAAATGGTCAGAATCAGGTTTTCGGCGGCGCGCATTTCGTCAAAACGGTCCTGGCTGATTTCCGCATCCGCGTTGGCCTCTTCATCGACCTCGCCTTCCTCGGCGCCTTCCGCTTGGCGGCGCATCTTGAGATAGGCCGCCCGCTCATCGGCTGTGGCATCGAAATGGCGGATCACCGACATTGACACAACTTCGTCCGTGCCCTGAAGCTTGATCCCCCGCACACCGGTCGAGTCGCGGCCTTTGAACACGCGCACCTCCGTCGTTGGAAACCGGATCGCGCGGCCGGAACTTGTGACCAGCATCACGTCATCGTCTTCACTGCAGATCCGCACGTTGACGAGGCGCGTTTTCTCATCCGGCAGCTTCATGGCGATCTTGCCGTTTGATTTGACATTTGTGAAGTCTGACAAGGCGTTACGGCGCACATCTCCGGCAGAGGTGGCAAAGAACACCTGCAAATTCGCCCAGTCTTCTTCTGGCACATCAACCGGCATGATGGCCGCGATCGACACGCCTTGCGGGATGGGCAGAATATTCACAATCGCCTTTCCTTTCGCAGTGCGCCCTCCCTGCGGCAGCCGCCAGGTTTTCAGCTTGTAAACCATGCCATCGGTGGTGAAGAACAAGAGCTGCGTATGCGTGTTGGCGACAAAGAGCGTGGTGACCACGTCCTCTTCCTTGGTCTGCATGCCGCTGAGGCCCTTACCGCCGCGCTTCTGGCTGCGGAAATCGGCAAGCGCCGTGCGTTTGATGTAGCCGCCTGAGGTCACGGTCACGACCATGTCTTCCCGCTCAATCAGGTCCTCATCTTCCAGATCGCCCGACCACTCCACGATCTCCGTGCGGCGCGGCACCGCGAACTGCTCTTTCATCTCGCGCAGCTCATCGGAAATGATGCTCATGATGCGTTCGCGCGACGCCAAAATAGCGAGATATTCCTTGATCTTAGCGGCCAGGTCTTGAAGTTCGTCTGTCACCTCGCGCACACCCAGCTGGGTCAGGCGTTGCAGCCGCAGATCCAGGATTGCCCGGGCCTGTGTCTCACTCAGGTTATAGGTACCATCGTCGTTCGCCGTGTGGGTCGGATCATCGATCAGCGCGATGTATTCCAGGATGTCTTGGGCGGGCCAGCGCCGCGTCATCAGCTTTTCGCGCGCCTCCGCGGCATCGGCAGAGGCACGGATCGTCGCAACTACCTCATCCACATTGGACACAGCCACCGCCAAACCGCAGAGAACGTGGCTCCTCTCGCGCGCCTTGCGCAAATCATACGCGGTGCGGCGTGCAACAACGTCCTCCCGGAAGCTTATGAAAGCGCTCAAAAATCCGTGCAGGGTCAACTGCTCTGGCCGCCCACCATTCAGCGCCAGCATGTTGCAGCCAAAATGCGTCTGCATCGGCGTGAAGCGGAAGAGTTGGTTGAGAACGACCTCCGCTGTCGCATCGCGCTTCAGCTCAACAACCACGCGCACACCGTTGCGGTCAGATTCGTCCTGGACATGCGAGATGCCTTCGATCTTTTTCTCGCGCGCCGTCTCCGCGATCTTTTCGATCATTGCGGCCTTGTTCACTTGATAGGGAATTTCATCAATAACAATGGCGTAGCGGTCTTTCCTAATCTCCTCGACCCGGGTTTTGGAGCGCACGATCACACTCCCACGCCCTTCCAAATAGGCCTTCCGTGCGCCTGAGCGGCCCAGCATGATACCGCCTGTCGGGAAATCTGGACCCGGCACGTAGTCGATCAACTGCGCAGAATCGAGGTCAGGATCTTCGATAAGCGCCAATGTGGCATCCACCACCTCACCCAGGTTGTGCGGCGGAATATTCGTGGCCATGCCCACCGCGATCCCGCCCGCACCATTGACCAGCATGTTCGGAAAACGCGCCGGCAAGACGGAAGGTTCACGATCCTTGCCATCATAATTGTCTTGGAAATCAACGGTATCTTTCTCGATATCCGCCAAAAGAGAGGCGGCAGGCTTGTCCATCCGCACCTCGGTATAGCGCATGGCCGCCGGGTTATCCCCATCCATCGAGCCGAAATTGCCCTGCCCGTCGAGCAGCGGCAAAGACATGGAGAAATCCTGCGCCATACGCACCAGGGCGTCATAAATCGCGCTGTCGCCGTGAGGGTGGTATTTACCCATAACATCGCCCACCGGACGGGCCGACTTGCGATAGGGTTTGTCATGGCTGTTCGACGTCTCGTGCATTGCATAGAGAATGCGCCGATGCACAGGTTTTAAGCCGTCGCGCAGATCCGGAATCGCACGGCTGACGATCACACTCATCGCATAGTCCAGATAGGATGATTTCATCTCATCCTCGATAGACACGGAAGGCCCATCATAAACCGGGCGTTCTGGCGGCATTTCGTCTTCGTTTTCAGGGGTTTCCGGCGTGTCGTTCAAGTGATGTCCTATCTGCTCGCGAGACGTCTATATCTTGTTGCCGCAAGTATATCAGAGGCAGGATATAGCGTGCAATGCCTGTGGCGCCCACAACTTGGCAGCCACGGTGCAAGACTGATAACATACTGTTTTTATTGAAAAGCTTTTTGTTTACGGCATCATGATAGCAGGGAACATGCAACATGGGGTTTTAAACAACGATGACAGAGACGGAAATGATGCTCAAAGGCTATGGCTTGACGACGGCGGAAATGTTTTACCGCATGCCGGATTACAACAATGTTCTGAACTCATTTATCTGGCAGGATTATGATCTTGCCCCCGACCATCCCAAACTGTTCGATTTCGTGGAATTTTGGCAGCGTGAGATTGACGGGCCGCTCCATTCCGTACAGTTCACACATCGAAAACTGATTGCCCCTGGCGAATGGCGCCAAGTGACCGGGGAATTCACACTCCACTGAGCCCCAAATAAAATCCAAAACAGCGCCGCCGAATTCTTCATGGAATTCGGTACTTTAGCGCATGATCTTTATGGGATGATTCGTGTGTATTTCATGCCTTCAAGCGACGCACCCACCAGCGCACCCGCCTGACCGAAGACAACTGCGACCACAGGCGCTGTCGTCGTCACCGTGTCCGCCCGCAAATTGGCGCCTTGGTCGTTGAACACATATTCCACATCCGCGCCTGCGACCCAGCCGGTGGCCCGGCGGAACCCGCTCAGCGCCTCTTCGGTCATGAACCACAGCACATGGGCAAACTGCTGCGCCCCGATCTGGAGCCCGACAGAGCCTTTGGTGGCCGAATAGTAATCCACCGTCGCCCCGCCCACGCGCAGCGCACCGCGGCCAAAACCGCCGCCCACGATCAACCCGCCTTCGGTGATCAACGGCATGATCAGCTTGCCGGTGCTCTTGCTGTCAATCTCTTGCGTCGCGGGGAACGTGTTGAAAAGATAGTTCATCGTCGCGTCTGCACGCGCGTCAATCTCTTGGCTGCGGGTCGATCCCACGCCATTGCCGCACGCCGCCACAAAGGGCACGGACGCCAAAGAAAATCCGAAAGTGCGTCGGGTAAGTCTGCTCATGATGTTACCTGTGGTCTGCCTGAATACCGCGCCGGATTTTTCCGGTCTGGGCATAAGTATACCCCAAGCCGCCCGGCCTGTCATTCACAAAGCGCAGACCGGCAAGAAACCGCGCTAGTTCAGGGCCTTCGCCACTTCGGGCGCGAAATAGGTCAAAATCCCGCGGCATCCGGCGCGTTTGAAGGCCATCAGGCTTTCCATCATCGCCCGATCCTGATCCAGCCAGCCATTTTGCGCCGCCGCCATGATCATCGCGTATTCGCCCGACACCTGATAGGCGAAGGTCGGCGCGCCAAATCCATCATTCACCCGGCGGCAGATATCCAGATAGGCCATGCCGGGCTTGACCATCACCATATCCGCGCCTTCTTCCAGGTCGCGGGCCACACAGCGCAGCGCCTCATCGGAATTGGCGTCATCCATTTGATAGGTTTTCTTGTCGCCCTTGAGCGCGCTTGATGCCCCCACCGCATCACGGAACGGGCCGTAAAAGGCGGACGCGTATTTCGCCGCATAGGACATGATCATCACGTTGTGATGCCCTGCCCCTTCCAGCGCCTCACGGATCGCGCCGATGCGCCCATCCATCATGTCTGAGGGCCCAATGATATCCACGCCCGCCTCCGCTTGGCTCAGCGCTTGTTTCACCAACGCCTCAACGGACGCATCATTGACGATCTCGCCATCCACAACAAACCCGTCATGGCCCGTGTCGGAATAGGGATCGAGCGCGACGTCCGTCATGATCGCAATATCCGGCACCGCGTCTTTGATGGCCCGCGTCGCGCGGTTGGACAGGTTATCGGGGTTCCACGCCTCGGCGCAGTCCGACGACCGGTTATGCGCCTCCGTATAGGGAAACAGACAAATCGCCGGGATGCCCAGATCGGCCGCCTCGCGTGCGGCATCCACGATCCGGTCGACCGAGCGGCGCACCACCCCGGGCATGGACGGCACAGGCTCCTCCATATTCTCACCCTCTCGCACAAACACGGGCCAAATCAGATCATTGACGCTCAATGTTGTCTCGGACACCAGGGCGCGGATCTCAGGCGACATGCGCGTGCGGCGTAGTCTCGTGCTGGGAAAAGAACCTTGGGTGGGGCGCATATGGGCTTCCTTCAGGGTGGTGCGAAATCTGTCAACCTTGATTGACATGGAAAGACACGCATCTCAAGCCTAGGAATCGCCTGCAACCAAGGGTAATAGAGGCGGATACGCGCAATAAGCGCGATGGCAATCGGGCAAGTCGAGACATCCTTTGGACATCTATAGCGAGATATTCGAACTCATCGACATGCGCAGCTTTTCGAACCTGTGGTTCTGGATCATGCTCGCGGTCATCTGGTCCTCGACCAGCCATTGGGTGCTGGGCGTCCCGTGGGATATGGTGACCCGCGCCCGCAAGGCCGACGATGCCGAAAAGCTTGAGGATGTGGAGCAACTGGTGTTCATCAACACCCGCCGCATCACCCATATTGCCGATGAAACCGGGCTGCTGATGGCGGGTTTCGGCTGTTTTGTCCTGACGATGCTGGTGCTCTTGGGCTTTGTCTATGATCACGAGTTTTCGCAGGCGCTGTTCCTGCTGGGCTTCCCGATGAGCATCGTGGGGCTCATTTGTGTCGCCTCCTCCCGCCGTATCCTGGGGGAGGAGCTGCGCGGTGAGGCGCTTTATAAAATGATGTCTCGCCACCGGATGACAACGCAGATCGTGGGCGTCGTCTCGATTTTCGTCACCGGCCTTTGGGGCATGTTACAGAACCTCAATTTCAGCGCGCTACATTAACGCGATGTCTAAGGCGACCCACATTTCCGTCGGCGGCGCTCCCGAGGGGTTCGATGCGGCTTTGGTCCTGAGGGAGGTCGAGCGCGGCCAGGCCCCGGTGATCCATGTGGCCCGCGATGACAAACGCATGGCGCAGATGGCAGATGCTTTGCGGTTTTTTGCTCCCGACATGCCTGTGCTGACCTTCCCGGGATGGGATTGCCTGCCCTATGACCGGGTTTCGCCCAATGCTGATATCTCGGCGGCGCGCATGGCCACGCTGGCGGGCCTCGTGCATGGCGGCCCGTCCCAATGCGTGGCGCTGACGACGTTGAATGCCGCGACCCAACGGGTGCCTGCGCGCGAGGTGCTGCAAGACGCCGCGTTCATCGCCGAAGTGGACCGCCAGATTGACGAAGACGCTTTGCGCGCCTTCCTCGTGCGCATGGGGTTCGTACAAAGCCCCACCGTAACCGAGCCGGGCGATTACGCCATTCGCGGCGGCATCATTGATATCTTCCCACCCGGCGAAGGTGGCCCGGTGCGGCTCGATCTCTTTGGTGACGTGCTCGACGGTATTCGCCGATTTGATCCGGCCACGCAGCGCACCACCGAAAAGCTGGACCGGATTGAACTTGCGCCAGTTTCTGAGGTCATCCTTGATGAGCCTGCGATCCGACGCTTCCGCCAGAACTACCGCATTGAATTTGGTGCAGCAGGCAGTGACGACCCTCTCTATGAGGCCGTCAGCGCCGGCCGCAAACAGGCTGGTGTCGAACATTGGCTGCCATTTTTCCATGAAACGCTTGAGACGCTGTTTGATTACCTCCCCGGCGCGTCTGTCACCCTTGATCACCAAACGACAGCCGCGCGCGACGCCCGCTGGGACGCGGTCGCGGACCAATATGAGGCCCGCCGCCATGCGCTCGAACAGCGCGGGCGACAGGATTCTGTCTACAAACCCGTGGCGCCGGGGCAGCTTTACATGGACGATGCCGCGTGGGAGGCCGCAATGGCCGACCGCCGCGTGCTGTCCTTCTCTCCGCTTGCGCAAAGCCCTGGGCCAAATGTGATTGACGCAGGCGGCCGGGTGGGTCGCAATTTCGCGCCGGAGCGTCAACAGGAGAGCATCAGCCTTTTTGGCGCGCTGAAGACCCATATCGAGGGCAAGATCGGCTCTGAACCCGTTGTTTTGGCAAGCTATTCCGAAGGCGCGCGCGAACGGCTCGAAGGGTTGGTGGAGGATGAAGGCCTCGCCGGTGCGGTCACCGTGCGCGATGTCACCGCCGTGGGCAAAACCGGGCTTCACTTGACCGTTTGGGGCCTTGAGGCGGGCTTTGAAGCCCCTGGTCTGACGGTCATCTCCGAACAAGACATTCTAGGTGATCGCCTCATCCGCGCGCCCAAGAAACGCCGCCGGGCCGAGAACTTTCTGACGGAGACACAAAGCCTCTCCCCCGGTGATCTGGTTGTGCATGTGGATCACGGCATCGGGCGCTATCACGGGTTGGAGGTGATCACCGCCGCCGGGGCCGCCCATGAGTGTCTGCACCTGGAATACGCCGAGCGGTCCAAGCTTTACCTGCCAGTGGAGAATATCGAACTTCTCTCCCGCTACGGCCACGAAGAGGGTCTGCTCGACCGTTTGGGCGGCGGCGCGTGGCAATCGAAGAAGGCCAAACTCAAGGAACGCATCCGCGAGATGGCTGACCGCCTTATCCGCATCGCCGCCGAACGCGCGTTGCGCAAAGGCCCGGTGCTCGAGGCCGAACATCACGCGTGGGAGGCGTTTTCAGCCCGCTTCCCCTATCAGGAAACCGATGATCAGCTGCGCGCGATTGAGGATGTGATCACCGATTTGCAAGCGGGCATGCCCATGGATCGCCTGATCTGCGGCGATGTGGGCTTTGGCAAAACCGAGGTCGCGATGCGCGCCGCGTTCGTCGCTGCGATGCAAGGCTATCAGGTCGCGGTCATTGCGCCCACCACGCTGCTGGCCCGCCAGCATTACCAAAGCTTTGCCGAACGATTCCGCGGCTTCCCTATCTCCGTGCGCCCCTTGTCCCGCTTCGTCTCCACATCCGAGGCCAACGCCACGCGTGAGGCCATGTCGCGCGGTGAGGTCGACATCGTCGTCGGCACTCACGCCCTGCTGGCCAAAGGCGTCCGTTTCGCCAATCTCGGGCTGCTGGTCATCGACGAAGAACAGCGTTTTGGCGTCACTCACAAAGAGCGGCTCAAGCAAATGCGTTCCGACGTGCACGTGCTCACCCTCACCGCGACCCCCATCCCCCGGACGCTGCAACTTAGCCTTTCGGGCGTGCGCGATCTGTCGATCATCGGAACCCCGCCCGTCGACCGGCTTTCCATCCGCACCTATGTCAGCGAGTTCGACACCGTCACCATCCGCGAGGCGCTCCTGCGGGAACATTATCGCGGCGGGCAAAGCTTTTTCGTCGTGCCCCGCATCAAGGACCTGCCTGAGATCGAAGAGTTCCTGACCACCCTGGTGCCAGAGGTGAATTACGTTGTGGCCCATGGTCAAATGGCAGCAGGTGAACTCGATCAACGCATGAACGCCTTTTATGACGGCAAATTCAATGTGTTGCTGGCCACAACGATTGTTGAATCCGGTCTCGACATCCCGTCCGCCAACACCATGATTATCCACCGCGCAGACATGTTCGGCCTTGCCCAACTCTACCAGATCCGGGGCCGCGTCGGTCGGTCGAAACTGCGCGCTTATGCCTATCTGACCACCAAACCGCGCGCGCCGCTCACCCCGGCGGCTGAAAAGCGCCTTCGCGTGCTGGGCTCCCTCGACACGCTGGGCGCAGGCTTTACCCTGGCCAGTCAGGACCTTGATATCCGGGGCGCTGGCAACCTGTTGGGCGAAGAACAATCCGGGCAGATGCGCGATGTGGGCTATGAGCTTTATCAATCCATGCTGGAAGAGGCGATCGCCAAGATCAAAGCTGGTGAGATGGAAGGCCTTTCTGAGGCCGATGACCAATGGGCGCCTCAGATCAATCTCGGCGTGCCCGTCTTGATCCCCGAGGCCTACGTGCCCGACCTCGATGTCCGGCTCGGATTGTACCGACGTCTCAGTGGGTTGCAGACCAAAGTTGAACTGGAAGGCTTCGCCGCGGAACTCATCGACCGCTTTGGCAAATTGCCCAAAGAGGTGAACACGCTCATGCTGATTGTCCGCATCAAGGCCATGTGCAAACGCGCCGGCATTGCCAAGCTTGATGGCGGGCCAAAGGGCGGCACCATTCAGTTCCACAATGACAAATTCGCCTCCCCCCAAGGATTGGTCGCGTTCATCGAGGATCAAAAGGGCCTGGCCAAGGTGAAAGACAACAAGATCGTCGTGCGCCGCGATTGGCGCAAAGACAGTGACAAGATCAAAGGCGCTTTTGCCATCGCCCGCGACCTGGCCGAAAAAGTGATCGCAGAAAAGAAGAAAGCAAAGGCTTAACCCAATGCGCGCGCA
>JBCCDT010000041.1:0-28427 GCA_039030635.1 Pseudomonadota bacterium
CGCAGCCATTCATCCCATTTGCGGATCGCATAGACCGCCGCCGGGCCATTGGCCGCTCCACCGCGGGTCACAGACGCGCCCACCGGGTTACAGCTGCCGTCTTCCATCCGGATGCCCCATTCGTCCACGGGCACGCCGTTGGGCTCACCAACAGACCCCGCACCAGCCATGGAAAGCCACGCATCGGTCATCCGCCAGCCGAGGTCCGGTGCACGCTTGCCATAGTCCATGTGACCATAGATGCGCGTGCCGTCGATCTCTTGGACGTCGTTGGAGAAGAACTCGGCAATGTCCTCATAGGCCGACCAGTTGACCGGCACGCCGAGGTCATAACCGTACTTCTCTTTGAACGCCGCCTGCAGATCTTCACGATCGAACCAGTCCTTGCGGAACCAATAGAGGTTCGCAAATTGCTGATCGGGCAACTGATAGAGGTTGCCATCCGGGCCCGTGGTGAACTGAATGCCCATGAAGTCATTCAGATCGAGCGTCGGCGACGTGGTATCCGCCCAATCGCCCGCCATCTGTTCGGTCAGGTTATAGGCCAGTTGCAGCCGCGAATGCGTGCCGATCAGATCGCTGTCATTGACATAGCCATCATACAGGTTCCGCCCCGTCTGCATCTGTGTCTGAACGGCCTGAACCACTTCGCCTTCCCCAAGGATCTGGTGGTTCACCTTGATCCCCGTGATCTCCTCAAAGGCTTTGGTTAGGACTTCCGACTCGTAGCCATGCGTCGGAATACCTTCCGACAACACGTTGATTTCCATGCCGGAAAACGGCTCAGCGGCGTTGATAAACCACTGCATTTCCGACATTTGCTCATCTTTGGACAGCGTCGAGGGCTGGAATTCCTCATCAATCCAGCGCTGCGCTGCGGCCTCATCAGCCCATGCCGGGCCATAGCCAACAATCACGGCACCTGCCGCGACTGCGGACAACAAAAAGTTCCGCATAATTTCCTCCCGTTTGCGCATGCGCCCAAGCAGTCAGGCGCAAAGATAGGATCGACGGCAGGCCGGGAGTTTGTCAAACTAAATTTTTAGTAAAACGAAATAGACCAGAAGTCTCTTTCCAGATCAGTGCCTTAAAAGACGTATCTCAACCAACCACGCCCCACGCATTCTTTAAAAGAATGCGACCGAAGTCTTTTAAAGACTTCGCTCACGTCGCGAAAATCTGCGCCTCGTAATCTTTGAGGTAAATCCGGAGCCAAGGCGTAAATCGCGCGGGCTCACGCTCCACCCAGGCGGCCAAGTCTGCCATGTCGACCCAGTCAGTCGCCATCACCTCGTCGGGATTGGGCACGGGCCGCACGCGACTATTGACCCGGGACAGGAAAATATCCACGCGCTCATGCTCAATCAACCCGCCACCCACATCCGCGCGATAGGTCAACTGATCGCGGTACTCCAGCGGCAGCCCCTTCAGCCCCAATTCTTCGTAAAGCCTGCGCTCGGCACAAACCTCAGCAGGTTCGCCCCACAAAGGATGGGTGCAGCACGTGTTCGCCCAAAGCCCGGGCGTGTGATACTTGCACATCGCCCGTTGCTGGATCAGCACATCATTTCCGCACATCACGAACACCGAAACGGCCATATGTTTCAGGCCCTTAACGTGCGCTTCTAACTTCTCCACCGCGACCAGATCGCCCCCAACCCAGGTGGGGATCATCTGGCGGGACGGCACATCAGGGGCGTTCATACATAGGCCTCCGGGACCAATCTTGTGAGGTGGGCTAGGTTCTTCAAACCGATCTTGATGTGCGCCATGGGTCGGGCTTTGACAAGCTCTTTGTTCATGTAAGCCTCAAAGGTCAATCGCTGCACATCCTTGTCATGACACAGCGAGACAAACCGCTCGCGCCGCTCATCTGATCGGTAATAGGCGTTCTGCATCGAGCCCAGCACGCGGAAGACATTCTTGTGATCCCGCATGAAGAGCTTGCGCGCCAGTTGCAGGTCTTTCACCCGTCCGCTGGCCAGACACGCCGCCGCCGCCGTGGCCGCCACACGCCCGCCGAACATGGCATAGTAAATCCCCTCGCCCGAGCTTGGGGCCACAACGCCGCTGGCATCGCCCGCCAACACCACGTCTTTGCCATTGTCCCACCGGTCCAGAGGCTTCAGCGGAATAGGCGCGCCTTCCTTGCGGATGGTCTTGCACCCGTCGAGCCCACTGGCCACGCGCAAATCCGCGGTGGCTTTCTTCAGGTCCACCTCTTTGACCATCGAGCCCATGCCGACGCTCGCCGTTTTGCCATGGGGGAACACCCAGCCGTAGAAATCCGGCGATATCGCCCCGTCATAGATCACATCGCAGCGATCCGGGTGATACGCCCCCACCGGGCCGGGTGCCTCGATGATCTCGTGATAGGCCACCACAAAGGGGATCTTGTCCCCGTCCGGGATCTCTTGGCGTGCCACATTGGAGCGCGCGCCATCCGCGCCAATGATCAGTTTGGTCGACAAGCTGCGCTCATTCTGGCTCACCTTGTCGCGGTAAATCACCCGCGTTTCGCCGTCTTCGCGCTCAATGCGAACAAAGGTGCCCGTCGCCCGGTCCGCGCCCGCCTTGGCCGCGCGGACCCGCAGGAATTCATCAAAATGCTCGCGGTCGACCATGCCGACAAAACCGTTTTCGATGGGGATATCCACCTGACGCTTGGTCGGCGAAATCATCCGGGCCGTGGTGATCTTGGCCACCAATTGCTCATCGGGAATGTCAAAATCCCGGATCAAGCGCGGTGGAATGGCCCCACCACAAGGTTTGATCCGCCCCGCCCTGTCGAGCAACGCCACCTTGTAGCCTGATCGCGCCAGATCTTCTGCCGCTGTGGCCCCGCAAGGCCCGCCCCCGACGACGACAACATCATACATCTCTTATTCTCCCGGAACCATGGCGGCACGAGGGCCGCGTGTTGGATCAATGACTTTCAGCGCCATCAGCGCCGCAATCACGAAAAGTCCTGCTTCAAAGACAAACACCGTGCCAAATGCGGTCGCATCATTGGTCATGCTCACCCGCATCACATCGACGGCGGCCGCGCCCATCAGCCCGCCGAAGCCTGCGGCAATCGCTTGCGCCGCGCCCCAAAGACCCATGCGCGTGCCTTCTCTTGCACCGCGCCCTTGTCCTGCCAGCGCCATCATGGACCCGATGGCCGCCACCGCGAACATCCCGTTGAACACGCCCAATGCCACCACGGCGGGCAGCAATGTGGAGGGCACCGCGGGCCCACCCAGAAGCGTGATCAACCCCAGGCTCACCGCGGATCCCAGGCAGCCCGCGACCACCCAGGCCCTGAGCGAGCCAATGCGCAGTCCGGTGGCCATGATGCCGACCGTCAACATGCCGAGGAAAACCCCGCCATTTTGCGCACCCGACAGGGAGGTGGATTGCCCCGGTGTGAAGCCAAAGACCAGCCCGGCGTAAGGCTCCAGGATCAGTTCTTGCATGAAATAGGCGGTCATTGAGAGGAACACGAAAATGGTGAAATGCCGCGCGGCGGTCTCGCCCCAGATCTCCTTTAGGCCATCCAGAAACCGGGTTTCGTCCCGCGTCCGTTCAACCGGCTGTACCCGGGCTTCAATGCCCCACACCGCGAGCGTGGTCAGCACCACAGCCCCGCCGGTGACAATGCCCACGATTTTTATCAACAGCGCGGGCGTATAGGGATCGAGGAACGCCCCCACCGTGCCTGCCGTGATCGCAATCCCTGCAATCATCATCAACCAGGTGATCGTTGCTGCCGCCGCCCTGCGGCGTGGCTCGGTCGCCGTGGCCAAAAGCGCCAGGAGCGACGTGCCAGATGCCCCCACGCCCAGACCAATCAGGGCATAAGCCACAATCGACAGCGCCAGCCCGGCGGCAAAACTCGTCTCAAAGAGCAAAACGCCGCTGGCGGCCCCGAAGGCCCCAAGTGCCAACGCAACCATCCCACCGATGATCCACCGCGTCCGCCGCCCGCCCGTGTCGGACATGAACCCCCAGTTGGGACGAGTGATCTGAATGCCGTAATGCAGCGCCACCAGAAGGCCCGGCAAAACCGCGGGCAGCGCCAACTCCACCACCATCAACCGGTTGAGCGTCGACGTGGTGAGCACCACAACCGCGCCCAAGGCCATTTGCACCAGACCCAGTCGAACGATGGACAGCCAGCTCAACGTCATGGCGCAACCGCTACACTGCGCAGCGCCACGGCGGCGACCATCATGCCGCTCACATAAAGCATCACACCGGTGCCATTATACCAGGGCGCTCGTCCCTTCGGGTCTCGCAGCAGCACGCGCATCGCCCAGAACTGCGCCGCCAGAAGCGCCAGAATGATAAGGGAAAAGACAGGCTTTCCCCACACCGCAAGGCACGCAATCACGACAACCTGCGGCAGGGTCATCACCCAACAGGCCACGCGTGCCGCGCGCGCCGGCCCGAGCGTGACGGGAAGGGAGTTCACTCCCATCTGACGATCACCCTTTAAAGCTTTGAAATCATTGAGCGTCATGATCCCATGCGCGCCAAGCGCATAGAGCAGCGCAATCACAACGATCTGCCATGACGGCGCACCCGCAGACAACACCGCGGCCCCTGTGAACCAAGGCAGGCCCTCATAGCAGAGCCCCACAAGACCCGGACCCCAAATGCCAGAGCGCTTCATGCGCACAGGTTCCGCGGAATAGGCCCAGGCGGCCAGAACCGCAAACACCGTCGCGCCAAAGCCCCATGGGCCCAAGAATGACCCGAGAACCAAGGCCAACGCCGACATAACAAGCGCAATCCAAAGCCCCCAGCGTCCGGGGATCAGGCCAGAGGGGATCGGGCGATGCGGCTCATTGATCGCGTCGACATGCCGGTCACACCAGTCATTGGCGGCTTGGCTCATGCCGCAGACCACCGGCCCGGCCAGAACCATGCCCAGCCCCACCAGCCAAGGTGCGGAGGAGACGGGGACGCCTGAGGCAACAACACCGCACAGATAGGCCCAAACCGGCGGAAACCACGTGATCGGTTTGATCAGGGTCAGCACGGCAGGCGGGTGCGGAAAGCGTCGACTGGCGCGATCTTCAAACGTGACACTCATAGTGTCAATTAAACATGACATTGCGCCACAACGGAAGGGCTTTTTTAGCCGCACGCGCGCAGCAAGTGCCGAGCCATTCGGCGGATCAGGTCACCGGGCAAACGCCAGTCGGCAAAGGGTGTAAGTGTGCTCAAAGCGGTTTTGACACACGATTCCAATGACCTAGGGTCGGAACCTCATGTTAAAACGGCTCAATCCTCGACCGAGCTGTCAATCATGCCGTGTTTGCGCAGTTTCACATAAAGGCTCTGGCGCGACAGCCCGAGCATTTCCGCCGCTGCGACACGGTTGTTGTTGGTGAGCTTCACCGCCGTCTCAATGCACATTTTTTCCACCACGTCTGACGTGGCAGAGACCAGCTCTTTCAAAGACGCCGTGCCCACAAGATCCATGACATTTTTCATGGCATCTTCCGACATCATGCCGGGGGGCGCCTCCCCCTCCGATGCCATCGGCGTGACATCCCGGATAATGAACCCAAAGCCTGCATCGCGGGACTGTTGTCGCAACTGCGCGACAGAAATATCGACCGCGGCGCGATTGCCCACGACGCTGTTGATCTGGGCGTTGTAATGGCTCATCCGGCCGGATTTCATTGCCGCTTCAATCATCAGCTTAAGATCGACCGCACCGCGCACGAAGAAATCCCCGAGCGAACGATCCTTCACATCCCGCAATTGCGCGGCATCTGTCATGACCAAGAAGGATTCGTTAACATCGCGGATAATGCCCTTGGCATCCGTCAAAACGATCCCGTCCGAGGACGCAGCAAACAAAGCAGACAGGGTGTTTGACACCCCCGTCGACCTGTCCGATTCAGCATTGACCGAACCCACGCGACACAGCAGGAACAATTCCCCCGCCGCGCGGAAATACTCTGGCGTCAGGGACAGTTCGGTGCCACTGCGCCGCGCCACAACCTCTACCGGCTGACGCTTTTCGCTCGCTGCAGCCGCCTGCAAAGCGTCCATCAACTCTTCGCGGCGGCGCCCTTCAAAAATCTGCGCAAAGGAATTGCCGCTCAGCGTGTCGGGCTTTGACCCAAACAGGCGCGCAGCAGAGGCGTTCATGTCATGCACACGGCCCTTGTCCGCATCCACCAAAACAAACGGGGTCTCAGAGGCCTCAAGGACCACGCGATAAAAGGTCTCTCCACTCCTGATCCGCTGTTGATCGCGCTCGCGCGCCACCTGTTCGGACACAAGCCGCTGCTGCACCTCCGCAATCGGCTGGAGGTCGCGGCCCATCAGCAACACATCATTGCTGCCCTCCACCATGTGCAAACTGTAGCGGATGGGAAACTGCCACGCGTCTTTGTCGACATGATTGAGCTCAATCGGGCGTCGCGCAATCGTTGGGCTGTCAGCCGCCACCTTCAGGCGTTCGGCAAATTTCGCCTGGCTTTCTTCGGTCAAAAAGTCATGAAATCGCCGTCCGACCCAGTGATCCAGCGACCCCAAAGAGGCGCATTCCGGGTTGATCGACAGACCTTTGATCTGACCATCTGACCCCACCATCACGGCAAGGTCGGCCACATGCTCCACAAAGTCGGATACACGTGATGGGTCAGGCAACTCACCTGACTTAAAGCTTTGATAGATACGTCCCTGTTCGGTCACCTGTCACACCCGAGAGCTGTTGATTTGTCATGTCATAGTGCATCTGCCTCCAGCAGCTCATGAGCGGGCGCAGATTTCAATCCGCAACTCTCAATTGCTTCTGGTACAGTGCTGACGACAAAATCGGCCCCCGTTTGCGACCTGATTACGTCCAGTCTTTCGACCACATTTCCACTGACCACCACAGGCGGAATCCTATTCGCGTTCTGACGAATGTAATTCACAAATTCGGCCGCGCGTTCAACCGAGTCCCGTGATCCAATGGATATTCCTAGCATGGCAAAGTGATTTGATTGCAACAGGTTGCACACTTCTTCAGCAGAAATGAGCAATCCGATCCGCGCCCAAATGCCCGCACGCCGCATTTCATCTGCGGCCACAAAGGCACCCAGCGTGTGCTGTTCAAATTCCGGCACGACCATCAAAACCGTGTCCCCGCCCACTGGCGCACGCTGCGTCAACAGAGGATGCTGCTCTTCTTCGCGCATCTGAAACATCTGCTGAAGACGGGCCGACCCGATGGTGACATCGACAAAGCTGGCCTCATCGCCAACCCACATCTCACCCAGACGCCGCGCCACCGCGGGCACGAGGTTGTGCAGAATGTCATCAGACGACGTGCCAGATCCCAAGAGTTGCGACACTGCCATCTCATGTTTGACATGACCATCCGCCAAGACCGCATTGCACAGGAAATGGACCCACTGATCGTGCGTTTGGGGTGCAGCTGCACCGCCCTTTGCCGCCAGGGTCTTCAACGCCGCCTCTGCCAGTAACTGAAGTGCTGGTTGATGCGCCTTGATAGGCTCTGAGGAGGGAATTCTGTCACTTTCAGCCATGACATCCCCATGGGTTCGCGCCTCGCGTAAGTCTTATCTTCAGCATGGCGCGTGTTTCTCCTCAACACCCTACAGTTTTGGCCCAAAATGTCAATTTCTATTGACAATATCGACCACCACAATCGCGTAATGCGTTGTTATCCCCGGTCGAATTAGAACTGTTGTGGAAAACCTCAACCTCCGAAACCCACGAAAACGTCAAAAATGCTGGGCGTTTGACGACTCGACATCGGATCCAATCGGACGTGACTGAAATAGTTGACAGTTTGCATTTTCGCAAATGTACATTTTAGTTGACACTCCTCCCCACAACTCCCTAGCATTGACCTCAAATTGAACAGGCAGTCGAGGGGATGCATGACGCCGCGAGAGCCACATAAGGCCGCACAGGGTGCACTCTACACCAAGGCACAGCGACAGCGCCGGGATGAAACGGTCTGGACCGTGGTTCAGGGTGTTTTGGCGCCGGCGCAATTCCTTGTGTTCCTGGTGTCTTTGGCCCTTGTCATCCGCTTTCTTCTGACGGGCGATGGATATCTCGCGGCCACGTGGTCGATCCTGGTGAAAACGGGCTTTCTCTACGTCATTATGATCACTGGATCGATTTGGGAAAAAATCGTTTTTGATCAATGGCTTTTCGCCCACTCCTTCTTCTGGGAAGATGTCTTTAGTTTCGCCGTCATCGCCCTTCATACCGCTTATGTCTGGGCGCTGTTCTGGGGCAATCTAAGCCCTCAAGCAGAGATGATGATCGCGCTTGCGGCCTACTTGGCCTATGTCGTTAATGCCGGTCAGTTTTTGCTCAAACTGCGCGCCGCACGGCTGCAATCCGACCCCCAGTCGGAGGCCGTGGCATGACGGACCTGACCCCCACCACCGGATGCCGCAACACACCCGTTCTCAAGCAGCGCGGTCAACACGAAGTGTTCTGCGGACTGACGGGAATCATCTGGCTCCACCGCAAGATGCAGGATGCGTTCTTTCTTGTGGTTGGCTCGCGCACCTGCGCCCATCTTCTGCAATCAGCCGCTGGCGTGATGATCTTTGCCGAACCGCGCTTTGGCACCGCCATCTTGGAGGAGACCGACCTCGCCGGTCTCGCCGATGCGCAGGCCGAACTTGAACGCGAGGTGGATCGCCTGATCGCCCGCCGTCCCGATATTCGTCAGCTCTTTCTCGTGGGCAGCTGCCCGTCTGAGGTGATCAAGCTTGACCTCGCCCGCGCCGCCGAACGCTTAAGCGTCAAACATGCGCCTCGGGTGCGCGTGCTGAACTATTCCGGCTCAGGCATTGAAACGACTTTCACGGAAGGCGAAGACGCATGTCTCGCCTCCATGGTTCCGGTTCTTCCGGAAACTGATAAGCGTCAGCTTCTCCTTGTCGGGGCTCTCCCCGATGTTGTGGAGGATCAGGCGCTCGATATGCTGGGCAAGATGGGGATCGAAGACATTTCGGTCCTGCCTGCACGCTCCGTCGATCAAGACGTCAGCGTGGGGCCCAATACCGTCTTTGCCCTCACCCAGCCGTTCCTCGGTGGCACTCTTGCCGCCTTGGAGCGGCGCGGGGCGCGCCACCTTCCCGCGCCTTTCCCGTTTGGCGAAGAGGGCACCACTGCGTGGCTTCTCGCCGTGGCCCGGGAATTCGGTGTCGATAAGGCGCGTTTCGACGCCGTAACCGGCGCGCCCCGTGCACGTGCTAAAAAGGCAGTGGCCCAAGCCGCCGCCCAGTTGAAGGACAAATCCGTGTTCTTCTTCCCCGACAGTCAGCTTGAGATCCCGCTCGCCCGCTTTCTCACCCGAGAATGCGGCATGACCGCCGTCGAGGTGGGCGCGCCCTTCATCCACAAACAGGTGGTGGGCCCCGATCTCGATTTGCTGGCCCAAGGCCCCACAATCGCCGAAGGCCAGGATGTGGAATTGCAGCTCGATCGCTGCCGCGCCGCGCAACCTGATCTCACGGTCTGCGGCCTCGGCCTGGCCAACCCGCTCGAAGCCGAAGGTCTCACCACCAAATGGGCCATAGAACTCGTCTTCACCCCCGTCCATTTCTACGAACAGGCTGGCGACCTGGCGGGGCTCTTTTCCCGCCCGCTGCATCGCCGCCGCGCCCTCCGAATGATGGAGGCCGCCGAATGACAGATCCCATGTTTCTTCTGGCTGAAAATATCCCGGGGAGCTTGAGGGGCTGGCCCCTCAAAAATCGCGCCGAATGAAGTTAAGCGTTTGGACATATGAGGGCCCACCGCATGTGGGTGCGCTTCGCGTCGCCACCGCGATGAAAGGGCTGCATTACGTGCTGCACGCCCCGCAAGGTGACACCTATGCCGATCTGCTTTTCACCATGATCGAGCGCCGTGATCACCGCCCGCCAGTGACTTACACCACGTTTCAGGCCCGCGATTTGGGCGCTGACACCGCCAACCTGTTCAAAACCGCCTGTCAGGATGCCTATGACCGCTTCCAACCGCAGGCCATGATCGTCGGTGCCTCCTGCACCGCGGAACTCATCCAAGACGATCCCGGCGGCATGGCCGAAACCATGGGTCTGCCCTGCCCTGTTATACCCCTGGAGTTGCCGTCCTACCAACGCAAGGAAAACTTTGGCGCGGATGAGACGTTTTTCCAGATCACCCGCGCGCTGGCCAAACCGATGGCACGCACAGACGCGATCACCTGCAACCTGATCGGCGCCACGGGGCTGGGCTTCCGGCACCGCGATGACATCACCGAACTGACGGCTCTGTTGGGCGATATGGGCATCACGATCAATGTCTGCGCCCCCTATGGCGCAACGCCCAACGACATCACCCGCTTGGGTGCCGCGCATTTCAACGTGCTCATGTATCCTGAAACGGGCGAAGCGGCCTGCCGCTGGATGGAGCGTGAGCTGGGCCAGCCCTTCACCAAAACCGTGCCCATCGGCGTCGGCGCCACGCGCGATTTCGTGGCCGAGGTCGCCCAGATCACCGGCGTTGAACCCTATCTCGACGCCGACCGTCTGCGCCTGCCTTGGTACTCATCCTCCGTCGACAGCACCTATCTGACAGGCAAGCGCGTCTTCGTCTTTGGCGACGGCACCCACGTCGCCGCGGCGGCCAGGGTCGCCCGCGATGAGATGGGGTTCGAGGTTGTGGGCATGGGCTGCTACAACCGTGAAATGGCGCGTAAGATCAGAGGTTTGGCCAAGGAATTTAACGTCGGCGCCCTGATCTCGGACGACTACCTCGAAGTCGAAGCCGAGATTGAGCGCCTTGCCCCGGAAATGATCCTCGGCACCCAAATGGAACGCCATATCGGCAAGCGCCTCGGCATCCCTTGCGCTGTCATCTCCGCGCCGGTCCATGTCCAAGACTTCCCCGCGCGGTATTCCCCGCAAATGGGCATCGAAGGGGCAAACGTGCTCTTCGACACCTGGGTGCACCCGCTGGTCATGGGGCTTGAGGAACACCTGCTGCATATGTTCCGCGAGGATTTCGAATTCAACGACTCCGCCGGCCCCTCCCATCACGGCCATTCCGGCGCGCAAGCCGAACCAGAGGACGCGAGACTGCCGCAGGCGGACGAGCAACCCGCCGACTCCAACGTCATCTGGCTCGAGGACGCTGAAAAAGAACTGAAAAAAATCCCCTTCTTCGTGCGCGGCAAGGCGCGGCGCAACACAGAGAGTTTCGCCACCGGCAAAGGCCTGACCGAAATCAGCATAGACACCCTCTACGAGGCCAAGGCCCATTATGCGCGGTGACAGCATCATAAATTCGGGCATCAATAAACGCGCGTATCGCGTTGTGATCCTCACGCTCGACAGCCACGCCGCCGGCCCCTGCCAACGCGTGGCCCCGCGCCTGGAACGCGATTTCCCGGGGCTGGAACTGACCGTGCTCGCCGCGGCGGAGTGGGGCGAATGCCCCGAGGCACTGACGCACGCCAAAGAGACCATTTCCCGCGCCAACATCATCGTCGCCAACCTGCTCTTTCTCGAAGAACATATCAAAGCCATCCTGCCCGATCTTCTGGCCCGCCGGGATGCCTGCGATGCTATGGTCGGCATTATCGCCGATGCGCAAATCGTGAAGCTGACCCGCATGGGCACGCTCGACATGTCCGCGCCCGAAAGCGCCACGCGGCGATTGCTCAAGAAACTCCGCGGATCCTCAAAGCCAAACAGCGATGACGGCGCCAAAAAAATGCGCATGCTCAGACGCTTGCCGCGCATTCTTCGCCTTATTCCAGGCAAGGCACAGGACCTGCGCGCCTGGTTCCTCATGATGCAATACTGGCTGGGCGCGTCCGACGAAAATGTCGAGGCGATGATCCGCTTCATGATTTCGCGCTATTGCCGTCATGACGCCTGGCGCGGGGTAAAGGCCGCCGCCCCGCTCGATTATCCCGAAACAGGTCTCTACCACCCCGACCTGCCTGATCGCATCACCACCACCCCCGCCGATCTGCCCAAGCCCAAAGGCGCTCAGGCCACGATCGGGCTGCTCATGATGCGCTCTTACGTGTTGTCAGCCGATACCGCCCATTATGACGCGGTGATCCGTGCTTTGGAGGCGCGTGGGCTCAAGGTGCTGCCAGCCTTTGCCGGTGGCCTCGATGCGCGCCCCGCGATTGAGACGTTCTTCCAAGACAAGAGCGGCCCGAAGATTGACGCGCTTTTGTCGCTCACCGGGTTTTCCCTCGTAGGCGGGCCTGCCTACAATGACAATGACGCCGCCGTCACTGTGTTGAAGGCACTTGATGTTCCCTACATCGCCGCCCATCCGCTGGAGTTCCAAACCATCGGACAATGGCAAGCCTCCGCCCAAGGCCTTGGTCCGATTGAAACCACCATGCTCATTGCCTTGCCCGAACTCGACGGGGCAACCACACCGACAGTCTTTGCCGGGCGCCATGGGCTTGAGGACGCAAATGCCAGCGATATCAAAGCAATGGCGCCCGCTCTTGATCGTGTTGATGCGCTGGCGGACCGGGTTGCGAAACAGGCCCATCTGCGCCGCTCGCGCAACCGCGATCGCAATGTCGCCATCGTCCTGTTCGGCTTTCCACCCAATGCGGGCGCGGCAGGCACGGCTGCTTATCTTGACGTTTTCCGCTCGCTTCATAACACGCTGCAAGCCATGGCCGCGGACGGCTACGATATTGACCCGCCCGGCACGGTAGAGGAACTGCGCGAGGCGGTTTTGCAGGGCAATGCCGCGCAATTCGGACAAGAGGCCAATGTCCATGCCCGCGTGAGCGCCGACCAGATTGTGGCCAATACCCCTTGGCTTGATGAGATCGAGGCCACATGGGGCCCTGCGCCCGGAAAACACCAATCCGATGGGCGCGATGTCTTCGTTCTGGGCCGTCAGTTTGGCAAGGTTTTCGTGGGTCTGCAGCCTGCATTCGGTTTTGAAGGCGATCCCATGCGCCTTCTTTTTGAGCGTGGATTTGCCCCCACCCATGCTTTCACACAGTTCTACCTTTGGCTGCGGCACACGTTCAAAGCGGACGTGGCGCTGCATTTCGGCATGCATGGTGCCCTTGAATTTATGCCCGGCAAACAGGCCGGACTGGGCGAAACCTGCTGGCCTGACCGACTGATCGGCGATTTGCCGAATGTCTACCTCTATGCCTCCAACAACCCCTCTGAGGCGACCTTGGCCAAACGCCGGGCGAATGCCGTAACGGTCAGCCACCTGACGCCCCCACTTGCCACATCGGGGCTCTACCGTGGTCTGGCCGAGCTTAAGGACAGCCTCACCCGGTGGCGCGAAACCGCCCCGGACGCGCCGGAACGGTCTGAGATCGAAGCGCTGATTGCAGAGCAAGCCGAGGCCGTCGATCTGGGGGGGCATGCGCCTGAAACGCTTTGGATCAAACTCTTGGAGACTGAGGATGCGTTGATCCCCGATGGCCTCCATATCGTGGGCAAGCCCATGGACGTGGCGGCCCGTGGGGAATATCTCGATATCTTGCCCGAAGCGGACACCGCGACCCGCGCACAGGTTGAACATCTTCTCAGCCAAGACAATGAGATACCTGCCCTTCTTAATGCACTTGGCGGTCACTTTACCCCACCCGTGCCCGGCGGCGATCTGATCCGTTCACTGGACATCCTGCCCACCGGCCGCAACATCCACGCCTTTGACCCCTTCCGTATGCCCACGGTCTTTGCCTGCCGCGAAGGTGCGCGTCAGGCCGATCTGCTGCTGGCGACCCATGACAGCACACCGCGCACGGTCGCACTGGTCCTTTGGGGCTCCGACAACATCAAATCCGACGGTGCGCCGCTGGCCCAAGCCTTGGCCCTCATGGGCGCGAAACCCCGTTTTG
This sequence comes from Pseudomonadota bacterium, assembly GCA_039030635.1. Lineage (GTDB taxonomy): Bacteria > Pseudomonadota > Alphaproteobacteria > Rhodobacterales > Rhodobacteraceae > Roseovarius. The sequence continues at coordinate 13,856 of JBCCDT010000041.1, forward strand.
ACAGCTTTGGCCGTCTCTCCGGTGCCGACCTCATCCCGCTCAACGAATTGGGCCGCCCCCGCATCGACGTGATCATGACGCTTTCGGGCATCTTCCGCGATCTGCTGCCGCTGCAAACCAAACTCCTGGCTGAGGCCGCGTTTAAGGCCGCCACCGCGGACGAACCACTGGATCAAAACTTCATCCGCGCCCACGCGCTGGCCTATGCGGAAGAAACCGGGAGCGATCTCCAGACTGCCGCGCTCCGTGTTTTCTCAAACGCCGAAGGGGCTTACGGGTCAAACGTCAACCAGTTGGTCGATGCTTCCGCCTTTGACGACGAAGATGAACTGGCCGATGCCTACATGGCCCGCAAAAGCTTTGCCTACGGGGTCAATGGCAAGGCCGAACGCAACGACACGCTCCTCAATACCGCCCTCAAAGACGTTGATATCGCTTATCAAAATCTCGAATCTGTTGAGCTGGGCGTTACCACCGTGGACCACTATTTCGACACGCTGGGCGGCATTTCCCGCGCGGTCAAACGCGCCCGTGGTGGCCAAGAGGCCGCGATTTACATCTCTGACACCACACGCGGCGCGGGCAAAATCCGCACGCTCGCCGATCAGGTGGCGCTTGAAACCCGCTCGCGTCAGCTCAACCCGAAATTCCATGAGGCGCTTCTGAAACACGGTGCCGAAGGTGTCCGCCAGATCGAAAGCTCTGTCACCAACACGATGGGCTGGTCCGCCACCACCGGCCAGGTGGAGCCGTGGGTCTATCAACGCATTTCCGAGACCTTTGTCCTTGATGAAGAGATGCGCGCCCGCCTGACAGAGCTGAACCCCGCCGCCTCCTCCCGCATGGCCAACCGCCTGCTGGAGGCCCATGACCGAGCCTATTGGCAACCCGATGACGCCACCCTTGAGGCCCTGCGCGACGCCGCCGAGGCCATCGAGGATCAGATGGAAGGGATTGCCGCAGAATGACCAAGTTAACGCACAAATCCGTGTCGAAAGAGAGGTGCCATGAGCCCGCGTGATGACGTTCCAAACCTGAAAGGTCTGGATGGAGAAGGCTCCGTTCAGGTGCATCAGGATCCGTCCGCCAAGATCGAAGGCGCCAAGGTGTTTTCCGTCTACGGCAAAGGCGGGATCGGCAAATCGACCACGTCGTCGAACCTGTCTGCGGCCTTCGCCAAACTGGGCAAACGCGTGCTGCAAATCGGCTGCGACCCCAAGCATGACAGCACGTTTACCCTGACCGGCAAACTGCAACCCACGGTGATCGACATCCTCAAAGAGGTCGATTTCCACCCCGAAGAGCTGCGCCCCGAAGATTTCGTGACCGAAGGCTGGGGCGGCGTGCAATGCGTGGAGGCCGGTGGCCCGCCCGCGGGCACAGGCTGCGGTGGTTACGTCGTGGGCCAAACGGTGAAACTGCTCAAACAGCACCACATGCTCGAAGACACCGACGTGGTGATCTTTGACGTGCTGGGCGACGTGGTCTGCGGCGGTTTCGCGGCCCCTCTGCAGCATGCCGATCGCGCGCTGATCGTCACGGCCAATGATTTCGACAGCATCTACGCGATGAACCGCATTATCGCGGCCGTCAGCGCGAAATCCGTGAATTACAAGGTGCGTCTGGCGGGCTGTGTGGCGAACCGGTCCAAGGACACTGATGAGGTGGATCGCTACTGCGACACGGTGGGTTTCAAGCGCATCGGGCATATGCCGGATGTGGACGCGATCCGCCGCTCTCGCCTGAAGAAAAAGACCCTCTTCGAAATGGAAGATGAAGAAGACATCGTCCATTGCCGCGCCGAATACATCCGGCTGGCCGAAACCCTCTATGCCGGGACGGACCCCCTCGCCCCCGCGCCACTGGAAGACCGCGATATCTTTGAACTGCTCGGATTTGATTGAATGAGTTACAACCGCACACTGGCCTCTGTCGAGACGTATTTCGACAAGACCGCGACCCGCACGTGGGAGCGGCTGACCAGTGATGCGCCCGTCTCAAAGATCCGTCAGACGGTGCGTCAAGGCCGTGACGACATGCGCGCGCTGATGCTGTCGCGCTTGCCTGAGAATTTAGATGGCGCGCGCGTCCTAGATGCAGGCTGCGGGGCTGGGCAGATGACGGCGGAACTGGCCGCGCGCGGGGCTGAAGTGGTGGCGATTGATATCTCGCCTTCCCTCATTGAGATCGCCAGCAGCCGTCTGCCGCGCAAGCTGGCCCAGCGGGTGACCTTCCGCACCGGGGATATGCTGAGCGCCAATCTCGGCACGTTCGACCACGTGATCGCGATGGACAGCCTGATCTATTACGCAGAGGCCGATCTGGCCGCAGCTCTCGATCAACTGGCGGGGCGCACGCGCTCCAACGTTGTCTTTACCGTCGCACCACGCACACCGATGCTGATGGCGATGTGGCGCATGGGGCAATGGTTCCCGCGCTCGGATCGGTCCCCCACCATGGTGCCGCACACAGAGACCGGCATCGCCGAGGCGCTGCGCGCCCGCAAAAGCCGCGCGCATCTGCGCCCGCTCGACCGGATCACCTCCGGCTTTTACATCTCGCAAGCGATGGAGGTCTCCGCGTGATCCTCCGCGCTCAGGATATCAAGCGGTTCTCCGCCCGGATGCTGCCCTTCGCGGATGCAGCATCTGACGGCCTGCCGATGGGTCAGCTTTTGCGGCTCTCGCTCTTCCAGGTCTCGGTTGGCATGGCGACGGTGATGCTTCTGGGCACGCTCAATCGCGTGATGATTGTTGAGCTCAGCGTGCCTGCGACCATCGTCGCGGCGATGATCGCGCTGCCTGTCCTGATCGCGCCGTTCCGAACGCTCCTGGGTTTCCGCTCTGACACCTATCGCTCCGCCATCGGGTGGAAGCGTATCCCCTATCTCTGGTTCGGCTCGCTCTGGCAGATGGGCGGTCTCGCCATCATGCCCTTTGCCCTTCTGGTCCTCTCCGGTCAGCAAGTTGTCGGCCCCAGCTGGGCGGGTGAAGTCCTCGCGGCCATTGCTTTCCTGATGACAGGTCTTGGCATCCATATGACCCAAACCGCTGGTCTGGCGCTCGCCACAGACCGCGCTGATGAGGCCACCCGCCCCCGCGTCGTGGCGTTGCTCTACGTGATGTTCCTCGTGGGCATGGGGCTGTCGTCGATCATCATCGGTTGGCTCCTGCGCGATTTTGATGAATTCACCTTGATCCGCGTGGTCCAGGGCGCGGCCGTGGTGGGCATCGCGCTCAACCTGGTGGCACTTTGGAAACAGGAAAAAGTCCGCCCGATGAGCAAAGCCGAACGCGCCGCCCCGCGCCCCAGCTTCCGCGACGCGTGGAATCATCTGATGGCGGGCGGCGAAGCAGGTCGCCTGCTCGCTGTCGCTTTCCTCGGCACCATGGCCTTCAACATGCAAGACGTGCTGCTGGAGCCTTATGGCGGCGAAGTTCTCGGCCTCTCAGTTTCCTCCACCACGCTGCTGACCGCGATCTGGGCCACAGGCGCGCTGGCGGGGTTCATTCTTGCAGGGCGCGGGCTGTCCAAAGGCCGCAACCCGTTCCGCATAGCCGCCACCGGCATCCTCATCGGCATCGCCGCCTTCTCCACCGTGATTTTTGCAGCCCCCATGGCCTCCAGCGCGATCTTCTTTATCGGTGCGGGCCTGATCGGCTTTGGCGGCGGGCTTTTCGCCGTCGCAACGCTGACCGCCGCGATGACGCTGCCCATCACAGGCTCGGCCGGGCACGGCCTCGCGCTCGGCGCGTGGGGCGCGGCCACGGCCACCGCAGCCGGGCTTGCGATCGCCTTTGGCGGCGGGCTTCGCGATGCGATCACATCGCTTGCCACAAACGGACTTTTTGGTGAGACGCTGGACCCGGTCACCACCGGTTATTCCTTCGTTTACCACACAGAGATTGGGCTTTTGTTCGTCACCCTGATGATCCTCGGACCACTGGTACGAACGGCCCGCAACGCGCCCCAACCACCCCAAGAGGAGGCGGCCCGTATCGGCTTGGCCGACTTCCCAACATGACCCCGCCGACCCCGTGGAAAGGATAACGCAATGAGTTTCGACTTCTTCGCCAATTTCGATTTGGCCTCGCTGGCCATCTGGAGCTTCTGGGTGTTCTTCGCCCTGCTCGTCTACTATCTGCAGCGCGAAAACATGCGCGAAGGCTACCCGCTGGAAGACGACGACGGAAACCCCGCCGCCAACCAAGGGCCCTTCCCTGTGCCGTCTGACAAAACCTTTATCCTGCCCCATGGCGAAGGCACGAAGGCTGTGCCGTCCGAGCAGACGCCCGAGCGCGCTGACCTGCCGCTTGAGCGGATGGGCTCTGGTACAGGCTACCCGTTCATGCCCACAGGCGATCCGATGGCCGATGGCGTGGGTCCTGCCTCCTGGGCACCGCGCAAAGACACGCCAGAGCTGGATGGCCATGGCCACCCCAAGATCATGCCGATGGCCGCCAATCCTGATTTCGCCTTTTCCTGCGGCTTTGATCCGCGGGGTAAGCCTGTGATGTCAGGTGACAAAGAGATCATCGGCACAGCCACCGACATGTGGATAGATGCCCCCGAACAGGTCGTCCGCTACATCGAGATTGAGCTCAAGGACGGCGGCGGCAAGCGACTGGCACCGATGACGCTCTGCCGGATGAAACGCGGCGGCGTCGTGATCAAGTCACTCTATAGTCACCAATTCGCCGGTGTGCCGCAAACCAAATCCGACAAGCAGATCACCCTGCTCGAAGAGGACAAGATCGTTGGCTACTACGGCGGAGGCTACCTCTATGCGAGCCGTGAACGCTTTGAGCCACTGATCGGGTAACGCGCCAACCGCAACCGCACAGCAACGGGAGCTGAGACCATGCAAGACGAAGATCCAGACTTCAAATTCGAGCCCGTCCTGGGCCTGCCAGAGCATCTGCCCAAAGGCGAAGAAATGCTGTGGCAAGGCCGCCCGGATTGGTGGGTACTCGCCAAGGAAGCTTTGGTTGTCCGTTGGGTCATCGGCTACTTTGTTTTGCTGGCCTTCTGGCGCGTGGGCACGTTGCTGGATCAAGGGCCCTTTGCCACCATTGTCACCGCCGCCATTCCTTTCCTGGCGTGCGGTGCGGTGGCGGCGGGTATCTTGATGGGCATGGCCTATGTAATGGCCCGGTCGACCGTGTACACCATCACCAACCGGCGGGTCGTGATGCGCATCGGGGCCGCGCTGACGATCACGCTCAACCTGCCATTCTCGCAGATCCGCAATGCCGAACTGGATCTGCGCAAATCAGGCACGGGCACCATCGCCCTTGATCTCGATCAACGCACCCGGCTTTCTTATCTGGTGTGCTGGCCTCATGTGCGCCCGTGGTCCATCCGCAAAACCAAACCTGCGCTGCGCTGCATCCGCGATGCCCGCGCTGTGGGGGAGCTTTTGGCCGAAGTGGCCGAGGCCGAAATCAGCCGCCCTCAGATTGAGCGCGTCACGCCAGACACCACAGCCGCACCCGTGGCGGCCGAATGACATGACACCGGTTCTTCCGCATATCCCGACCCAAACGCGCGCCGCGCCTGGCCCGCTTTGGATCACGCGGACGGACCACCAAAGGACCAGCCACACCGCTGGTCACAACACGTAAAGAAAGGAGGCCAAAATGGGATGGCTCACCAAAGAGATCGAGCGTGCACCTTGCACCGTTGAAATCTCACATAAGTTCGAAAGCCTGCACGCGCATGTGCGGTTCAACAACGGCACGACCGTTTATCCAGGCGACGAAGTTCAGGTCCAAGGCCCTGAGATCATGGCCCCCTTCGGAGAGATCGTCTCTGAGGATCGCGAGGCCATCATCGTCCGCGCAAGCAAGCTAGAACAGCTCTGGACCCGCCTCACCGGCGATCTTGAGGTCATGGAGCTGTGCGAATTTTCCTTCTCTGAGGAGGTCACGCTATGAACATCCAATCCAAAGACACTTTGGCAAAACACACCGCCGACGCCACCACGGTTGAGGAAGGCCTCGCCATTCAAGAGGCGCAGGACGCGCAATACACCAATGAAATGGCCACTGAGACGGCCATGGCCAACACCCTGCTGACGCCGCGGTTTTACACCACCGATTTCGATGAGCTCGATGCCATCGATGTCTCCCCCATCCGCGAGGAATGGGACCGGCTGATCGCGCAGATGGTGTCAGACCCCAACAAGGGCCACTTCAAGAAAAACGAAGACTGGGACCATGTGGATTGGGAGAATATGGAGCCGCAGCTCAAGAAAGAGTTCATCGACTTCCTGATTTCTTCCTGCACGGCGGAATTCTCCGGCTGCGTGCTTTACAAGGAAATGAAGCGGCGCGGGTCCAACAAGGACATCACGCAGCTTTTCCAACTGATGGCCCGCGATGAGGCGCGCCATGCCGGTTTCATCAATGACGCCCTGCGCGAAGCGGGTTTGCGGGTGAACCTGGGCTTTCTGACGCAGAAAAAGAAGTACACTTACTTCCGGCCCAAGTTTATCTATTACGCCACCTATCTCAGCGAAAAGATCGGCTACGCACGCTACATCACGATCTTCCGCCACCTTCAGGCCCATCCGGAGCATCGCTTCCACCCGATTTTCAAATGGTTCGAGGAGTGGTGCAATGATGAATTCAGCCATGGTGAAGCTTTCGCCCTGCTGATGAAGACCGATCCAAAACTGACCTCCGGGCGCAATGTCTATTGGATCAAGTTCTTCCTCACCGCCGTCTATGCCACGATGTATGTGCGCGATCATCAGCGCCCTGTCTTCCACGAAGCGCTTGGCGTGGATCCCGATTGGTACGCCTATCAGGTCTATGAAAAGACCTCTGAGCTGTCCAAACAGATCTTCCCCATCGTGCTGGATATTGACCACCGCAATTGGCAACCGTTGCTGGTGGAACTGCAAAAGGCCAATGCCGATCTGGCCGCCGCTGAAAAGATGCGCGGCCCGGGCGGTATGCTTACGCGGCTTGGCGCACGGGTGCGGGCCGGCACGGCCTTTGTCCGGCTTCTGATGATCCCGGCCATCCGCAATGACGTGCCCGCTGTGACGCGTTTGGAGCCGTGCTACTGATGATCTGCTCTTGCGCATATCCCGAACAGACAGGGATGGGGGCCAGCCCCCATACCCCCGGGATATTTTCAGCCAGAAGAAACAGCGGGGCCTGCGCATGATGTCGGTTTGGATCGCCGGGCTGGTCGCCGTATTCTTGTGGTGGTTTTCCACCGGGGCGATCCTTGCCTTGGTGCGTCATGCCGACCAACGCGGCGCGCGCGGGCGGCTGATGGCCTTGATCATGAGCCTTCCGCTTTTGGCGGCTGGGGTCTGGGGGTTTTCGGAAACGCTGCACATGACCGGTGTCTGGGGCGCCTACGGCGCGTTTCTGGCCGCTTTGGCGATCTGGGGCTGGGCCGAGATTACGTTTCTGACCGGCGCGATCACGGGCCCCAATGGGCAGGAATGCCCGCCCGGCGTGCCGGAGGCCGAACGTTTCTGGCTGGCATGGGGCACGATTGCCTATCACGAGGTTCTACTCACCGTGCTTTTTGGTGCGGTCTGGATTTTCGGGGCGGGCGCGGTCAACACGGTGGCGATCCTGACCTTTTCGATCCTCTATTTCGCCCGCATCTCGGCCAAGCTGAACCTCTACATGGGCGTGCGCAAGATCAACACGGAATTCCTGCCCGGCGTGCTCGGCCACCTGCCCAGCCATTTCCGCATTGCACGGCTCAACTGGGTCTTTCCCATCTCCGTGACGCTGCTCAGCTGGACATCCGCCATCTGGTTTCAACAGCTGATTTTTGCCACCACACCGGCAGAAGCCGTGGGATACGCGCTCCTTTTCGCGATCACCATGCTCGCACTTCTCGAACACTGGCTCATGGTCCTGCCCTGGCCCGATGCCGAACTCTGGCGCTGGATGCTGCCTGCGCCCAAATCAACAAAGACTACAAGACCGGAGGGATCCAATGGACTTTGACGCCATGTTCACCGCACAGCTCGATGCCCTGAGGGAAGAAGGCAATTACCGCATTTTCGCCGAGTTGGAGCGCCGCTGCGGTCAGTTCCCCAAGGCGCGGAGTTATGATGACGACGCCCCTGATGAGGTCACGGTCTGGTGCTCTAACGACTATCTCGGCATGGGTCAGAACCAGATCGTGCGCGAGGCGATGAAAGCCGCCGTCGACAGCTGCGGCGCAGGCGCGGGTGGGACGCGCAACATCTCCGGCACCAACCACCACCACGTGGAGTTGGAGCGCGAGTTGGCCGATCTGCATGGCAAAGAAAGTGCTCTCCTGTTCACCTCGGGCTATGTTTCCAACTGGGCTGCGCTCTCGACGCTGGGCTCGCGCCTGCCCGATGCGGTGATCCTGTCGGATGCGCTCAACCACGCCTCCATGATCGAGGGCATCCGCCACGCGCGCTGTCAGAAAACGATCTGGAAACACAACGACCCCGAAGATCTGGATCGTAAACTGGCCGCCCTGCCCGCCAACATGACCAAGATCGTGGCCTTTGAAAGCGTCTACTCCATGGATGGCGATATTTGCCCGATGCAGGAAATCGTCGAAGTGGCCGAAAAACACGGCGCAATGACCTATCTTGATGAGGTGCACGCCGTGGGCCTCTACGGCCAACGCGGCGGCGGCGTGTCGGAACGCGAAGGGCTGGCCGATCGCATCACTCTGATCGAGGGCACATTGGGCAAGGCATTCGGCTGCATGGGTGGCTATATCACCGGCTCCGAGGCGCTATGTGATTTCATTCGTTCCTTCGCCAGCGGGTTCATCTTCACCACCGCCCTGCCCCCGGCTGTGGCGGCGGCGGCCAAAGCGTCGATCGCGCATCTCAAGATGAGCCAGCAAGAGCGTTTTGAGCAGCGCCGCCAGGTGGCCAAACTGCGCCGCATGCTCGATGCTGAAGGCATCCCGCATCTCGACAATCCCAGCCACATCATACCTGTGATGATCAAAGATCCGGTCAAATGTCGCGAAATCTCGGACATCCTGATGCGCGACTATGGGATTTATGTGCAGCCGATCAACTACCCCACTGTTCCCAAAGGCACCGAACGGCTGCGCTTCACGCCTGGGCCACTTCATTCCGACGAAGATCTTGAACGGCTGGTGAGCGCGCTCAAATTTTTGTGGAAGCAATGCGCGCTGGCCCACGCCGTGGCCTAAAGCACAAGCTGGGCTTGAACGGGGGCTTTCGGGAAGGGATCAAACCCTATCCCAAGGCCATTTTCACGACAGTCCGCGCGAAGGTCCGTTTCGAGCCCTTCCTTGACCTTTGTTTTGGAGCCCGGCGCGGAATCAAGGCCGATAGGCCGCCGCGCATCGTCGGGCCGCCCTCACGGCACGGCGATTTGGTTGGGCTAGGCACGTCGCTCAGATCTTTTGCGGATTTGGCTGGGATAAAGCACTGCTGTTCAAAGCACAGATCGCCATACCGCGGCCCGACGATGCGCGGCTCTGCAACGGAATGTCTAAGCGACAGCTTTGTCCCGCATTGCCGCCAACCGTTTCCCAAGCGACTTGACGAACGTGTCGGATCTTGTCCGCATCCGCACCCAGCCAGACACCAAAAAACCGGGCGCGATGCCCGGTTTCTTTTGTTTGTTGCGGGCGACGCCGCCGCCGCCCGCAACCTTGTCAGTCACTTGGATCACTCAGCAGCCGCGGCACGGCTTTCTGCTGCATTCTCAAACCAGTTGACGCCGTTGGACAGAACCACGAGGTGGATCATAGCCGCCAAAAGGAAGAGAAAGACGCCCTGTGCGACGAACACACGGCGCGGATCGAAAATGAGCCAGATCTTGTAGAACTTAGACATGTTTCAATCCTTCCTCAGAACCAAGGTGCCCAGATATAGGTCGCGATATGTGCGACCAGCGCGATCAGTGCAAAGAGCCACATTCCGCTCAAATACACCGAATGCAGCTCCTGGGCTTGCTCGTCGGTGAGACCTGTCATCGACAGGTCGGTATTATCAGCCATCAACTTTCCTCCGGAACGTTACGCTGACACCGCGCACCCCGCGGCTGGGACCAAAGGGGCCTTCATGGCTCCTCCGGCGTCTGTCCGCCCAGGTGGGCGGCAGCTGATGTCTCGGTAAGCCCGTCACTTAGGCCGAGAAAATGAGTGGTGTGATCCGGTCCGCCTCAGCCCAGGCGCGGGCCAGCGGGCCGCGCACGTCGAGCGAGCGTTTGCGGATCACGTGAGAGATGTACCGCTCGGTCGCAAACGGGACCGCAAGAATGAAGATCAGTGCGAAATACACTTTGAACTCCGTCGTTCTCTTGCGTCCGCGGCGAATTTCGCGCGGCAGGTTTGATGTCATGTCAGTCATGTCTGATCACTCCCAAGGTCAGAGGTCCCAGCCCCTTGCGGGACAGGCGACAAGGCTTGCACGGTTTCCAACACGACCCGTTCCGCCCCACCCCGCAGCGCGGCATCCTCGGCCGCATCGCGCAGGGTTTTGGCGGCAGAGATCCGCGTGAGAACCGGATGAGAGGCCACGATCCGGTCAAGCTCCGCCTGGGCATCGGCATCCCAGGGGAAATTGCGCTTGAGCGGTGTCGGCGTGGCCGCCGCGGCATCCATCTCGGAGGCCAGCGGCAGAATGTGGAAGAGCGCATCGAAAAGCCCGTTGCAGATCTCCTGCAACAGATACGTGGCCCCGGCATACCCCATCATTGGCGTCCCCGTGGCGCGCCGGATGGCGGCGCCGGGGAAACTGGCGGGAATGAACGCAGGGCTGGGGCCATGACCGGCTTTCATCTCGGCCATGTACATTTTTTCGTTGATCGACCCCATCATGATCAGCGGGCGCTTTTGATGCATCAAGGCGCGCACTTCTTCATTGTTGGTCTTGGTGCCCGCACAGCGCGCCACGGCAAAGGCGCAGGGCAGGCCCAGATCGCCCTCAAGATACTTGCGGATGCCACGGGCATAGGTCTCATTGGCCACAATCCCGAAATTGGCCGTGGCAAAGAAATCCTGCGTCACGGAGCGCCACAGATCCCATACCGGTTTGATGGTCGAATGCTTTTCGCGCTCAATGAACGGCTCGGGGTCCAGCTCCAAAAGCTCGCCCAGTTTGCGCAGGAACTTTGTCGTGCTGTCCACGCCAATGGGCGCTTGCAAAAAGGGCTTTTCCAAAACTTCGCAAAGGCCCCGACCAAACTCGCGATACATGCAGACATTCACATCCGCATTCACCAAATCGCGCATGTCGGCAATATGGGCGCCCAGCGGCATGACCATGTTCACCTCCGCGCCGATCCCTTCGATCAGGCGGCGGATTTCATGCAGGTCCGAGGGCATGTTGAACGTGCCGTACATCGGGCCAAGAATGTTCACGCGGGGCTTAGCATCTTCTGCGCGTTTCTTCTCGCGCGGCATCCGGCCTTTGGTCATGCCGAACTCGGTGAAAAGCCAGGTCATCGACCGGTCAGCGGCCTCCCACTGATCCTCATCAATCGTGCGCGGTAGGAAGCGTTGGATGTTGGTGCCTTGAGGCGTCACACCGCCGCCGATCATCTCAGCAATTGAGCCCGTGACAACCACCGCCGGCAGCGCCGGATCCAGCGTGCCCCAAGCCCGCTTCATCGCGCCTTCGGTGCCTTCGCGGCCCAGCTCTTCTTCGCCGAGGCCCGTGACCACGATGGGCAATTCATGGGGTGGCAGCGCATCGGTGTAATGCAAAACAGACGTCACGGGCAGGTTCTCACAGCCCACCGGCCCGTCGATGACAACCTGCAGGCCCTTGACGGCGCAAAACGCGTAGACCGCGCCCCAATAGCCGCCCGCGCGATCATGATCCTGGATCAACATGCGCACCTGCCTTGCCGTCTGCGGGATATGGCCACCATCCAGCGCATCAGATCATCTCCTGCGCTTTCTCCGCCTTCTTTTGGCGTTCTATTTTCTTGAGGTTTAATTCGCGGAAATCGGGGCGCACATTTGGGTCACCTTCCCAAACGCCAGCCGTGTCACCCGCGCCCACACCTTCAAAGAAGGCACGCATATGATCCATGCGGTCCTTGCCCGCGATGGCCGCGTTGATCACATCCGCCAGACTGCCGGCACCAGCGGGTCCCATCAGCGGCCGTGCCGAGATGAGGTTCGTAAAGTAAAGACTTGGAATCGCAAGCTGTTTTGCCTTCTGCACCACAGGCGTCGTGCCAATCGCCAGGTCGGGCTTCAACGCTTCCACGGCCATGCAATCATCTTCCAATGAGGCGCGGAATTTCACCTCAACACCTTTCGCTTTCAGCCAGTCCGCATCATCCTTGGACCAATCCGATTTGGCACAGGCCGTACCGACATAGCGCAGATCCGCCCCGCTCTCGATCAAAAGCCGCGCAACGATGAGCTCACTGCCTTCATAGCCGCTCAGCGTGACCGTGCCTTTGATGGGTTTAGAGGCCAACGCGCCTTTGATGCCAGGCAAGAATGCATTCTGGGCTGCCGCGACCTTATCTGCAGCAATTCCAAAGGCTTCGCCAATGTTCTTCAACCACATAGCGGTGCCATCATAGCCCACCGGCGCGCTGCCAATGACGGGCTTTCCAGCCGCCTCAAACTCCCGCACGGCGGCGGTGTAGAAGGGGTGGATCGCCGCGACCGCACCACAATCAAGTGCTGCATAAAGCTCCCGCCATTCGCGGCATGGCACAACCGGCCCCGGCGCGAGGCCCAGTGGGCCGAGCATCTGCCCGATCATCATCGGATCGGCTGGGAACATCTCGCCCAACAGAGACACGGTCGGCAGGTCCGTCGCCATGCCCTGAGGGGCGACCACAGGCCCCGCTTCGATCTCTTGGCGCGCATAGTTCAACATCGCGCCCGCCAACACATCCTTGGCCTCCGCATGGGTTGGAATACCAAAGCCCGGCACATCAATACCAACGATCCGCACGCCATTGATTTCATTGGGCAAAAGCCGCAAGGGCACGCCTGACGCGGTCGGCACGCAGAGGTTCGTCACCACGATCGCATCATATTTGTCAGGGTCCGCCAATTCATGCACAGACTCGCGGATGTCCTCAAAAAGCTTGCCCGTCACCAGGCTCTCAGAGTTGAACGGCACATACCCCACGGACCGGCGCGCGCCGTAGAAATGGCTCACGAAAGTCAGGCCATAGACGCAGCAGGCCGAGCCGGACAGTACCGTCGCCACCCGTTTCATCCGCAGGCCCACACGCAAACTGCCAAAGGCGGGACACATGCTTTGGGGTTTATCGTGTGGGCCCTGCGGGTAGTCACGCGCATATTGATCGAGCAATTCGCTCTGACCGGCCATGCGCGCGGCTAACTCCATCTCGGATCCCGAATGGCACCCGAGGCTACCTTCACCAATAGGAGCATCCCCTTCCGGGCGCGCTTCGCCCTTCAGAACAGGCACCTCTGCGGTGTCATCATATGTGACTTCCTGCGCTGCAGTGTCGTCATATGTTTGGTCGTCTTTCATCCCATCTCCCAGGGTTTGAAATCTTGGCTCACGCCTCGTCGTAAATGACCTCAAGGCTCACCTTGGGTTTGGCATTCTTGCCGCGCATGTCCTCGTCGGTGGCAGGCTGCAATTCAAATCCAGCGCCCGTCTCAGAGCCGTCGAAAAGCTCCAAAAGCTCATCCTGAGAGAGCGGCGTCGGGCGCACCGGCGGCGCGTCGGAAACCTGCTCAGAGAGCCCTGCAAAAAGATCGCCCCATTGCGATTTGGACGTGCCCACAATCTGGTAATTGGCTGATTTCTTACGCAAATCATCGTCTTGGGGGATCGAGGCAAGGATCGGAATACCCGCCTCCTTGGCAAAGGCCTGCGCCTCACCGGAATCGTCATCCTTGTTCACGACAAGCCCCGCGACCCCGACATTGCCCCCCAGCTTGCGGAAGTATTCCACCGCCGAGCAGACATTGTTGGCCACGTAAAGCGATTGCAGGTCATTGGAGGCCACCAGGATCACCTTCTGCGCCATGTCCCGCGCGATCGGCAGGCCGAAACCGCCACAGACCACATCGCCCAAGAAGTCGAGCAGCACATAGTCGAAATCCCAATCATGAAAGCCAAGCTTTTCAAGGAGTTCGAAGCCGTGGATGATCCCGCGACCGCCACAACCGCGGCCCACTTCGGGCCCGCCGAGTTCCATCGCGAAAACGCCGCCGCGTTTGAAACACACATCGCCGATCTTCACCGGCTCACCGGCGAGGTTTTTCTTCGTCGAGGTTTCAATGATCGTGGGGCACGCCTTGCCACCAAAGAGCAGCGAGGTCGTATCCGATTTCGGATCGCACCCGATCAGCAACACGCGTTTGCCTTGCTCGGCCATCATGTGGCTGAGATTGGCGAGCGTGAAGCTTTTGCCGATGCCGCCCTTGCCGTAGATCGCGATGATCTGTGTCTTCTTGGTGGGCTCGTCCGTGATCAGGTCAGCGAGGTCTTCATTGGCCTCATCGCGCAGACGTTGATCAAAATCTTTCAGGTTGGGGACATCGTCCTTCACGCTGCATCCTTCCAGTTGAGAATCATTTTGAGGCAGGACGGATCGGAAAAGGCCGTCCGATA
>JBCCDT010000042.1:0-28344 GCA_039030635.1 Pseudomonadota bacterium
CACGATATTGCTGTCACCCACCGTGCGCACGCCCAGCTCTCCATTATCGTTGAGGGTCAGCGCCGAAGGCGGCAGCAAGTGACCAGTCGTGCCTTGGCCTGCAATGGCAATTTCAGCCGTTTGACCATCCCGCAGGCGCAAATCTTCGTTGGGCACTTCTATCTCAAGGCGGAACGTGCGCGTGGTCATGTCGGCGGCACGCGAGATAAAGACCACCTCGCCCTCTACCGTTTCACCGGAGGCCAGTTTGCCCTGCGCCGCTGCGCCCATCTCAACCATAGACACCTGGGTTTCAGGGACAAACCCAACGAGCATGATCGGGTTGAGCTGAATGATCGTGGCGCAGAGGCTGCCATCTTGCAAAAGACTTCCCAACTCCGCGCTATCGCTTTCCAGCAAACCGGAAAACGGCGCTCTGATCTGCAAACGCGAGATTTCTTTTTCCGCGCTGTCCACCATCGCCTGTGCACTTTGACGGCCCGCACGTGCGGCCTCAATGCCGGCGGCCACGCTTTCAAGGCCAGACTCAGCCGCTTTCAACCCGGCCTCGGCACTGACCACCGCCGCCTCTGCCCCGCGCACGGCGGCCTCTGTCGCGGCCACACGGGTCGTGGAGGCAAAACCGTTATTGCTCAGCTGTGAGGCGGCATTGGCGTTGATCTCCGCCTCCGCGAGGCGCGATTGCGCCTCTGTCACGCGTGCTTTGGCTTCTGTCACGCGGGCTTGCGCCTCAGGCACGCGCGCCTCCGCCTCGGGCAGGCGTGCCGCCGATTCCGCCAATCTTGCCTTGGCTTCGGCCAGCAAGGATTGCCGCACCCCGGGGTCCAATTCGCAGATCAAATCGCCCGCTTCCACGAACGCCCCTTTGCGCAAAGGATCAGAGACGACCTGTCCTGTGGTTTCGGCGCGCAGTTCCACTTCGCGGTCAGCTTCGGTCTGACCCCGCACCTGAACCGCCTGATCCAGAACCCGGGCCACGGAATTGACCACAATCACGCCGACGACGCCGTTTTGGTCATCGGCCTGTGCGCCTGCTGAGGTTTCGGTTTCGGAACTGTCAGTGTCGCCTTGGGCCGCAGAGGCCGTCACTTGATCACGCTGAAATACAAACATGTAAATCAACGCCATAACCACGACGGCTGCGATGATCGGAAACAAGCGCATTTGGTAACTTTCTGTTCAAAGCGGCCCGCATTGCCGCGTTGGCGCACCTTTTGCAAGTGGTTACAGCGCAACATGCTGAACTGTCCAGTTTAGATTACGCCTATGAGCGAGGGTTTGCAAGGCCGGGACCGGGTCCGCGGCCCCTTGGCACTGCCCACGCGAACCGGTAAGAGGGCCCCATAGAAAAGAGGGTCGAGCCCGTGAGCGATACTGACAGTTTCATTGAAGAGGTGACCGAAGAGGTCCGCCGCGAGAAGCTTTTCAAGATGGTCAAGCGCTATGGCTGGATCGCGGTCCTGCTTGTGCTTTTGCTGGTTGGTGGTGCCACGTGGAACGAGATAAACAAGGCCTCTGTCCGCGCTGAGGCGGAAAATTTCGGGGATGCGGTTTTGTCTGCGCTTAGCTCAGAGGACCGCGCCGATCGGGCAGATGCGCTGACAACGCTTGAGGCGCCAACACCAGGTGCCGATGCTATGCTCAAGCTGCTGACAGCCGCCGAGCTCAGCGCAGAAAACCCGGGCGAGGCAGCGCAAAACCTGCTGACACTTTCTGACAGATCCGACATTCCGCTGATCTATCGCCAGGTGGCCACGCTGAAGGCGGTGATGATCCCGGATGCCGGGCTGGACCCGTCCGAACGGCGCACCCGGCTCGAAGATCTGGCTTTGACGGGTGGTTTGATGCGGCTTTTGGCCGGTGAACAATTGGCCATGCTTGAGATTGAAGAAGGCACGCCCGATGCGGCGATATCGCGCCTGCAAGAGCTTTATGTCGATGCAGAAGCGTCCCAGGGCTTGCGCGAACGCGTGAGAGGCGTGATTGTGGCGCTAGGTGGTGACCTGCCCGAGTAGACCCACAATGGGCGCGTTTGAGCAGGATATTGAGGAGCAAAGATCGTGAAAAAACATGCACTGATTTTTGGGATGATGGGCGTCTTGCTGGCCGCGGCCTGCGAAAAGAAAGAGGCGGTCCTGACCGGCGAACGCGAAGGCGTGCGATCAATCCTCGACAATACGGGCGAAGATTCCCTTGCCTCGGCCCAAGCGCCAGAGGCGGCACCGCCCCTCAACCTGCCCGCGACACGCGCCAACACGGCCTGGACGCAATCGATTGCCACGCCGCGCACGCGCACCGCACACCCTGCCCTTGGCTCTGCCCCGCAACTGATCTGGTCGGTTGATATCGGCGAAGGCGACGGGCGGCGCAACCGCATCACCGCTGACCCGATTGTCTCCGGTGGGCGCATCTTCACGCTGGATGCCACGGCCAAGGTCACGGCCGTGTCCACAAGCGGCGCGGTGGTTTGGACCCGCGATCTGACACCGCCCAATGACAATAGCGGCGACGGCAGCGGCGGTGGCATGGCCTTTAGCAACGGCAAGCTGTACGTCTCCTCCGGTTTTGGTCTTTTGACCGCGCTGGACGCCAATACCGGGCAAGAGATCTGGCAGCAGAACTTGCGCACAACCGGCACCGGCAGCCCGACGATCTTTGGCGATCTTGTCTATCTCGTCTCTGGCGATGAGGTCGGCTGGGCCATCGATGCAGCCAATGGCCGGATCCGCTGGCAAATCGCAGGCACACCCAATGCCAACAACGTGCTGGGCGCCCCTGCGCCGGCGGTCTCTGACAAGTATGTCGTCTTTGCCTTTGGCTCGGGCGAGGTACAGGGTGCTTTCCGCAAAGGCGGCTTGCGCCGGTGGGATGCTCAGGTCCGTGGCAGCCGCGCCGGGTTTTCTTCGGGCAGCGTCAGCGACATCACATCCGATCCTGTGATCGACGGTCGCCGCGTCTATGTGGGCAGCCATTCTGGCCGCACCGTGGCGCTGGACCTCGAAAACGGGGAACGCATCTGGACGGCACCGGATGGTCCGCTCAACCCGGTCTGGCCTGCGGGCGACTCGATTTTCATGATCTCGGACCGCAATGAACTGCTGCGCCTGTCGGCCCGCGATGGCAGCCGCCTCTGGGGCAAAGCCTTGCCACTGTTCACCAGTTCCAAACCGCGCAAGCAAAACGAAATCTACGCCCATCACGGCCCGATCATCGCGGGCGGACGGCTCATCGTGGTGTCCAATGACGGGCAAATGCGCACGTATAACCCGCAAAATGGTCAACTGCTCAGTGAGTTGCCCATGCCGGCCGGGGCCACCACAAACCCGGTTGTGGCGGGCAATACGCTGTACATCGTCTCGACCAAAGGTCAGTTGATGGCTTTTCGCTAAGAGCAATCTGCGCTAAGGCCGCGTCACAATCGCGGAGCATCTTATGAGCTTTTCCCTCGCCATCGTGGGGCGGCCCAATGTGGGCAAGTCCACGCTGTTCAATCGCCTTGTGGGCAAGCGCCTGGCCCTGGTCGACGACCAGCCGGGCGTGACGCGTGACCTGCGCGAAGGCAATGCGCGTCTGGGGGATCTGCGCTTTACGGTGATCGACACAGCGGGACTGGAAGAAGTGACCGACCAGTCATTGGAAGGCCGGATGCGACGGCTCACGGAGCGGGCGGTGGATATGGCCGATATCTGCCTGTTCATGGTGGATGCCCGCGTCGGCGTCACGCCCTCCGATCAGATGTTCGCCGAAATCCTACGCAAACGCGCCGACCATGTGATTGTGGCTGCCAATAAATCCGAAGGCTCCGCCGCCGATGCCGGTGTGATTGAGGCCTATTCGCTGGGCTTGGGCGAGCCTGTGCGCCTGTCTGCCGAACATGGCGAAGGGATGAATGAGCTCTATTCCCTGCTCATGCCCTTGGCCGATGCGTTTGCAGACCGGGCAGAGGCCGAAGCGCCGCAAACGGACGTCGCGATTGACGACGACGACACAGAATACCGCCAACCCACCGCGGCGCGACCGATGCAAATTGCTGTGGTCGGGCGGCCAAATGCTGGCAAGTCCACGCTGGTCAATCAAATCCTGGGCGAAGATCGCCTGCTCACCGGGCCAGAGGCCGGGATCACGCGCGATGCGATCTCATTACAGCTGGATTGGGACGGTCTGCCCATCCGCATTTTTGACACTGCCGGCATCCGCAAAAAGGCCAAGGTACAGGAAAAGGTGGAAAAGCTGTCCGTCGCCGATGGCCTACGCGCGGTGAAATTTGCCGAAGTCGTGGTCGTCTTGCTCGATGCCGCCATCCCCTTTGAGCAGCAGGATCTGCGCATCGCGGACCTGGCAGAGCGGGAAGGCCGCGCCGTGGTTGTGGCCGTGAACAAGTGGGACATTGAGCAAGAGAAACAAGAAAAGCTGCGCGATCTCAAAGAGGCTTTCGCCCGCTTGCTCCCACAGTTGCGCGGTGCGCCGCTGATCACCGTATCCGCCAAGACAGGGCGGGGTATAGACCGCCTGCGCGCCGCCGTCGAAGACGCCTATCGCGTCTGGAACACCCGGGTCAGCACGGCCAAGCTCAACCGTTGGCTCACCGGCATGCTAGAGGCGCATCCGCCCCCTGCCCCTGGCGGGCGTCGGATCAAACTGCGCTATATGACCCAGGCCAAGACGCGGCCGCCCGGATTTGTGGTGATGTGTTCGAACCCCGACAAACTGTCAGAGAGCTATTCGCGCTATCTGGTGAACGGGTTGCGTGATGATTTTGACATGCCGGGCACGCCGATCCGCCTGCACATGCGCTCTCAGGCGGACAAGAACCCCTATAAATCCAAGAAAAAATCGACGCCATCGCGCCTGCGCAAACATGTGGGCAAAGCTTTGCCGCCGAAACGCTAGGCGACCTGCGGATTTTTGCAGGAAACGCGGCAGGCGCCGCCAATTGATGCCATCACTTGAGCGGAACGCAGCCGGCTTGAGTTGCAGAATGTTGAAAAAAGTTCACACTGATATTTCATAGTAGACAGGTTTTTTGCCATATCTACGGCACACATATGGGACGTTGCTGATGCTTACCATTCGTGAGTACACCAAACAATTTGCCCGCAAAAGTGACGCCCTCGGGGGGCTCAGTTTATTTGCCAGCTTCGCCACCTATGCCACCGCACTGACGCTGGGGGCCACGTTTCTCGACCACGTGTGGCTGAGCGTGCCCATGATTGTCGTGCTGGCCTTCGCCTCTGTCCGGCTCTACGTGCTGCAACATGATTGCGGGCATTACTCGCTCTTCAAAACGCGTGCGTGGAATGACTGGGCGGGCTACGCGATATCGGTGGTGTCCCTCACGCCCTACCGGGTCATGCAGTACAATCACAACCTGCATCACGCGCATCTGGGCGATCTTGAGCACCGCGAAACCACCGAAGTGTTCACCATGACCAAGCGCGAATACGAAGCAGCGGGTCTTGCGCGGCGTATCACCTACCGAATTTATCGCAACCCGGTGGTGATGCTGTCTTTAGGGGGGATCTACGCCTATTTTATCGCCTATCGTTGGCCGACCAACACCAGGCTGGTCGGTGTGACCGGTGTGCTGATCCACAATCTGCTGGTCTTTGGCTATGTCTGGTTGGTCTGGGGGGTGTTTGGAGGACCGGGCGTGATCGTGCTGGGAACAAGCGCTGTTTTGGCCGGTGTGATCGGGGTGTTCCTGGTCTATCTCCAGCACAATTTTGAGGACACCTATTGGGATCGCAAACCCAATCATGAGTTCCACAAGGCCACGCTGGAGGGGTCCAGTTCGCTCGATCTAGGCCATTGGTGGGATATCGGCACAGGCAACATCGCCTATCACGACCTACACCATTTCGCGCCGGGCATCCCATCCTACCGACTGCGCAAATGTCAGGCCAACCTGCCGGAGCATCTGCGCACAAAACATGTGATCCGCTGGCCAGAGGCGATCGCAAGCTTTCGGTTGAAGCTCTGGGACGAAGAGGCACGCAAGATGGTCCCTTTCGCGCCGCTTCGCGGTGCCAGCATGGTGGCCGCAGAGTAAGCAGCGCGCAAAAACCCGAGTCATTCACTCACCTACTTTCTTGATCCGCTGACGCGCTGTTGTTATCCCCCGGGGTGGCGGCCATGCGGCCCGTCGGGCAAGAACAACAAGGCAGCCGCTGGTGAGCGACATCCCAAAACTGGAACTGCGGCATCTGACGCGCCGATTTGACGGGCGCGGCGTGGTCAATGACGTGTCTTTCAGCGTCGCTGCAGGTGAGGTCACGTGCCTTTTGGGGCCGTCGGGGTGCGGCAAATCCACCACCTTGCACATGATCGCAGGCATTGAGACGCCCGATGAAGGCGACATTCTCGTGGATGGCAAAGTGATCTCAAACCAGAACACGCACCTGCCGCCCGAAGAGCGCCATATCGGGTTCATGTTCCAGGATTTTGCGCTGTTTCCCCATTTGCGCGTGGCGGAAAACGTGGGCTTTGGCCTGACCGGGGACAAAGCCGCCGCACGTGCCCGCGTCGCAGACCTTTTGGAACGGGTCGGGCTTTCGACATATCATAGAGCCTACCCGCATGAGCTGTCAGGTGGCGAACAACAGCGCGTGGCGCTGGCGCGGGCACTGGCGCCGCGCCCCAGTATCATGCTGATGGATGAGCCGTTCTCAGGCCTCGACAACCGGCTGCGCGACGGGATCCGTGATGAGACATTGGCGATCCTGCGCAGCGAAGGCACCGCCGTGTTGCTGGTCACCCACGAACCCGAAGAAGCGATGCGCATGGCCGACCGGATCGCGCTGATGCGCGCGGGCACCATTGTCCAGGACGGCACGCCGTATCAACTCTACAGCCATCCCACGGATCGCAACGCCATGGCGTTTTTCAGCGACATCAACATCGTGACCGGCACGGTGTCTGGGGGCGAGGTCATAACGCAGTTTGGCCGCTTTGCCGCGCCAGGGCTTGGTGACGGCGAGAGGGCCGAGGTTGTGATCCGACCGCAGCATATGCGCGTGGAGTTCTATCGCGGTGGCCATGCCCCAAGTGCGACCGACACCCATGGCACAGCCGTCGAAGGCGTGTTGGAGCGGGCGCGCTTCATGGGCACGTCCAGCCTTCTGGAACTGCGGGTTGACGATCAGGACGGTCTTTTTCGGGCAACGTTGCCTGGCGTCGCGATCCCGGCACCCGGCACCCGGTTTTGGCTGACCCTGCCAAGAGCCCGGAGTTTTGTCTTTCCCGCGCAGTGAGCACGAACGCTGCGTTAACCTTGCGGCAGGCTGAAATCCCACGCACATTATTAGGATGGGAGATAAAGGAGGGTCCTCGCCCGACACGGCGCGGATCGCGGGAGGACAGCCATGAAATTTTCGACCACGGATGACGCGCGCAAATTTGAGCGAGACATGCCTTGGGAGGACCGCGAAAAACCGGTCACGCTTTACCAAATGCTGCGCCAGACGCGCGACAAGCATCCCAACCACAAGGCCATGAGTTTTCAACTGACCTCAGGCCCTTCCGACCCCGCCCAGACCCTAACCTGGAGCCAGTTTCACGATCAGGTCTGTCAGGCCGCGAACCTCTTTCGCGACTTGGGGATCGGGGAAGAGGACGTGGTGGCCTTTATCCTCCCCAACTGTCTGGAAACCGCTGTTGCCATGATCGGTGGGATGGTCGCGGGCATCGCCAACCCGATCAATCCACTGTTGGAACCCGATCAGATCAGCGCGATCCTGCGTGAGACCGACGCCAAGGTGGTCGTGTCCCTGCGCGCCTTCCCGAAAACGGATCTGGCTGAGAAAACCGCCGAGGCCCTCAAGGACGCGCCCAATGTCAAAACCGTGCTTGAGATTGACCTCAACCGCTACCTGTCACCGCCCAAAAGCTGGATCGTGCCCCTGATCCGCCCAAAGGTGGCGGTGGAACATTCAGCCAAGGTGATGGATTTCAACAAAGCGATTGCCGGTCAGAAAACTGACCTGGCATTTGAGGATTCCAAGGCCGATCGTGTGGCCGCCTATTTCCACACGGGCGGCACCACGGGCATGCCGAAGGTGGCGCAGCATCGCTATTCGGGCATGGTCTATAACGGCTGGCTGGGGCATGAACTGCTGTTCGTGGAAACCGACAATGTGATGTGCCCGCTGCCGCTGTTCCACGTGTTTGCCTGCCACGTGATTGTCATGGCGATGATCAAATCCGGCGCCCATGTGGTCTTTCCCACACCCGGCGGTTACCGCGGTGACGGCGTGTTTGACAATTTCTGGAAGCTGGTGGAACGCTGGAAAATCAGTTTTGTCATCACCGTGCCCACTGCCGTTTCTGCCCTGATGCAGCGCCCGGTGGATGCCGATATCTCAAGCGTGCACAACGCGTTTTCCGGCTCTGCCCCCATGCCGATGGAGCTTTTCAAACGGTTCGAAACCGCCACTGGCATGGCCGTGATCGAAGGTTATGGCCTCACCGAGGCCACGTGCCTTGTGTCCTGCAACCCGCCCACAGGGGAAAAGAAGGTGGGCTCGGTCGGGGTGCCCTTCCCGTACACGGATGTGAAAATCCTCAATGACGGGCCGGATGGCCCGGTGGAAGCCAAGGTCGACGAGGTGGGCGAAATCTGCATCTCCAATCCGGGCGTTTTTGCGGGCAATACCTATACGGAAGCGGCGAAAAACAAGGATCTCTACCATTTCAATGACTACCTGCGCACGGGCGATTTGGGCCGGATTGACGGCGATGGCTATCTGTTCATCACCGGGCGCGCCAAGGATTTGATCATCCGCGGCGGGCACAATATCGACCCGGCCGAGATCGAAGAGGCATTGATGGCCCACCCTGCCGTGGCCATGGCCGGCGCGATCGGACAGCCCGATGCCTATGCCGGTGAAATCCCTTGCGCCTATGTGGAGCTGGTCGAGGGCGGTGAAGCCAATGCCGACGAGCTGATGGACCATTGCAAATCATCGGTGCGCGAGCGCGCGGCCTGGCCCAAACATGTCGAAGTGCTGGGCGAGTTGCCCAAGACGGCCGTGGGCAAAGTCTTCAAACCGGACCTGCGCAAGAGGGCGATCACACGTATCTACAACGGTGCGCTTGAGAAGGCCGGGGTCAATGCCCGGGTGATCGAAGTGATCGACAGTAAGAAACGCGGGCTTGTCGCACAAATCGAACGGACCGGCGACTGCGATGAGGCGCAACTGACCGAAGTCATGGGCAACTTCACCCGCCCTTGGGACTGGGCGGGGGAATATCGAGGCTGACCGCGAGTGCAACAGCCCTCAAGCGGCGTTGATGGTTGACCATTTGTGCCGCATCCGCTCCCATGAAGACATAACCTCTGAGGGAGACCACGATGACGTGCCGATTTCTATCTCAACCCCTGATGATCGCCACATTGGCGGCGTGGCTGCCATCAGGCCTCATGGCGCAAACTTTGGACGAAGTGAAATCAGATGTGCTTTCGGCGCTTGCGACACCGCTGCCCATTACCGTGATCGGCCCGCTTTTGACCCGCGATGTGGTGGTCACGGAAGAAGGCGACGGGTTTCGCGCCACGTTGCAAGACACCACATTGATGGGGCTTTTCCCGTTTGGAGAGGTGTCGCTCAAACTGGTGGCCATAGATGACGATACTTACCGGGTTGAAGACCTCCAGTTTCCCAAAGACCTGGATTTTCCCGGGATGGCCACTGTCACACTGGGGGATATGACCCTCAATGGCACATGGTCGGCCACCGATCGATCCTACTCCGCGCTGCAAGCGGAGGTGAGCGATCTGCAAGTGTTGCCCGGCAATGGGGCCCAGGGTGAGATTTCGCTGGGGCGGCTGGCCTTCGACGTGGAAAAAGAACCCGATGACACCGACACGGAGAGCCGGTTTGACATCCTTTTGGAAGACGTCTCGGCCACCGGTCTTGGCGGGCCGGACCTGAGCCTTGGCAACGTGCAAGCTCTGCTCAGCGCCAATGGGGAACGCCCTGTCGATCTGTACTCCCTGATCCGCGAAGTGATGATGGTCTCGATGGCGCGCGATGGCGGGGTCGGGTTGCAAACCTTGGGGGAAAGCCTTTTGGGCAACACCTATGGCAGCGTGGGCTTGGATCTGGAGGCGCGTGAGCTGTCGCTCATTGATCCGCAAACCCCCGACGAGAGTTACTTCAAGGCCGTTGGCATGCAGGCCGAACTGGCCATGCGCGATGTGAACCCAAGGGATTGGGGCATGGCCTCTTTGGCGGTGCGGCTTGATCAGGTCGAGCAGCAAACCGTGATCGATGACAGCATTTTTGAAGTGGAGCGCGCCGAGCTGGTGCTCAGTGGCGCGGACATGCCCGTGGGCGCCACCTTTGCCGCGATCAACACGCTGGATGCGGCAGGTGCGCAGCCGGTGTTGATATCGGACCTGCTGGATGGGTTCCTGGAATTTGGCGCGCTGGAGCTCAGCAGTGAAGGCGAGGCGCTGAGCATTGAGGTCCGCGAGGCGACGATCAAGGACGGTGAGCGGGTTCAAGAAACGGCCTTTGTCACCGGATATGACAGCTGGGGCGCGCAAATCGCTCTGTCGGATTTCAATGAGAACCGCGGCGCCTTCAGCATGCTGGTGGACGCGGCCGGCGGTACGTTCACGCCCGGAGCGGAGTTTGACGAAGACGACCTGCGCCATGTGAACGCGTGGTTTCCCACGGCGCTACGCTATGGCGGGCGGGTGTCAAACCTCAATGAGGGGTTTTTAAAACAGCTGTTCCGCGATGTGGTGGTTGAAGATCTCAATGAGCCGGTGGAGGTCATTCTTCCTATGGTGCTCTATGCGGCCGCGTCGGTTTTTGACGTAACCTCAGAGGAAAACCTCTATGCCACGAACCTCTTTAGCCTTGAGCAAAGCGGCAATTACCGCGCCTTTCCTGCCAAGGCGATGTCTGTTCTTCCAATCGAGGGGCGCGTGATGACGCGGATGACCGGCTTTGACGCGCTTGTGTCGTACATCGAAGACATTCGCCTTGAGGCGGCGGCGGGCGGCGGGTCTGACGCGGATGAGTTGAGCGTCGTGAAATCCGTCCTGACCGTCCTGCGCAACCTAGGTGATGAGGCCGAAGATGGCAGTGTCACCTGGGACATTGAGAAGGCTGACGTCAACACGTCTGACATTACGATCAATGGCCAGACGCTGTACTATCCCGAGCTTACAACGCTCATGCCGCTTTTGATGCTGGGGGTGTACTGACGCAAGCTCAGTTGATGGGCGTGCCGCGCGCGGCCTCAATGGCCGGTCTGATCGTATCGGTCAAAACCCGCTGCGTCACCGGGCCGGGAAAGCGTAAAATGACGGTGCCATCGGCATCGATTACATAGGTCTCTGGCACGCCATAAAGCCCCCAGTTGAGCGCCATGCGGCCTTCGGCATCCGCGCCAATTGCCATGTAAGGATCGCCCAGTTCGTCGAGGAAATCCAACGCGTTGCCCGGCTGATCCTTGTAGTTCACCCCATAGATGGGAATGCCCTCCTCGGCCAATTGCATCAGCGTGGGATGCTCCACCCGGCACGGCGCGCACCAGCTCGCCCAGTAATTGACGATCTTCACCCCGCCGTCGCGCAGCGCGTCATCCGTGAAAATCGGTTTATCAGCCAAAGGCGCAACCGACACGATAGGCGCCGCCGCCCCCTGGATCTGAGAGGGCAGCGCATCCGGGTCATCACGCTGCAACCCGATATAGAACATCAAGGCAAGGCCCGCGAAAATCACCGGCGGGGCCATCATCAAAGGGGAGAATTTAGCCATCTGACGCCCGTCTCTCTTCCAGTGCCTCAAGCTCTGCCTTGACGCGGCGCCCACGCCAAACGCTCAAGACGACAAGACCAATCAACAGCACGAACGTGACCGCGTAGGCCCCAAGCACGGCATCGGCGTATTTGCCCAGATCCGGCATCAAGCCCGCCTTTCCCGCGCGATCAGGGCCGCAACACGGCGGGCGCGAATTTCCGTGCGGGTGCGCATCAGGACAAGCGCGATGAACAAAAGCACAAACCCCGCGATACACACCAGAAGCGGGAAGTAAAACACATCGGCCACGTTCTCTTCTTTGTCGAGGCTGAGCGACGCCCCCTGATGCAAACCCTGGTTCCAGAAATTCACCGCATATCGGCTCAGAAGCGCAAAGACCGACCCGACAAGGCACAGCATCGCAGTCAGATCGGCGGCGGTTTCATCATTTTCGATGGCCGCCCAAAGCGCGGCATAGCCCAGATAGAACAAAAACAGGATTAGAAACGAGGTCAGCCGCGGATCCCAGGCCCACCAGGTGCCCCACATGGGCTGTCCCCAGATCGCACCGGTGAAGAGCGTGATCAGCGTCATCACGATACCCACGGGCGCGGCGGCCCGGGCGGCCAGCGCGCTGACATGGTGGCGGCGCACCACCCAGATGATCGAGGCCACCAACATCATCAGCCAAGCATTGATCGCCATCATCGCCGCCGGAACATGCAGATAGATGATCTTGACGGTGGAGCCCTGCCGGAAATCGTCAGGCGTGAAAAAGAACCCCCAGATCAAGCCCACCACCAAACAAAGCGCAGCCGCCCAGGCAATTGGCGGCAACACCTTATCGGTCGTTTCAACAAACGTCCGGGGGTTGGCATATTCCCAAAGTGAACTGCGGCTCATCAAGGGCGTCCTATCGCAAGTTGGCTCTCAATACCGCAGCGGATGCAAAAGGCAAAAGCGCGATAGTGCCACAGGTTATGCCCGCCAACATCAGCATGGGCGTGAGATACTCTTGGGTCTCAGCGGCGCGTCGGGTCATCTCTGCGCCAAAAATCAAGGTAGGGACGTAAAGCGGCAAAACCAAGAGGGAGAGGAGCAACCCCCCGCGTTTGAGACCCACGGTAAGGGCGGCCCCAAAACTGCCGATCACGCTGAGCGCGGGCGTGCCCAAAAGCAGCGAAATCAGCAAACCCGTGTAGCCCGCACCCGGCAGGTTGAGCATCAGCGCAAAGGCTGGTGCCGCGAGGATCAGCGGCAGCGCGGTGGTGATCCAATGGGCCAGTGCTTTGATCAAGGCCACCGCCTCTAGGGGCATGGGTGAGGTGGCCAAAAGATCCAGACTGCCATCCTCCCAATCCAGCGCGAACATGCGATCCAGAGAGAGCAGATTGGCCAGCAACGCCCCGAGCCACAGCATTCCAGGCGCGATGATGGCAAGACGATCACTGTTGGGGCCAACGCTCAGCGGCACAAGCACCACGACGATCAAAAAGAACGCCAGTGCGAGGCCAAAACCACCCCCCGCGCGGATCGCGAGGCGCAGGTCCCGCAGCAAAAGCGCCCTCACAAGAAGGCCTCATCAAAGGCGCCCGCAATCGGTGACGTGGCCCGGTATGGTGTCAGATCCAGCGTGTCCGCGGCCCCAAAGCTGAGATCGATATGCGTGGCGGCGAGCACCGCACCGCCTTGGGCAAGATGGGCTTTGACGGCGGCCTCAAAGAGGGCGCGGGCCTCTGCATCCAAAGACACTGTGGGTTCATCCAGAAGCCACGTCTTGCGCCCTGTGACCTTGAGACGTGCAAGGCCAAGCCGGCGTTTTTGCCCGGCAGAGAGCTGTCCCGCGGGACGGTCGCGCAACGGGGTCAGTGCAAAATCACGCAGCGCTGTTTCAAGATCACCGCCCCCGAAAACGGCAGCCCAGAAGCGCAGGTTCTCCGCGACAGTCAGTGTCGGTTTGACCCCGTCGAGGTGGCCTGCATAGGCAAGGCTGTCCTCTTGGGCGTCAATTTGACCGGTGAGCGGTGGTTGCAGCCCGGCGAGCGTGCGCAACAAGGTGGTTTTGCCGATGCCGTTGGGCCCGCGCACCAGCATCGCCTGACCAGAAGCCAGCGCAAATGAAAGCCCTTCGATCAGGCGCACACCGCCGCGCGCAAGGGAGAGATCCGTGACCTGTAACACCATGTTCAAAGGCTTAACCGAAAGCGGAAATGGGGGGAAGAGAGCGGCCGCTCGTCGCTTCCTTCGGGCGCGGCTCGCTCATGGTCATTCCCAGATCGGCAGGCCGCTCAGCACGGCAAGGGCAATCACGGCATAGGCCACGGCGCGGTAGAATTTTTCATAGTCGGGGTGAAACAGGCGCTGCCCCAAAAGCGTGGTCGTGGCGTAGGGCACCGACAAGATCAACGCGATCAGCAAGAGATCGAGCGTCACGGCACCTTGCCAAAGAAGATTGGCAATCAGCACAACATCAAGGGCCGCCAGAAAGATGATCGTGTTGGCGCGCACCGATTGCGCCACGGCCTGACCGGCGAGGTAAAACAGGATCACGACTGGCCCTGTCAGCCCTGTCATACCGCCCACGATCCCAGCCGCGGCGCCAATGCCCAGAATGGTCGGCAGGGTGACCGCCCCGCTATAGCGCCACCCGGCGATGAGCGCGGCCAACATACCACCTGCAACGCCTGCGATGATCCAGCGGATGGTTGTTTGGTCCAGGGCATCGAGGATCATAAGCCCCAAAGGCACAGTCAAAAGTGCCGCCGCCACCAGAAGGCCCACCTCCTTACGGCTGCCCTGACGCCACGCACGCGGGAGGATCACGGCGTTGGACGCAATTCCCGTCAGCGCGATGACCACAATCACCTGTTTGGGATCGAGGAAGATATTGGCCACCGGCACGAAAATGAGCGCGGTGCCAAAGCCCGAAAAGCCCCGCACCAACCCCGCCACGCCAATGGTGATCATCAACCAGATCAGCCCCGGTGTGGCCAGGGCCGTGGTGAAAGCGTCAGGCATCTACGCCCGCAAACTGGGTGCCTGCGGATTTGTCAGGCTTGGACCAGTCGCGTTTCACCCCCAGCCAGAGCAGCACGGCGGAGGCCACGAAGACCGACGAATAGGTGCCGATGATGACGCCCCAGATCATCGCGAAGACAAATCCACGGATCACGTCCCCGCCTAGAATGAACAGCGCAAAGAGCGCAAGAAGCGTGGTCAAGGAGGTCATGACCGTCCGGCTCAGCGTTTCATTGATGGAGATGTTGAGCACCTCCGAGAGCGGCTTTTTCTTGTATTTTCGCAGGTTTTCCCGGACCCGGTCGAAGACGACCACCGTGTCATTGAGCGAGTAGCCCACAATGGTCAGAAGGGCCGCGATAATGGCGAGGTCAAACTTGATCTGAAGCTCTGAGAAGATGCCGATGGTCAACACCACGTCATGCACCAGTGCCGCCACAGCCCCCACGGCAAACTGCCACTCGAACCTCAGCCAGATGTATATGAGCACCGCCGCGATGGCCAAAAGCACCGCGATGGTAGCCGCCATAATCAGCTCCCCCGACACTTTGGGGCCAACGCTTTCGGTGGCTTCGAACTTGATATCGGGCACCACCGCGCGCAGGTTTTCTTCAATCGCGGCGAGGGTATCGGCAGACACGCTTTCTTCGCCTTCTTGCGCTTGGATGCGGATCATCGCCTTGTTCTCATCCGGCCCGAAAGTGGGGTCGAAAATCTCGGTGATGATGACATCGCCCAGCTCAATCCCCTGGATCGCATCGCGATACGTCCCGATATCGATCTCCTGCGCGCTTTGGGTGCGCACCGTGGTCCCGCCCTTGAAGTCGATGCCGAAGTTCAACCCTTGGATCGCAAAGGACACAGCCGCAACCACGATCATCACGCCCGAGAGGCCAAGGCTCCATTTCCAGCGCTTGAAAAAGTCGATCTTCGTGTCCTGCTTCACGAGCCGCAGCGCCCTGCCCTGCAACACGGTCTTGGGGCGTTTGCGCTCAAACCAGATCACCACCATGAGCCGGGTGACAAAGATCGCCGTGAAGACGGATGTGAGGATGCCCAGACCCAGCGTGATCGCGAACCCGCGCACGGGGCCCGAGCCCATGGCGAAGAGGATAAGGGCTGTGATGAAGGTCGTGATATTGGCGTCAATGATCGCGCTGAGCGCCTTTTCATAGCCCAGTTGGATCGCCCTAGAGGCCCCTTTGGCGACGCGCATTTCTTCGCGGATCCGCTCAAAGACCAGCACGTTGGCGTCGACCGCCATCCCGATGGTCAGCACGATCCCGGCAATCCCCGGCAGCGTGAGCGTCGCGCCGATGGCGCTCAATAGCCCAAAGATCAGCGCGACGTTGATGATCAGCGCCGCATTGGCAAAGAGGCCGAAGAGCCCGTAGCTTAGGAACATGTAAACCAGCACGAGAATGAAGGCGACGATGCAGGCGATCTGACCCGCCGCGATGCTGTCGGCGCCCAATTCTGGCCCGATGGTGCGTTCCTCAAGGAACACCAGCTCAGCCGGCAAGGCACCGGCACGCAGAAGCACGGCGAGGTTTGTGCTTTCCTCAATGGAGAAATTGCCGGTGATAATGCCCGACCCGCCGGGGATATGAGACTGAATAACCGGCGCGCTGACCACTTCGTCATCGAGGATGATGGCAAAGGGATTGCCTATGTTTTCAAGCGTATAGTCCCCAAAAGCGCGCGCGCCCGAGGGGTTGAACCGGAAGGACACCGCAGGCCGGCCGTTTTGGTCAAAATCAGGTTGCGCATCGACCAGATCTTCGCCGGTGACCACGGGGGCCGCCTCAACAATGTAGAAAACGCCAGGTTCGTCCAGCGATGGCAGGATTTCATTGCCCGCGCCGGTGCGTTCATCTGCGTCGGTGGTGCGGCCAATGACGGGGTTAAACGTCAGCTGCGCGGTGGTGCCGATGATGGCCTTCAGTTCGGCCGCAGATCCGATGCCGGGCACCTGGATCAGGATGCGATCCGCGCCTTGGCGCTGGATTGTCGGTTCACGCGTGCCCACCTCGTCAATCCGGCGGCGCACAATCTCGAGGGACTGACGCACGGTCCGTTCATCGGTGGCGCGCTGTTCGGCCTCGCTGAGCCGCACGAGGATGTCAGAGCCCTGCGCGGTGACTTCAATGTCGGTGGCCGCCACCTCTGTCAGGCTTGCCACAGGGCGGGCAAGTGTGCGCACAAGCCCGGCTGCATAGTTGATTTCATTGGGATTTTCGACCAATCGAATGCGCAGTTCAGGCGCGTCAGACGGCTGCAGCCGAATGGGCCCGATGCGCGCGCGTTCATCGCGCAGCAGGTCACGGATTTCCGGCCACATGCCTTCGATGCGAGACGCATAGACATCTTCCACCTGCACTTCGGCCAAGAGATGCGCGCCGCCACGCAGGTCGAGGCCCAGATTGACCAGGCTCGACGGCATCCAGCCCGGCCACTGTTCCACCAACGCGCGGTTCTCAGCGGTGTCGTCGCCCAGCTCAATGGCTTGGGCGGCGTCATTGTGCTGTTCCACTGTGGTGTAGAAGCCATTGGGCGATGCCAACAGCAATCCAAGCACCACCAAGCCCCAGATCATGAAGCGTTTCCACAATGCGATCTGCAGCATTTAACTATTCCCTTTCAAGGGGTTATCTTAGGATTTTGCGTCCGCGGGTTCGGTTTTGGACAGCACTTGTGCAATGGTCCCACGCACCACGCGAACCTTAACGCCTGTGGCAATCTCAACTTCGATCTCATCGTCATCCTTGACCTTTGAGACCTTGCCGATGAGACCGCCTTGCGTCACGACCTGATCGCCACGGCGCAGCGCCTCGACCATCGAACGATGCTCTTTAAGCTTTTTCTGCTGTGGCCGGATGAGAAGAAACCACATGATCGCAAAGATCAAAATAAGGGGGATAAACTGGCCGATGGCGTCCATGTCGGGGTCCTTGATTGGTCGGCGTCTTGCGCGCTCTGAATTGGGCGGAACCTATGGTTTGCGCAGGCCATTTGCAAGGCGCGAAACGGGTGTCTGTGTCATGTCCCTTTGGCGTCATTCTTGCCTCTGTGCGGTTGAGGCAGGACGGGTGTGTCAAAATTCCCTCCGGGCGAGGCAAAATTCCCCGGTGGCACGTCAGATGTCCACGCGCATGGGGTGATCTACTATAAGTTGACAGACCGCACATCGCCCGGAAATAAACGCGTGTGGCCTAGTAAGATCAGAGCTACGTCGAAGGCAGGCCATGGTCCCCTTGGACACCCCAAACCGTCGCGGAGGCGCTCATTTGAAATGACAAATGCTGTTTTGCTCTATGATGGCAATGTGTGTTCCACACCGATGATCGACTACGCGCGCAATTTTGCGGACGTGGCCGTGCCCATTCGTGAGCATCTGGAATACTACAAGTTCAAAGACAAAATGTCGGACGCTGAGTTTGCCGCATTTACGTCGCGCGAACTGGGCGCGATTTTTGACCGCGTGGTGACGCCGTTCATGCAACGTGATGATCATGAAGAATTCCGAACCCCGTCTGAACTGCCCAGCAAGGCGGCGTGTGAACATATTTTTTTCAAGTGGCGCTTGCTGCCCTACCACATCGAAGAGACCGAGGCGTTCACAGCCGTTTTCGAAAAGGCCGAGGCGCGGCCGGTCACGCTTTTGCGCCGTTCCGTTGCAGAGCAGAGCCTCAAGATCGTTTTGTCGAAAAAGTATTACGGCACGATCCATCCGCAATTTAACATGCGGGTGGGGGATTACTCCGATGAGCAATATGAGGAATACCTGGCCCAACAGGCGGAGGTTGCGCTGACGCTTGAGGGCGATGAGATTGAAGAGGTGATCAAGTTCGCAAAGGGCTTTGTGTGGGGCGGTCGGCGCACGCGCAAAGATTATTCCAAGTTTTTTCCCGGACAAGAGATGCCCATTGTGATCGCTGAGGACGTGTTTGCGCCTGATCTGCAGGTTCAAACCTATGAGAAGGTCATGTCGCGTATTTTGGAGGCCCCTCTCACCTTTGATGGCCCACTGGTTGCGGAGTATCGCAAGTCCGGTTTGAACCTCGAACACTGTCTCAACCATGAAGAGATTCTTGCGCATCCAAAACTGGTCGAATTGGACGCACAGCACCAAGATGTCTTGGCCCAGGGCGAGATTATTTCCCGGTGATACCGCGCGACGGGATCGGCAGTCTGACAGCCTAAGGCACTGTTAGGGTTTAAAAATTCACGTTTATGCCCCCCGTCAGGCTGTAGCTCATGTCATCGCCTGGACGAGACAAGCCACCCTGATAGGTGATGCCGCCGTAAAGCACGCTGTTATCCCCAATGGCGATTTGGCCACCCGCGGTCAACTCGATACGGTTGTCGTCCAGCTCTGTCCGGAAAGGCGTGCCCATGAACGTCACTTCCGTGTCGTTGTTGAAGGCGTGAATATAGCTTAGCGATCCAAACAGGCTGCCGCGTGACAGGGATTTTTCGACATGCAGACCGATGCGGGCCATGCTGGTGTCGCCATCCGTGACGGTGCCCGCAAAGGGCGCGCCAAAGGGATCTGCAATCCCGTCGCCGCGCACATCGCTGTGGGTGAGCTGGAGTTGCGGCACAAGGGTGAGCGTATCTGAGACATCAAAGGCCTGACCCACCTCGATCGAGGCCGCCACGCCTTCGCCTTGTGACCCAAGCGAGACCGGACCAAGACCCGACAGGAACATGTCCGTCGAGAAAGTGGAAAAACGCAGCTGAGTATTTGCGTAAAAGCGCGCATTCGACAGCCAAATGACGCTCAGCGTGGCGGATTGGCCTTCGGTGGTGACCTGACCGGCGGTGAGACCGCCCAGAACATCGCTTTGACTGTCATGAAGGGCAAAAGAAGCGCCCGCAATAAGCCGCCCGTTCTCGCCCTCAAAGACGGGGAAGTTGACGCCCATCTCAAAGCGGGTGCCGTCCGTGTCCACCGACGATCCCAGCGTGCTGCGCCCCTGATATTCGCTGCGTGTGCCGTTAAAGCTGAACCAAATGGCGTTGTCTGCGGTGGGCTCAAAGCTAAAGAGCGCTTGGGTCGGTGTGTCACTGCTGGTCCCCTCGTCTATCGTGCCAAGCCGGCTGCCCCAGGTTTGGAAGGTGGTGCCGGGCAGGTTCAAGGCCGTGAGAAGGCCGGGATAGGCCTCAAAGACTGGCAAGACAGGGTTCCCGCCCAAAGACATCAGGAAGAACTCACTCGATGTGTCGTCAAACTCAAGCGTGTAGGTGAAGGCGCCGATCACTTGGGCATCCACGCCATCAGGGGTGACGAAATTGGTGCTGGTGAGGGCAAAGGCGTTTGAATTGGTTTGGCCCGCAACAGAGACCAGCGTGACGTCATCGGGTCCTGCGTTGTCGCCAAAGCCATTGACGTCGATCCCGCTTGGGTTCGTGGCATTCCCGGTGATCGCGACCGTGTCAGCACTTGCATCGCTCACATCCACGTCGAGGCCCAAGGTGCCAGTGCCGGACAGATCACCGTTGATCGTCAGTTGATCGCCTGTAACCCCATCGATTTGCGAAATCGTGCCATGGTTGGTCACATTGCCATTGAGCGTCACCCGGCCTGCGCCGTCAAAACCTGCGTCCAGAAGGCTGGTGTCATCGATGCTGAGCTCTGTGTTGAATGTAAATCGGGGCTGAGTGAGGCCAAGACGCGTCCCGTTTTGCAAGCTGGTCGTGGCCGTCGTGATAGACGCGCCAGTGAACGTGGCATCCGAGCCGTCAAACACGACCTCTTCCCAGTTGAGCAGATTGGCGCTGAAGCTGCTGTTAAAGCCTTCAAACCGAAGACTGTCGACGAACCCGTCGGCGGTGTCGCTGTCGTCTCCTCCGTCGAGCCGCGTCGCATCTGAGATATCGGCATCCGCGATGATCAAGGTATCGGACCCGTCACCCAGCGCCGTAATCCCACGCAGGGTCGCGCCATCATTGGCGTAGACCGCGCTATCACCTGCGCCGTTGAAAATGGCGTAATCCGCACCCGAGACATCGGCACCGTCCTGCAGCGTGATCACGCTTTCGCTGCCTGGGGCGGTAAAGGCGTTGATCCCCGTCGCCCCAGTGGTCACACCCGCCACGGTGATCGACAGCGTGCCGGTACCTCTTTGCAAGGCGTAGATCCCGGCCAGTGGCCCGCTGACTGTGCCATTGGTCGTGATCGAGAGCACGCCGGTGCCAGTGCCGTTATAGGCATAAAGCCCCACTCCCGACCCACCTGTGGCGTTATCGAGCGTGACGGTAAGCGCGCCACCTTGGAAATTCATGGCATAGACGCCGTTGTCACCAAGGCCGTTCACGGCGGCGGTCCCGGCCGCGTTGGCCACCGTGACGGTCATATCCCCAGCGCCCAGGTTGGTGGCGTTGATGCCGTCATCCCCGCCGGTCACGGTGCCATAGGCGAAGATGGAAAGCGTGCTGCCGGAGGCGTCATTGGTGGCAAAGATGCCCTCATCCCCGGTGCCAGTGACGCTGTCCGAGGTGATGGACAGCGCACCGCCCATTTCATTGATCGCGTAGATGCCGAACACGCCGCCTGTCACTTGGCCCGAGCCGTCCATCGCGCTCGTGTTGATGGTCAGATCGCCCGTGGTCTGGTTGCGCGCCTCAATGCCCGTGTCCGCGGCACCTGAAACGGTTTGCGCGGAAATGGTCAGCGCGCCGCCATTCATGTTCACCGCGTAGATCCCTGTCATGCTGCCTATTACGGTTGTGGCCGCGATGCTCAGATCCCCCGTTCCGTTGCCCAAGGCCGCGATGCCAAAGCCCGTGCCGTCTATGATGCCCCGGCTGGTGATGTTGAGCGCGCCGGTGCCCAACCCGTTATAGGCGTAAAGCCCCACCCCGTTTCCGCCCGTGGCATTATCCAGCGTGATATCAAGCGCGCCGCCCTGAAAGTTCAGCGCGTAAACGCCAAAGTCAGTCTGACCCGTGACCGACGCCGTACCATCCGCGTTCGCGACAGTCACGGACATGTCGCCGCTGCCCAGGTTGGTGGCAGTGATGCCTTCGTCGCCCCCTGTGACCGCGCCAGTGGCAAGGATCGACAGCGTCGTACCAGACGCATCATTCGTGGCGAAAATTCCGTCATCGGTGGTGCCGGTCACATTGTCTGCAGTGATAGCCAGCGCGCCACCATTTTCATTGATTGCGTAAATGCCGGTGACACCGCCCGTGACCTGCCCTGTCCCCTCGGGCGTAGATGTGTCCACGGTCAAATCGCCGGTGCCGTCATTTTGGGCGTTGATGCCAAATGTTCCCGCGGTGACATTGCGCGCCGAAACCGACAGCGTGCTTCCGCCCGCGCGGTTGGTGGCAAGGATCCCATCGCCGGCAACAGCGGTCACTGTGTCCGCTGTGACAGACAGCGCACCGCTATTGTCATTGTTGGCGTAAATGCCCAAACCCCGCCCCGTAACCGACGCGGTCCCATCTGCATTGCGCGCCGCGATGGTCAGGTCGCCAGACCCGTAGTTGTAGACATAGATCCCGTCACTCGCACCGGTCACAGCGCCATAGGTCTGCACAGTCAGCGACGTGCCAGACGCGTCATTGTAGCCAAAGATGCCGTCGCGCGTGGTGCCCGTCACCCCGTCAGCGGTGATGCTCAGCGCGCCACCGTTCTGATTGAACGCAAAGATACCATCGAGGCCGCCAGTGACTTGGCCGGTGACTTGACCAGTGCCATCCGCACTTGCCGCGTTCACCGTCAGATCACCGGTCCCGTCGTTGCGCGCCTCAACGCCGTAGACCCCGCCCGTGATCAGCCCTGTTGTTCTGACAGACAGCATGGTGCCGGAGGCATCATTGCGCGCCTCGATCGCGTCATAGGTCGTGCCGGTGGCGTTGTCTGCGGTGACCGACAGCGCGCCGCCGTTATTGTTGTCCGCAAAGATGGCATAATACGTGCCGGTCACCGAGGC
This sequence comes from Pseudomonadota bacterium, assembly GCA_039030635.1. Classification (GTDB taxonomy): domain Bacteria; phylum Pseudomonadota; class Alphaproteobacteria; order Rhodobacterales; family Rhodobacteraceae; genus Roseovarius. The sequence continues at coordinate 22,715 of JBCCDT010000042.1, forward strand.
TGTGCCAGCGGCGTTGCTGGCCAGGATGGTCAGGTTACCCGAGCCGTTGTTAACCGCGTTGATGCCATCGCTGGCACCGCTCACCGCGCCATATGTCGTCACCGAGAGGTCGGTACCGCTCATGGAGGTGTTGGCGTTGATCCCGTCCGACGCCGTGCCTGTCACGGAATCGGCCGTGATATAAAGCGCGCCAGTGCCATTGTTGTCCGCTGTAATCCCGGTCGTGCCGGTGACCGAGGCGCTGCCGTCTGAATTGATTGCCGTGACGGTCAAGTCGCCCGTCCCGTTATGGGTCAGGTTCATGCCCTGGCCAAAGGCCGTGACTGTGCCATAGGTCGTGACGGACAGGCCGGTGCCGTTGGCGGTGTTGTTGGCGAAAACACCGATGCCCAGATCACTGGTGATGTTGTCGGCGGTGACATCAATGGCGCCCGCATAGTCGTGGAACACCGAGATGCCGTTAAGATACCCGTCAACCAGCGCTGTCCCATCCGCGTTCGAGGCCGAAACCGTAAGTTCGCCGATGCCGTAGTTCAGCGCACGAATGCCGGTGAGATAGCCTATCACCGTGCCATAGGTGGTCACGGTCAGGTCCGTGCCGGCCGGATAGTTGCGCGCATAGACACCGTAGCGGGTGGTGCCGGTCACATTATCAGCCGTCAAGCTCAGCGCGGACGGACCGTAATTCTGCACGTAAATGCCGCTGCGATTGCCGGTTGTGGTGGCGGTGCCATCGGCGTTGGTGGCCGCAACCGTCACATCATCTGCCCCGAAATGGCGCACATAGATGCCATCGCCCGTGGTGGATTGTACGGTGCCCGTCGTGGTGACTGATGTGGTGGTGCCATCGCTGTCATTGTCGACGTCAATCGCGTTGCCCGTACCGCCATAGACATTGTCCGCTGACACCGAAAGCGCGCCGCCATTTTCGTTCATGGCAAAGATACCTACGGTTGTTCCAGTAACGGACCCAGAACCGGCCATGTTCGTCGCCGTGATGGTCAGATCACCCGTGCCGTAGTTCTGCGCGTAGATCCCGCGTGTCCCGCCATTCACCATGCCTCTGGCGGTCACCGAAAGAGAGGACGTGCCAGCGGAATTGCGCGCAAAAATCGCGTCACTAGAAGTGGAGGTTACAGTGTCAGCGGTCACGCTCAGGGCCCCGCTATAGATATTGCGCGCGTTGATGCCGAAGCGGTTTCCAGTAACCTGACCTGTCCCGCTCGTGTTTGAGGCGTCTATTGTCAGGCCCGTTCTGCCTTGGCCTACAATGCCGTCAGCGATGGTGCCCGCGACCGTGCCAGTGGAGGTGATGCTGACTGTGCTTCCAAGGCTGCGCCCGAGGATACCATAGACGCCGCCTGAAACGTTGTTTGCCGAGATTACCACTGCACCTTGGCTTGACTCTCCAACAATCCCGTCAGCCGCAGCACCGTAAACGGTAGCTGTGCCCGCCACGTTCGTCGCGGTTATGGTGGTGTCACCGGTTCCATTTCCGGTCGCAAAAATGCCGAAACTTGCGCCGTAAACCGAGTTCGTAGTGACGCTCATGGCACCAGCGCTTGCTGTATTGCTGGTCAAAATGCCAACTCCGATTTGGCCTGTAACCATGCTGTCACCGGCGGCATTGGTCGTGTTGATCACGGTGTCACCGGTGCCCTGATGCGCACTCCAAATGCCGATTGTGCGACCATAAACCGTGCCGTCGGTGGTCACCGATATTCCGGTGCCAGAACCATCATTATAGGCGTAGATTGCCTCAAAGCTGTTGCCGGTCACATTATTGGCCGAAATGGTGATCGCCCCGCCATTGTTGTTGTCTGCGAAGATCCCCTGATCCGCTCCGGTGACGGAGGCGGTGCCGGTGGCATTTGTGGCGGTCACTGTCAGGTCATCGGTGCCGTCATTGCGCGCGAAGATACCGTCGCGTCCACCAGAAACGGTGCCCGTCGCGGTCACGGACAAGGTTGTGCCGCCGCTCTCGTTGTTGGCTCGGATACCGTCTTGGGCCGTGCCGGTTGCGTTGTTCGCGGTCACGCTCAGATATCCACCCGAACTGTTCTGAGCGCGGATCCCGTGTTGCCCCCCGGTGACAGAGGCATCACCATCCGTGTTCGTGGCATGGATGATCAGGTTCCCGCTGGAGGCGTCTTGCACAAAAATCCCATCCGTCACGCCCATCACGGTGCCATAAGCGGTCACGCGGGTGCCGGGGCTCGTGACGGAGGTGTTGTAGGCATAGATCCCCGAGCGGGTGCCTCCGGTGACGTTATCGGCGGTGATGCTGAGCTGCCCGCCCAGTGAATTCAGCGCAAAGAGGCCCTGGTCGCCGCCACTGACCACCGCATCCTGATCCATGTTGGAGGCATCAATCGTCAGATCTCCCGTGCCTACATTTCGGGCATAGATCCCCTCACCGTCGCCAGCCGCACGTGTGTTGACGGTGACAGACAGGCTTGTCCCACCGGCCGCGTTGGAGGCAAAAATCCCGTCACCCGTGCCGCCTTGGGCCGTGTCTGCCGTCACGCTGAGCGCGCCGCCATTGTTGTTCGTCACATCAATCGCGTCCGTCCCGCCCCTCACATAGCCAGTTCCAGCCATGTTGGAGGCATCGACGGTCAGGTCACCCGTGCCCTGATGCACCACAAGGATGCCGTCACTGGAGGTGCCCGTGACAGTGTCGGCGGTCACGCTGGCGGATGAGGCTGTGGCGTTGGAGCCCAGATAGATCCCGGTATTGCTTCCGGTGACTGTCGCACCGGAGGCGGTGATCGTACTGGTGCCGGTGCCTTGGTTGGACGCATCAATTCCGAATGCCCCCATCACCGTGCCATAGGCGGTCACTGAAAGATCCGTCGTCCCTGTGCCATTCAAAGCCCGAATGGCGTCGTCTGTCGTGCCTGTCACATTGTCGGCGGTGATGGACAAAGAGCCGCCAATATAGTTGCGCGCCAAGATCCCGTATTGCTGACCTGTCACCTGACCTGTGCCACTCATGTTGGAACTGTCGACGACCAAACTCCCCGAGGTGTCGTTGCGCGCATCGATCCCGTGGATGCTTGTCCCGGTGACATTGTCTGCGGTGACCGAGATGCCCGTATTGTTGACATTGCCGCGCACGTAAATCCCGGTGCGCCCGCCGGTGACCGTGGCGCCGGTGGCGATGACCGTGCCGGTGCCCGTGCCGTTGGCATAGGCCTCAATCCCCCGATACCCGCCCATCACCGTGCCGTAGGCCGTCACCGACAACGCACCCGCTGTCGTGGCCGCATTCGCCTGAATAGCATCTTGGAGTGTCGCGCTCACACTATCGACGGTCACGCTCAGATCACCTGCACCGGCCTGGACCGCCCGAATGCCCGCAATAGAGCCTGTGACCTGGCCGGTGCCGCTTGTGTTTGAGGTGTTGATGGTTGTGCCACCATTGCCGGAACTATAGGTGCGGATCCCGTAAGAGGCGCCTGCAATTGTGCCGGTCGTCGTGACTGAAAGGCTCGTCCCGCCAAATTGGTTGGCGCGAATGCCGGTATTGGTGGTGCCGTCCACACTGTTGGCCCTGATATCGGTCGCGCCACCGTTGGCATTGGTCGTGTAAATCCCGTTCCGGCTGCCGGTGACCTGGTTCGTGCCCGCCGCGTTGGTGGCATCAACGGTCAGATCACCCGTTCCGTAATTGCTGGCGCTGATCCCCCGCCCGGTCCCGCTCACCGCGCCCGAAGCCGTGATTGAAAGTGCTGTGGTGCCCGCACGGTTGGTGGCATCAATCCCGGTGTTGCCCGATCCCGTCACCGCATTGGACGTGATCGACAGCGCCCCGCCTTCATCGTTGATCGCCCGGATGCCGAATACACCGCCGGTGACGGAGCCCGTGCCGTCCGTGTTATAGGCGTTGATCGTCAGATCACCTGAGCCGTAGTGACGGGCAAAGATCCCGTCGAGCCCGCCTTGAACCGTGCCGCGTGCGGTGATGGTCTGGGTCGTGGCGCTGGCCGTGGCAGTGCGCGCCTCGATCCCGTTTGAACTGGTGCCGGTTACATTATCGGCTGTGATGATCAGCGCGCCGTTTTCACTATGCGCGTAGATGCCTTTCACACCCCCGGTGACCTGCCCTGTGCCGGACGCGTTGGCGGCATTCACCGTCAACGCTCCGGTCCCGTCATGTCGGGCATCAATGCCAGTGTCGCCGCCGGTCACGGTCCCGGTTGTGGTCACTGTGAGCGTAGAGGAGGTCGCCGCAGTGGTTTCCGCCCGGATGCCCATACGCGCCGTGCCTTCCACGTTATCTGCCGTCACAGACAGCACACCAGTACCGCTGCTTCGCGCCAAGATACCGTATTGACCGCCAATGACCTGACCTGTCCCGGTGGTGTTTGAGGCGTCAACGATCACACTACCGGTGCCTTGATTGATGGCCTCAATGCCAATCACGTTGCCGCTTACCGCGCCGTTGGCCGTGATCGTGACCGAAGCGCCAAAGGTGTCGCTGAACACATCAATTCCGTCGTCACTGTTCCCGGTGACCGCATCCGTTGTGACGTAGACGGAGCCACCCCCGGTGTTTCGCACCACGAGGCCGACTGTGCCGCCGATGACACTGCCTGTGCCGCTTGTATTGCTGGTGGTGATCGTCGTGTTGCCGGTGCCGAGATTGTCGACACTGATCCCGCTCGTCCCGCCAGAAACCGTGCCTGTGGTCGTCAACGAAAGCGGATCGCTACCGTCCACTTGGCGCGCGCGAATGCCGATATTTGCGGTGCCTTCAACATTGTCGGCCGTGATGGTGAGCGCGCCACCCTGGCTATTGACCGCGTAGATGCCCCTCTGCGCCCCTGCGACGGTGCTTGGCGTTGTGCTGTTTGAGGTATTGATCGTCAGATCACCCGCACCGTTGTTACGGGCGTCGATCCCGTCATCGCCGCCCGTCACCGTGCCTGTCGTGGTGACGCTCAGCGTCGTACCTGAGACATCATTGCTGGCGTAAATTGCGTCACCGCTGGTGCCGGTCACGTGATCAGCGGTCACGCTGAGCGCCCCGCCCATCGTATTGACCGCGTAGATGCCCTGCATGCCCCCGGTGACCATCACGGACTGGGCAGCGTTCGAGGCATCAATCGTCACATCGCCCGTGCCTTCATTCATGACCTCAATGCCCCTCTGGGTGCCGCTCACCGCGCCATAGGCCGTGACGGTGACAGATGTGCCAGCGCTGTTATTGAACACCTCAATCCCGTCGCCATTGTTTCCCGTCACCGCATCCGTGGTGATGTTGATCATGCCGATGCCTGCCGTGTTTCGCACCACGATGCCGTTCGTACCGCCGGTCACAACGCCAGTGCCGCTTGCATTGCTGGTGTTGATCACCGCGTCGCCCCTGCCTTCAGTTGTCGCAAGGATCCCGCTCATCCCCCCCGTCACCGTGCCGGTGGTTGTCACGGAAAGCGCACCGGTACCGATCCCCTGAAGCGTACGAATGCCCGTGAATGCTGTGCCTTCGACGTTGTTGGCGCGGATGGCGAGCGTCCCGCCATTTGACGAGCTCACGAAGATCCCGTACTGCCCGCCGGTGACAGTGTTGGTGCCGGCCATGTTCGTGGCATCTACACTCACGTCACCCCTGCTGATGGAATTGA